>JAUYJY010000022.1 GCA_030699205.1 Candidatus Pacearchaeota archaeon
ATTTGTCCAGAATTCTCTATCTGTACAATTCTGAAAACAATTGTGCTAATCAACAGAATTGTCCATATTTTGAACAGTTTTTTGTTCTTCCGCTAATAGTCTAAGACAAATACTGTTCAATTATAAATGTCTTAGACTATAACAATGCAGTAAATAACTATAAAACAAGAATCCAAATTAAACATCTACACCAATATAATTTCTTACCAATAAGCCTATAGCAAAACTAATTAGGGCTACTCCGAGAGAGATTGAAAGCATCCTTAAAAAGCGGGTTTTGAATGGAATTGATTTCATATTTGAAATGTAATAGCTATATATTGCAATAATTATTACTACACAGAAAAGCATCGTTATTGATGCAAGGTATATGTTTTGGAGGAATATATACGGAGAGATTAAAACCAACACAGTCAGGAGGTATGCAATTCCGGTGTATGCCGAGGATTTTATTGCCTTTGCTCTTTTTTGGCCAGATTCTCTTTCGCTTAAATATTTTGAAGCCCCCATTGAAAGAGAAGCGGCGATTCCCACAATAAAACCTGTTGACGCAATTAAAATTCCATTTTGCAAAGCGAATGTCAATCCAATTAAGGTTCCCGTAATTTCTACAATGGCATCGTTGAGACCGAGAACAATTGAGCCGGCATATTTAGACTTATTCTTTTTTGACAAGGGATTTAGCATATTAATATTTAGAATGGAAAGTTTAAAAACTTGTTTTTTTTAAAGAGTCTATGGCATTGAAAGAAATTATTTCACTCATACCTGAAGTTAAAAAACCAAGCGAAAAGAAAGTAAGTTTTAATGTTAAACTTAAGTGGACTTTAATTATTCTTGGAGTTTATTTTGTTCTTTATAATATCACGTTATATGGTTTAAGCAATAATGCACTGGAAAGATTTGATTTCTTGTCTGTGATTCTTGGAACGAGTTTTGGAAGTATTATTAGCTTGGGTATCGGACCAATTGTTACTTCATCTATTATTCTGCAGTTATTGGCAGGCTCTGGAATCTTAAGTATAGACACAAAAACTCCTGAAGGAAAGAAAATGTTTCAGGGACTTCAAAAAGTTGGAGTCTTGTTTTTTATAATCTTTGAAGCTTTTGTTTTTGTTTTAATGCGTGGGCTTGAAGCAAGTGCCGGTTTTGCAGGAATTGTTATTTTCCAACTGATTCTTGGAGGGCTTGCCATAATGTTGATGGATGAAGTTGCACAAAAATGGGGATTTGGTTCGGGTGTTTCATTGTTTATTGTTGCGGGAGTTTCATTACAAATATTTATAGGACTTTTCCAATTTATTGGAACGGATGGGGGAAATTGTTTAGTTGATTTTGAAAATACCCCTTGTGCGGGGAGGATTTTGGTAATTGTACAGGCAATTATTGGGGGGGACCCTACAAGTGCCCTGCTTGCGGTTGCAGTAATATTAGTTACTGTTCTGATTTTCCTTGCTGTGGTGTGGGCACAAAATTTGAAGGTTGAGATTCCTTTGAGTTATGATAGGATTAGAGGATATGGAGTTAAATGGCCTTTAGCATTCTTTTATGCTTCTGTGCTTCCGGTAATTTTAGTAGCTGCACTTGCTGCAAATCTTCAGCTATTTGGAAGTTTGTTGGAAAATTGGATAGGACATCCCACTTTCATTGGAGGATTTCAAAATGGACAACCAATTTCAGGGCTGTCATATTGGATAAGTTCTCCAAATCTTTTACAGGGGGCAATTACGGGGAGTTTATTGGGAAGTGATTTAATCAGGGCTTTTGGAAATCTGTTATTTTATATGGTTTTTGCGATGGTCTTTTCAATATTTTGGGTTAAGACAACTGGAATGGATGCGGCCTCTCAAGCAAAGAACATCGGTGCTTCAGGATTACAACTTCCTGGATTTAGAAAAGACCCAAGAATTTTAGAGAGTATTTTAAAAAGATATATAATGCCCCTGACAATTATGGGGGGTTTAGCAATAGGCGCATTGGCGGCGATTGCAAACTTGCTTGGGGCATTAACTTCGGGAACGGCAATATTGCTTGCAGTAATGATTATCTATCAGTTATACCAGAATATTGCACAGCAACACGCTGTCGATATGCACCCTGCAATGAGAAAGTTTATGGGTTGATTGAGATATTAGTTTTGCATTTGAATAGATTATATGAAAAATGAATATTAATAATTCTAAAAAATGTGGGTTGTATAAACTTGATATGCTTAGTTTTAGTTAGGGATAATTTTATAGAATTTAGATAAATATAGCAGAAGACAAAATATTTTGAACAGTTTTTTGTTCTTCCGCTAATAGTCTAAGACAAATACCTTTCAATTATAAATGTCTTAGACTATAATGTCAAATTAGTTTAGAATTATTATTCGTCAATGTTATTTGAGGATTGTTAACTCTTTCCTTTTTGTAATCTTGGTGCTCTAAAGGTGGTTGATTTTTTTCGCAAATCACCATTAATTATGGCAGTTATAGCAGAAGACAAAATATTTTGAACAGTTTTTTGTTCTTCCGCTAATAGTCTAAGACAAATACCTTTCAATTATAAATGTCTTAGACTATAATCTTAGAGAATAATCAATTTTTAGTTTAAAATATAGAAATTAGAGGAGATAATATCACGACCTATATTTGATGGGTGGATTTATATTTTAACAAAATCCAATAGGTTTAAAAGAAATATTTTCCTTGAAAAAAGATGGCGTTGAAAGAATTTATTATTGCAAATCCAAAAATTAGTATAATAGTTATTTCTGGATTGATTTCTCTTTTTATTAGCCTTGTAAATTATTTTGTTATGGACAAGGAAAAAGTGATGAAGGGAAAAGAAAGACAAAAAGAATTGCAAAAAGAAATAAAGGCAAACAAAGATAATCCTTCCAAAATTATGGAATTGCAGAAGGAAATGATGTCTCATGTTGGAGAGAATTTTAAGCATTCTTTGAAGCCGATGATGATTACAATGCTACCGATTTTAGTGGTATTTTGGTGGATAAAGGATATTTTTGCAGAGAGTTTTTCCGGATGGTTTTGGTGGTATTTGATTTCTGCAATTGTATTTAGCATAATTTTTAGGAAGATTTTTAAACTGCCTTAATTCTGAAGAAATATGGATATTGAATTAATGATGAAGATACAAGAAGCAAATCAAAAATCAGAGAATATTAATCAGCAAATTGAGGTTGTTGACCAGCAGACTAAGGAATTGAAAGCGTTTAAGAATGGCCTGGAAAATCTGGGAAACAGCGAAGAAAAAGAAATTCTTGCAAGTATCGGAAAGGGAGTTTTTATTAAATCGGAGATTAAGGAAAAAAATCTTTTCGTAGATGTTGGTGCGGGAATTTTTGTAAGAAAGGGATTTGAGGAAACTATAAAGGTTTCAGAAGACCAGATAAAAAAACTTGAAGAAATGAAACTGCAATTAACTTATGAGCTCTCTATTTTAAATTCTGAATTGGAATTGCTTATTGAAAATGCAGGGAAAGAAGAAAAGTAAATTGTGGTTTGTTTTGATAGAAAATAAGGCAATTAAGAGAATATAATTCATTAGAAATTAGGGCATTTATAAATCAAAATTTATAGATTAATATTAGATAAATGGGGAAATAATCAAGGGCAAAAAAATTATAAAATTTATTATGCCAACAATATTAAATTAAATTAGGATTATTATTTATCTACGTTATTTTATGATTATTTCGCAACAAGTTGCATACTTAATGTTTTGTGACTTATTGAAACTGATTTAAGAGATTTATAGAGAATTTAGATAATTAGGATATTCTTTGTCCTAGGTTAAATATAGAAGAAGAATTTCGTGAACAATGCAAATTTGAGGTGAAGAGTGGGTATGATAAACTATTTAAGATGACTTGTTTTAAATAAATGAAATGCTAGAAATGTTAATAAATCCCCTCAAAGCCGAGAGGAAACCTTGGGAAATGTTTTTTATCGGATTAGTTTATGCGAGCGTCTCAATACTTTTAGTTGGATGGATATTTAGCAAGGATGCTGTTCTAAGAAGTTATTCGGGAATCCTTGTTGTAATGTTCACTGTGATGTTTTCAATTCCTTTCATTTTTTATATATTCAGGCTTGAAGAAAAAAGATCCGCACAGGAAAATTCTGGAATGTTTGAATTGTTAAAACACCATAGGTTTGCTTTATGGGCGTTTCTCTGGCTTTTTGTTGGTTTTGTTGTGGGTTATGCGTTTTGGTATATTATACTTCCCACAACATTAAGTGCTGAAGCACAATTAATGACTTTTTGCAACATTAATCAGGCGGGAAATGAGGCGTGCATAGACCAGTTTAGAAAGGGAGTGGAGCAAAGCGGACCTACTGCATTCGCAAGCAATAAAGAAAGGCTATTTTTAATTTTTGCAAATAATATTTATGTTTTGATTTTCACTTTAATTTTTTCTCTGCTTTTTGGAGCGGGAGTGATATTTATTCTTGCATGGAATGCGAGTGTCATAGCCGCGGCAATTAGTATTTTTTCTACTTCGAGCTTAAATTCGTTGCCCATCGCATTGTTTAGATATTTAATTCATGGAATCCCTGAAATAGCAGCCTATTTCGTGGCTGCACTTGCAGGAGGGATAATTTCTTTTGCAGTTATTAGAAGAGAAGTAGGAACCGAAAAATTCTGGAAAGTTTTGCAGGACTCTTTGAATCTAATTATTCTTGCAGTAGTCATTTTATTTATTGCCGCAATGATGGAAGTCTTTGTAACCCCCATATTCTTTAGATAATTTATAGTTTTGAATTTTAAATATTTGGAAAATGATATCGGAAAATCAAATAAATGAATAATGGGGAAAAGGAAAATACTTAAAAAATAGGTGATTATAGCAGAAGGCAAAATGAATCTATTAAAAATAAAAACGCTTCTTGGAAATCTGATAATTAATGAGAAGAGATTAAAGGTATGAAAAAATGTTAAAAGAAGGTTAAATGACCAGAAATCTTGGATTAATGATAAATGAGAGATTTATTTATGGAAAATAAATAGATAAAGGTAGTAATAATCTTTTTAAATGAAATAACATAGATTATCTGATGGATAGTTTTAATGCAGGAGATGAAATAATAAATAAAAGGAAAGAAAAAGTATTTTCGTTCCTTAAAGAGAAATATAATCTGGTCGTTTATGTTGTTCTTGCATTTATTGTTTATCTTTCTATTAGAATAAGAACTTTGAATTTACCAGGGTTGAAAGATATTACAACGGGTACATGGACGCTTGGACCTGATTTAGACCCTTTCCTTTTTTTAAGATATGTAAAATATATTGTTGAGAATGGTAGTTTGTATGTGATTGATATGATGAGATATGTTCCTATTGGATTTGAAATGGCGAGAGATTTTCGGCTCCATTATTATTTGATTGCGTGGTTCCATAACCTCGCAAGTTTTTTTGGAAGTGATTCTGTAACTTACTCTGCGATAATTTATCCTGTCTTTATGTTTGCAATAACAGTTATTGCATTTTTTTTATTAGTTAGAAAATTATTTGCGAATTTCTCCGGAATTAAAAAAGCAAATATAATTGCATTGGTTGCCTCTTTCTTTTTATCTATATTCCCTGTTTTATTACCAAGAACAATCGCTGGAATTCCTGAAAAAGAATCTGCGGCTTTCTTCTTTATGTTTATGGCATTTTATTTCTTTATATCCTCATGGAAAACGGAAAAACGTGTGAACAAATATATTCTCGCCGTCTTATCCGGTGTGTTTACTGCATCGATGGCATTGATTTGGGGGGGATATGCTTTTATCTTTTTTATCCTTAGTCCTACAATTCTTGTTTCATTTTTGTTGGGGAGTGTTAATAAGAGTAGATTTTATTCAGTTATAATCTGGACATTTACCTCTTTAATTATAATGGCTGGTTTTTCAGCTAAATATTCTTTTAAAAACTTAAGCACCTCTATAACTACTGCAAGTTCACTTATAGTCTTATTAATAATTATTGTCCATAATTTGATATATGGAACAAAAATAAAGAATTATTTTGAAAGACAGAACTTTAAAGGAATTCCCCCAAAGATTATTTCAGTTATTGCTGCGATTGTGATAATTATTTTGGGCGTCTCTATTTTTCTGGGGCCTTCATTTATATTTTCTCAATCAAAGGACATATATCACAATCTTGTAAAGCCGGCACAATCAAGATTAATTCAAACGGTCGCAGAAAACAGGCAGCCATATTTTGCAGAATGGGCAAATAATTTTGGACCTGTTGTAAAAAATATCCCTATAACATTTTGGATTTTTTTTATTGGCTCAATTTATTTATTTAGCCATCTTATTAAAGACCTTAAAAAAAATGAAAAAATAATGATAATTAGCAGTTATACATTATTTTTAGTTTCTTTAGTATTCAGCAGATATTCCGGAAGCAGCATCTTAAATGGGGAAAATTTTGTTAGTGTGTCCGTTTATTTCATAGGATTCGCTTTGTTTGGAACAATTCTTGCATATCATTATTATAAATATTATAAAAATGGAGAACTTGATTTACTTAAAAAAATAGATTTTGGATTGGTCTTTGTGTTTATATTCTTTTTCTTGTCAATTGTATCTGCAAGAGGATTGATTAGACTAGTTATGGTTTTAGCAATTCCAGGAGCAATAATGATATCTTATTTGTTTGTGAATTTATTATATTATGAAAAAGAATTTATTGAGAGAAAAAATAAGAAAATAGGAATTGTGATAATTGCAGGAATAATTATTCTGTTGGTAATATTTTCAGGGTTTTCATTATATAAAGCGAGTTCCGGTCTGGCTGCGAGTTATGTTCCTGGAGGATATAATCAGCAATGGCAGAAAGCGATGGGTTGGGTTAGAGATAATGTTCAGGAAAATGCGGTTTTTGGTCATTGGTGGGATTATGGTTATTGGGTGCAAAGCATTGGAGAGAGAGCTACAGTCCTTGACGGAGGAAATGCAATATCTTATTGGAATCATTTAATGGGGAGGTATGGATTAACTGGAAGGAGTGAACAAGAAGCTTTGGAATTTTTATATGCCCATAACACAACCCATTTTCTTATTGATTCTACGGATATTGGAAAATATACTGCATTTTCGAGTATTGGCTCTAACGAAAGTTATGATAGGACTAGCTGGATTCCAACTTTATTGAGAGATAATTCTCAAACCGTTGAAAGGAAAAATTCGACAATTGAAGTATATCCTGGAGGAATATCATTAGATGAAGATATAATTTATGAAATGGATGGTGAAAAAATATTTCTCCCATCTGGTTCTGCAGCATTTGGGGGAGTTCTTGTTGAAAGAAACGAAATGAGGGAGATAATTTCTATTTATGGTGTCTTTGTATATCAAGGAAAACAATATAACATCCCATTGAGATATTATTCAACAGGGGATGGGCTGGTAGATTTAGGAAATGGAATAGATTCAAGCATATTTTTTATGCCGAGACTTGATGTTAATTCTGCAGGAGGATTGAGTTTTGAAGAGGATGGGGCAATAGTTTATTTAAGCAGAAGAACGTTTGATTCTCAGCTTGCAAGATTGTATTTTTATGGTGAAGAGATATCTTTTAAAAATGTGCATACTGAATCAGATTTTTTAATTTCAGATTTAAGAGAACAGGGACTTCAAATAGGAGATTTTGCATATTTCAGAGGATTTAGAGGACCTATAAAAATATGGGAAATAAACTATCCTGAGAACATAGATTTTAAAGAAGAATATTTAGAAACCAAGTATCCTGAATCATTGAGGATTGCATGATAGAAAAATTGTTATTAATTATGCCAATTATTGTGAGTTTTTTTGTAGCTTGGTTTTTGCTGCCCTATTGGATTAGAAAAATGAAAGAAGTTGGAATTGTATGGGAAGATATGAATAAAGTTGCAAAAAAAGATATTTCAGGTTCTGGAGGAGTTATTGTTGTTTTGGCATTTGTATTGGGAGTTCTTGGATTTGTTGCTTACAGAATATTTTACTTAAATACCTCTAATAATTTTCTTCTTGAAATTTTTTCATTATTAACTGTAATTCTTTTACTTGGATGGATTGGATTTATAGATGATTTAATGGGGTGGAGAAAAGGAGGATTATCTATAAGGTCAAGGATTATTCTTGTGTTTTTGGCATCTATCCCATTGGTTGTTATAAATGTCGGAAAAAGTATTGTAAGTATTCCATTTATAGGCCCTGTTGAATTTGGATTATTATATCCTTTGATATTAATCCCTTTAGGAATTGTTGGCGCTGCAACTACTTTTAATTTTCTTGCGGGTTTTAATGGGCTTGAAGCTGGTCAGGGAATAATCCTCCTTTTATCTATGGGATTAGTTGCCTTTTTCACAGGAAGTTCATGGTTATTTATAATTGCTTTATGTATGGCCGCTGCACTTATCGGATTTTTATATTTTAATTTTTATCCTACAAAATTATTTCCAGGCGATTCGCTTACTTATCCCGTGGGGGGACTTATTGCAATAATTGCAATATTAGGCAATTTTGAAAAAATTGCTGTCTTCTTTTTTATACCTTTTATTATTGAAACTTGTTTAAAAATAAGGGGAGGGTTAATTAGATCTTCCTTTGGGAAACCTATGGAAGATGGAACTTTGGGATTAAGATACAATAAGATTTATAGTTTGAATCACCTTACAATATATTTAATGAAAAAACTTGAAATAAAACCAACTGAAAAAAAAGCAGTTCTTTGGATATGGATGTTTCAAATAATTATTATAATTTTAGGTTTTATAATTTTTAACAGAGGGATATTTGGATGAAAATAAATAAAAGTCTTTGGAAAGGAAGCATTGTTTTATTAATTGCTTTTGGCATCTTTAATTTTTTTCATTTTTTATTTCAATTTTTTATGGCGAGAATGTTGACAGTTATAGAATATGGTATTTTAGCGACGTTATTTGCTATAACTTATATCTTGCTTGTTTTTACAGAGTCTTTTCAGACTGTTCTTGCAAAATACTCTGCAAGAGAAAGGGATTTGGGAAAGCTAAAAAATGTGTTTAAAAGGTCTTCTAAAAAGGCATTGAAATTTTCTATTATGTTGTTTATTGCTTATTTAATAGTCGGAATATTTCTTTCAAAAATATTAAATATTAAATATTTGCTTATTTCAACTACTGGTTTAGTAATCTTTCTTGCTTTCTTTCTTCCAATTTCAAGAGGAATTATGCAGGGAAGAAAAAAATTTAAGGCACTTGGAGCCAATATGATTTTTGAAGCCACGTTGAAGTTAATTATTGGATTTTTACTTGTTTTTCTGGGGTGGAGCGTTTTTGGAGCAATTGTGGGAGTTATTTTAGGAGGATTTGCAGCCTTTTTATTTTCTTTTTTACAATTAAAGGAAATAACAAGGGCAAAAGAAAAAATTGTTAATATTGGAAATATTTACAAATATGCGATGCCCACTATAATTGTAACTGCAAGCATTGTAGTCTTTTATAGTTTGGATGTGGTGATTGCAAGGATTTTCTTTGAGCCAGAAATTGCAGGGGCGTATGCAATTGCATCTATTTTAGGAAAAGTAATTTTTTGGGGGACACTTCCAATAAGCAAGGCAATGTTTCCATTATCTTCCAGTAAGGGTGTTCAGAAAGAAAAATCGGGAAATATTTTTGCAAACTCTTTAGTCTTGGTTTTTATGGGAATAATCTCTGCTTTGATTGTATTTTATTTCTTTCCTGAATTTGTTATAAAAATATTTTCCGGAAAATCAATTCCTGATGCTGTGAGTGTTTTATTTTATTTGGGAATTGCTTTTAGTTTTATTTCATTGAGCAATATAATTTTACTTCATAAACTTTCTATAGATAAAATAAAAAGACCATATCTTCTCGGAATTTTTATAATTCTTGAGATTGTATTGTTAAGCGTCTTTTCATCTAATTTGATAGAGTTTTCAATTGCGTTTGTAACTGCTTCTGCGGCATTTTTGTGGGGTGTTGTTTTTTTGATTAGGGATTGACTATTTTGTTGCAAAAACAGAATAATTTATTGTGAATACATCGCTATAGAAGATCTTGTCTGCCATTTTCCCTATTTTGTTTAGGATTATTATTAATGGTTTTGCTAAAAAATTTGGCAACTTTTCGGATATCCCCCACACGATTAATTGAATTATAGAAAGAACTGCCCCTCCGTTTGGTCTTATTTTGACATAATTAAACTCTTTAAATAAATCCTGTAAGGCATACTTGCTAAATCTATAATAATCATTGGGCTCTCCATGTAGTGGTGCGGCCATGTGTGTTGTAAGCAAACAAACGCCATTTTTCTTTAGCACCCTATGAATTTCACTTACTGCTTTTTTTGGATTTTTAACATGTTCTAAAACCTGAAAGCACACCACACTATCGATGGAACCATTATTGAGTGGAATTCTTTTAGTAATGTCTGCAGTTATATCTATTCCTGAATATGAATGGTTATCTAATGTAATATACTTTTCAAACTTGAATAACTTTTTATATGGTGTTGTGCCTGCCCCAACATCTAAAACTACTCCCTTTATCTTAGGAGCACATGATTTTACTGCCTTCAGGAGTTCGGAAAAGTGAAGGTAAATATCATCAGATAACTTTGGATTTTGCCATACTCTTAATGGCCGATGTATTTGCCCCGTCCATTTTTTATCCATATTAACTCCATCGGCAAGTGGTTTTTAACCTTTGTTGTAGTAAACCTTTATTCATTAATATTCCCCACCCATGCTCTGCCGTTAGGATTGGATGTGGCAATTTAAAACCATCTCCCACTGAGAACCCCGCAAGCAATTTTATCCATTGAGAGAGACTTGTATATCCACTATGCTTTTTAATATATTTTCTGACCAATATCCTTTCATAAATCTCCATTTTGGACTAAAGTCAAATGGTCTATGATAGTGATGATCAAAATTTATGGTCTTTTCTTGTATGGCCCGGGGACTAAAGTCCAGTTTATAAATTAATCAAAAATCCTATACTTGCAGAGGACATATAGTGCCTTTAGCCCATCTTTCCATGTAATTTTCTTACCTTCTACAAAGCTCCTTGAATTATAGGTTATTGGAATTTCAAGAAGTTTATATCCTTTTTTTAAAATTTTTGCAGTAATCTCAGGCTCTATGTCAAATTTATTTGCGTTTAAATTTAAACTCTTAATAACTTTCTGAGACATCATTTTATAGCAAGTTTCCATGTCAGTGATTTTCTGCCCATATAAAATCATTGTAAGAAAAGAGAGGAATTTATTTCCGTAATAATGGGATTTTATTTGGAATCCTGTAATTTTGCCAAGCATTCTTGAGCCATATACTACATCCGCTTTATTTTTCTGCAATGGGACTATAAGATTTTTAAAATCTTCAGGGTCATACTCTAAATCTCCATCCTGAATAACAATGTAATCTCCCGACGCCTTTTTAAATCCGGCTCTTAAGGCCGAACCCTTCCCTAAATTTTTCTTATGTTCAATATAATTAATATTTTTGTATTCTTTTATAAGTAATTTAATTATTTCTTTTGATTTATCAGTGCTTGCGTCATTTACAATGATTATTTCTTTTTTTATATCTTTGATTTTTAGATCTTGTAATTTAACAATTATTTGTGAGAGCGTCTTTTCTTCATTATATACTGGGACAATAATAGATAATTTTTTTACCATTTATCTTTCTCCTAAGATTAAATAGAAAATGTATATGACTGAAAGTCCTGCAAGAATTAATTCTAAATATAAAACCCAATGGGCAGTGGTATCAAGGAGTGTGCTGAAAAAACCTTGCGTTTCATAATTATCAAATATTCTTTCTTTTGGTTGATAATTTACGGGATAATAAAACCATTCATGGGTTGATTTAATTAATGAGGGCACACTTGATTTCATAATTATTTCTGCACTGTATATATTGAAATATGGTTTTCCATCTACATCATTTATTGTCTTTACTAATTCTGATTGGGTGCTAAATAATTTAACTAATTGCTCCATAGAGCTATTAAATTCTGGCTGATCCTTAATCGTACCCCATCCGCAATCATCTGGGATGCATTCAATGTAATAAACTTTGAGAGTTACTCTTTCTCCTGGAATGTCATCCATATTTGATAGAATTTCTATAAATGTTGAACCCTCTATATAATTCCTATCCCAGAACATAAAAACAGTTCTTCCTCTGTATATTCTCCCGTCCGAAACGACTATTGCATTTTCAGGAATATCCTCTTCTTTGAAATCAATTGTTTGACCAAGAGGGTCTTTTTGCCCAAATAATCCGTGGACATCTCCATTGCGGACTTGAATGTATGAAATGATTATTATCAGAGCAATTATGATATAAATAAATTGTTTTGAATATTTCTTAATAGGCCTTGTAATTGAGATCTTATTTATTCCATGTGCTGCGAAAAGCACTGCATAAAAACTTGCGAAAACAAAATGATTTGGAAGTAATGAAGTTCCAGCTAGGAAAATAAATGGGATTAAAAAAGTTAATGAAAGAAAAATCGCAAACTTATCTTTGTTTTTAAAAAAATAAAACAATCCGATTAAAGAGAATAGTAAGAGTGCGGAAGATTCGTAAGTATATAAGAAAGAGAATGCCTTTGCAAGCCCAGGAGAATTTCCAGATTCAGCGATGATTAGGGATTTTGCATTAAACCCTTCGATTGTTGGAGCAATTGCCTTGTAGGTTTCAAAAGAAATTCCCGTGAATCTTGCAAATTGAAGATCTACAATCCCTTTTTCTTGGTATAACAATAAATTAAAGGTTAAAACTGGCAAGAACATTACGAAAAGTAAGAGTCCTGCAAGAAGATAATCCTTCAATTTGACAGATTTATTTTTGATAAAATGATAATATGCACTGCAGATAAAAATAGAAAATGCAAATGGGAGAGCCACAGGTTTGGACATTACTGCGAGGCCAATTGAAATCCAAATTAAATAGAAATATTTTTTATCTTTGTTTTTTGTAAAAATTATGAAGAAATAAATTGAAAGAAAAACAAAAAAAGTCATAGTGATATCAAGGCTTGCTTCCATATTATCTAATTGAAAGTAAGAAATCAAAGAAATTAGGATTGAGATTAAAGCGGTTTTTTTATCGAATAGTTCCTTTGCTATAAAGTAAATTACAACTAAAAGGAGAGAGCCAAAAAGGATAGATGTAAATTTAATACCTATAATGTTTGTGCCAAATAATTTCATAAAAAAATCGCTCATCCAGAACCATAGGGCACCTTGGTCCATTATTTGAAGTTTGCCCGAATTTATAAACCCAATAGAATGCACACCATGAACCATTTCATCAGCACTTATTTTATTTCTTAGGGCTGCAAGAACTCTGATTATAAAACCAACTATAAAAATTCCGAATAATGCAAGGGTTTTCTTATTTATACTAAAAATCTTATCAACTACTTTTTCAATATATTTATTTAAATCCATGATTTTATGGAATTTTTAATATATAAAAAACTATGTAGATAAGTTTAAAATCCCTCTATTTTAGAGTTTAATATGAAAAAAATTGCAATTATTATTCCTGCATATAATGAGGAAAGAAGGATAGGCAAAACCCTTGAAGAATACTCAAGGTATTTTGAAGATATAATTAAAGAGGGAATCATAGACTATGAGATTCTTGTTGTGATTAATAATACAAGAGATGGGACTGAAGAGATTGTTAAGTTTTTTGCGGATAAAAATAATAAAATAAGCTATATAAATCTGGAACGTGGTGGAAAAGGGTTTGCGGTTATCGAGGGATTTAAAAGAGCGTTAATTAATTCTGAGAATTACTTTATAGGATTTACGGATGCGGACATGGCGACGCGTCCTGACGAATTTTTTAAATTAGTTGTTGCATGCAAAAAATCTGATGGTGCAATTGCAGACAGATATGGCAAGAAATCAAAAATCTATCCAAAACCCTCTATAAAAAGATTATTAGCTAAAAGAGCATTTAACATTCTTTCAAGATCTCTTTTGCTTCTTCCTTTTAAAGATACTCAATGCGGTGCGAAAGTATTTAGGAGAGATGCGTTAGAAAGAGTCATTCCATATTTGAGTATGTCTGAATGGGCTTTTGATGTGGAACTTTTATATCATCTAAAGAAAAATAAGTTTCTTGTGACTTCTGTCCCAATTGTTTGGATAGACGAAGAATACTCTAAAATTAACTTTTGGAAATCAGGACCTTGGATGGCTCTTGGGATTGTAAGATTAAGGCTTTTGAACTCTCCTATGAAAAATATTATTAAAATATATGACTTATGGAATAAAAATGGTTAAAAAACTAAATGTTGGCTGTGCGGGAGATATAAAAAAAGGATTTGTTAATTTAGATTTTGTAAAACAGGAAGGTGTTGATGTAGTTCATGATTTAAATAAATTCCCATGGCCTTTTAAGGAAGATACTTTTGATGAGATTTATGCGTCACATGTATTAGAACATATAAATGACTTGGTGAAAGTCATGGAAGAAATACATAGAATCTCTAAGAAGGGTGCAAAAATAATAATAAGGGGGCCTCATTTTTCATGCGGGGTTTCTTATAGAGATCCAACACATAAGAGATTTTTTTCATACTTTACTTTTGAATATTTTTGCAATCCGGAAGAGTATTATAAAAGAAAAGAAATCGGGTTGTTTGAAATAAAGAGAAGAAAACTTAACTTTACGAGATTGGCATTTAAATCTTTAAATAAAATTTTTAACCCGGTAATAAATTCAAATCCAGAAATATATGAAAGGTTTTTCTGCTGGATTTTGCCATGTTCTGGGGCGTTGTTTGAATTGGAAGTTGTAAAATAATTATTTTTGTGTCTACAAAACTTTTAATACCTTTAATTATTGAAGTATTTATGAAATGCGTTATCTTTTGCGGCGGGAAGGGAACTCGGATGGGTTCTTCTACAGAGGATTTGCCAAAGCCCTTATTAAATATAGGGGATGAGCCCATTTTAATAAAAATTATGAATCATTATGCGAGTTATGGAATAACTAATTTTATATTGTGCCTTGGGTTCTTGGGAGATAAGATAAGAAATTATTTTAAAGAGAACCCTTCAAAATATAATGTTGAAATGATAAGCACTGGAGTGGATGCAACTAAATCTGAAAGGCTTCTGGCAGTCAAAGAATTCTTAGACACAGAGGATTCTTTTTTTGTTTCTTATGGAGATGATTTATCAAATGTGGATATTTTAGAGTTACGGAAGTTTCATGAAAAAGAAGGAAAATTAATTACCCTTACTGCCGTAAAACTGCCTAACCCCTATGGTGTTCTTGATTTTGATGATGTTGATCCAAGAGTTGTTTCTGCGTTTAAAGAAAAACCAATTATGAATGAATGGATTAACGGGGGGTATTTTGTTTTTGATAAAAGAGTATTTGAGTATCTGGAAAAGGGAAGTGACCTAGAAGAAGGAGTATTTAATACACTTTCAGAAAAAAAAGAAATTGCAGGATTTAGGCATAAGGGATTTTGGAAATCTATGAATACACTAAAAGACTATGTTGAATTGAATGAAATGTTTAAGAAAGGAGAATTGAATTGTCTTTTCAGAGAGGGTAAAGAAGAATAAAATGGAAAATAACAATTTTTGGGAAAATAAGAAAGTCTTTGTTACTGGTGGGACTGGATTCATAGGGACATATTTAGTGAAAGAGCTTATAGATAATGGTGCTGAAGTCTTTTGTTTGACTCAGGAATTGGTAGGGAATTCTAATTTTACAATGTTAGGTTTAGATAAAAAAACTACGCTTATTTTTGGAAGTGTTCTCGATTATAATTTAATAAGTACAACCCTCAAGAAACATGAAATAGACACGGTTTTTCATTTAGCTGCCCAGCCCTTGGTACAGGTTGCATTTGAAAGACCTTATGAAACAATTCAAACAAATTTTATAGGAACTCTGAATATTTTAGAAGCTTCGAGGATGGGAGAAATTAAAAGGATAATTATAGCGTCTAGCGATAAAGCTTATGGAGACCATAAAGACCTTCCTTATGAAGAAAGTTTTGCATTACAGGGAAGATATCCTTATGATGTTTCAAAATCCTGTGCAGATCTTTTGGCTCAGGGATATGGAAAAACGTATAGTCTACCAGTTGTAGTTACCAGATTTTCTAATGTTTATGGGGGAGGGGACCTTAACTTTGATAGAATTGTTCCTCAGACAATTAGACATTTAATAAATAAAGAACCAATTTTAATAAGGAGTAATGGAAAATTCAAAAGAGAATTCTTTTATGTTAAAGATGCCTCTCAAGCTTACTTAAAATTGGCAGAAAAAATAGAAATTCTCGGTTTAAAGGGAGAAGCATTTAACTTTGGAACTGATGCACCAGTTTTAATTATGGATTTGGTTAAAAAAATAAAAGATATATATGGAAATATGAGTGCAGAAGTAAAAATTCTTGATAAGGTTAAAGCAGAAATTAGAGATCAATTTCTGTCTTCTAAGAAAGCAAGAGATATGCTTGAATGGGAACCTAAATATGACTTAGAAAGTGGGATTAGAGAAACATGTAAATGGTATGGGGAATATTTTTTAAAGAAACCTATGGTGAAAGACATAAATTTTTGACCAATTTGTATATCTCTCACTAATATAGCAGAAGACAAAATATTTTGAACAGTTTTTTGTTCTTCCGCTAATAGTCTAAGACAAATACCTTTCAATTATAAATGTCTTAGACTATAGCAAAGGCACAAATCTGGTCAATTAAAAGTGTCCTTTGTCATAATTAGAATATTTCTTTATTGAATATAATACTACTGATGCTTCTCCAATCTTTATCAAGAGAAATCCAAAAGTTAAAAGGGGGTGTCTAATCATATCTTTCCACTTTCTAATATACCTAATTATGGAAAGTTGTTTCTTGAATATTTGGGGGTGTCTCCTTTTATACTCTGCAAATGATTTACTATAATAAATCATTCTTTTTATAATCTGGAAATATTTGAGATTCCCTTCATTGTGAAGAATATAATTTTTTGTTTCTAAAACTTTAATCTTTTTCTTTTTTTCTTTTATCCTATGAAATAAATCTAAATCTTCTGCACCCAGAACTTTTTCATCGAAACCTTTTAATTCTATAAATACTTTTTTAGGGTATACTCTCACTCCCTGAGATCTATCCCCACCCTTATAAAAAGATCTTTCAAAAGCTTTTGACTTTGCCCAAAACCCTTTTCCAAAAGATAATTCGGGAACCATGACTAATGTATTAAAATCTAACAATTTATGAATTTCTTGGATAATTTTAGAAGGTAGTTCCATATCAGAATCAATAAAAAACAAATAGTCTGATTTGGAATATTCTGCACCAATATTTCTTTTTTGACATCTTTCATTACCTTTATTTATAAATTGGTTCGCGTATCTTTTGGCTATTTTTTGAGTGCCGTCGGCGCTGTTTTCATCAACAACTATCAACTCAAAATCTTTGAAAGTTTGATTTTTTATTGATTTTAGGCAGTTTTCTATAACATCTATATTGTTATAGGTTGTTACAATTACTGAAATAAATGGCTTTTTTATCATTATGTAAATTTATATTTGCCTTTTATAAAACCTATGTTGTAGCTGCATTGTTACCTTAAAGGGACTTATCATAACAATTAAGGTGTAATTATTAAGTGATAAAAATAGTTAAATTTATAAGAGCGGAGATGCTGATTATTTTATGAGAATTACACAGGTACTTGATAGATATAATTGGAATAAGAATCATAGAAAAATTATAAAATTTAGAAGACAAAGAATAAAATAATGGTAAAACCAATAGCAACATACGCCTTTGAAGGAATTAATGCGGGTGGAAAAAGTACTGTAATTAAAGAAATTTCTTCATATTTTTTAGATAGAGGTTATTCCACAAATGTCAATAAAATTGGAGGGTTGGGAGATTCTCTAAGAATGAATCGGCTTAAAAAAATATTAGATTATAGAGAAAGACTCAAAAGAGAAAACCAATTGACCCATAAACAAGAACAGGATTTTATTAAAGACAGAATATTTAGGTTAGCGATTAGAAAACAAATAAATGATTATCAAAAGAGAGAATTTGAAAATAAAACAATTTCTTTATTAGATAGAACTCCACTAATGTCGTGGGCCTATTCCTCTTCAGTAGATCCAAGCAACCACTATCTTAACGAAATTTTAGAAGAAGGTTTAAATTTAAGTGAGAGATTAGGTATTGATACTCTCTTTTTGTTAGAAATTGATGCTATTAGTGTTTATAGCAGAATTATATGTCGAAGCCTTGAAGGAAATAAATCTATAGAAGAAGAAGTAGAAGATTTAACAGACTTAATCCCAGCCACAGAAGAGATTAAGAAGAAAGTAGCACGAAAATCTTTAGAATCTTTAACATCTGGGGTACACTTTCATAGAAAGAAGTTTAGAATCTGGGATTTCATGTCTTACGAAGAAATTGAAAGACAAGGTAGAACTTATCTTGAAGCAGCAAAAATGATGAATGAAAGAACTGGAACAAAAGTTGTTAGAATAAACGCAAGAGAGTCGCTAAATCAAGTTTTAGCAAATATTAAGGAGCATACTCTATGATTGAAATATTAAATATAATGCCTTTATCCTATATGGAAAGATATTTTCTTAAAGAGAATAATCAAGAGAAGTGTATCGTCATGGCTCATTTAATGGAAGATAAAAAATATCTCTCAATCATAAAAGAAATAAAAGAAAAGGGCAATTATATACTTTTGGATAATTCCACCCCTTATTTGGGCTCTTCTGTAAATAATGAGGATTTACTAAACTGTATAAGATTGATAAACCCTGATGAAGTAATTTTACCAGATGTTTTGGATGATAGTGAAGAAACAATTAAGAGAACTAAAGAGTTTCTTGACGCATTCCCAAAAGACAATAGAATCAAATTTATGGCTGTGCCTCAAGGCAAAACTATTGAAGAGTATAAGGAATGTTACAAAATCTTTGCAAGAGACAATCGAATAGATCTAATTGGTCTTTCCTTTAGTGTCTCAAGACTATTTAATTTTCAAATAAATATTAATAAATATTCCTCTCCAAGAGAGCGTTTAATAAAATTATTTGTAGATGAAGGAATAATTGATTATTCCAAACCCCACCACTTATTGGGCTTTGCAAATTCAGGAAATATGGAACTTGAACGGCTCTCAAAATATCATTTTATTAAAAGATGCGATAGCAATGCAGCTTATAAAACTGCAAGAGAAAAAATTTTATTAGAATTTGGTAAACCATATACAAAACCAGAAAGACCTATAAGTTTCTATTTAAAATTTGATGCCAAAATTTACAAATTGATGAGAAAAAATATTTCAGTTTTAGTTGACTCATGTAAGTTAAGAGAAAAGTCTCCAGTAGTAATAAGAAACGTGTCAAGCCATACAATGGAAGATCAACTACACAGATATTTAGAAATAAAAGTTCACCACCTAATAAAAGAAAGGGATTTCAAAAGAATATTAATCAAAGGAGAATACAATAGAGATATGATCATAAGTAAAAACGAGAAAAGTAACAAATTATTTAATTTTCATAGACCAACTGCAAAGATTGAGGGAAATAATTTAACTCTATTTGTACCACCTGGAAAAGACTATGTAATGCATTATGCTTCTCTAATTGCAACTTATTTATCCTTAAAAGGCAGAAGATACGATCAGGTTTCATACTTAGAACCCACTAATAAAAAATGTGAAGGTTTAATTTTATCATCTCATCTAGATAAAATAGATGTAAAGAAAACTATAATATTTGGTTATGGTTTAGCAGAGATATTTGGATTGTCTTCTTGGAAGGAAAACGGAGCCTTTTTATATAAAAATATAAAAATCGGAAAAAATGAAGTAACTTTGCTTGGTTGTAAACATAGCATTTGGGGGGATATTGCAGAGAAGGTTATAAAAATTTTAGCTAAAGAACACAACATAAAAAATCTCATCTACATAGGAAAGCTTGGGAGTTTAAAGGAAAACATCAAGCCAAACTCCTTTTTAGCAACAGGGAATATAAGTTTTGTTAAAGGAAAAGAGGTTAAATGGAAGAATATTTTTGAGAAAGTGAAACCATCCCCTATTCTAATTAAAGGAAAACATTATTCAAGTCCATCAATTTTACTGGAGAATAAAATATGGTTAGATAAGAACAGACATTTAGACTTTGTTGATCCAGAAATTGGATATTTTGCTAAAGGAGCAATTGAAACCAATGTTAACTTTGGTTATTTACACATTATATCAAATAATCTTTCAAAAATGAATAATGAAAATTTATCTAATGAAAGAGAACAATCAATTCTAGATAAAAGAAAGAGACTTTTACTAGAAATTAAAAAGATTTTATATGAGGTAATAAACCAACAAAATATATAAACCCAAAAATTAAACAAAGATAAATGGCATATAAAAATAAAGAAATTGAAGTAAAATTTTTTCTAAAAAATACCCCTAAGGTAATTGATTTCTTAAATAATAATGCTAGAAAAAATAATCATGAAGAGAATCAGACAGATACTTATTTTACTCCTGCCCATAAAAACTTTCTTGAACCAGAATACCCTTTTCAATGGTTAAGAATAAGAGAATCTAAAAAAGGCATTATCTTAAATTATAAGCACTTTTATCCAGAAAATCAAAAAGAAATAGACTACTGTGACGAGTTTGAAGCGGTTATTAGTAGTCCAATTGTAAAAAATATTTTTGAGAAATTAGATTTTAAGAAATTAGTAGAAGTTAAGAAAAATAGAAATAGTTGGATGTATAAAGATGTTGAAATATCAATTGATCAGGTTGAGGAGTTGGGGGCATTTATTGAATTAGAGATCACAACTCATTTTGATGATCCAAAAGTAGCCAAATCATACTTATATGATATTGTAAAAGAAATTGGAGCAGAGGTGGGAGAAGAAGATTACAGGGGCTATCCATTTATATTGTTAGAAAAAAGAGGGTATAAATTTAGTTAAATTATTTTAATTGTATTTCGCAAATAATTGGGGCATGATCTGAAGATTTTTCTTTTTCCCTTGTTAAGCAATCAACTTTACTAGAGTTTATTTTGCTGACCAATTTTGGAGATACTAAAAAATAATCTAGTCTCATTCCCCTCCCTACTTTTAGACCATCTCCATGATCCCACCAGGTGTAAAGAGAATTGCTTGGAAAGTGTGTTCTCATAATATCTACAAGGCCAGTATCTAATAAGTCTGATAGACATTTTCTTGATTTCATATCAACCATAGTGGAGCACAACCAATGTTTTGAATCGAACACTTCATAGTCTTGAGAAACAACATTAAAATCTCCACAAATAATTATTTGATCATGATTATTGTGACTTCTTTTTATGTAACTAATAAACTGCTGATACCATTCAATTTTTTTGACTAATGATTTATCCATTATTGATTTAGCATTTGGTGCATAAACATTATAAATCCACATGCCAAATATCCGCCCAGAAATCACTCTTGCTGAAGAGTCAGAAGATCCTTCAAATCCTCTTGAGACTTGATCTATTTCTAATTTGCTTAATATAGCAACGCCGTTATATCTCGTTTCTCCATAAGTTATAACATTATAGCCTAAATCTTTGAAATCTTGTTTTGGAAAGTGCTCATCTAAAATTTTAGTTTCTTGTAAACAGACTATATCTGGAGATTCTCTTTTCAACCACTCCTTGACTTGCTCTTTTCTAGTGCGGATAGAATTGACATTCCAAGAAGCTATCTTAATTCTATCATAATTATTTTCATATTTTTGTATGCTATTATTAAAAAGATTAGGCTGAGACATAATAATTATATCCTTTTAGTTTCTTATAAAGATTTCTAATTAAGCCTTACTCAATCTAATCAATCCAAGCCATTTATTTTCAGAAGTTAATATTAATTCAGGAATAGCCAATTCATAAGGACATTTCTTAATTGCTTGATGCTTTCTTATGAAGTTATAGAATATTTCATAACCTTTCATTATTGCCTGTGCTGATTCTATACTTCCGTGAAACCCCCTAAAAGTTTTAGTTCTTTCTCTGATTGAGTTATGCAATCTCTCAATCATAATGTTAAAACCCTCGCCTTTTGAAGCTATAACTTTGTTGTGTCTAATAGCATAACCTTGCTTTTTGTTGTTCCAACCAAAAGTTTTTTTAACAACATCTTCATAAGCGGTATAACCATCTGTTGTAATTGTTGTTACATATCCTTCTGTTTTGTATTTTACTTTATTCATCACTTCTCTAATTTCCTTTTGCCCTCTTGATTTGAAATATTTTGAACCGGCCATATAACGAGTTTTACAATCAACAGAATCAATAAACCATTCTTTAGAAACTCCTTTCTTAGTAGGATTTGTTCTTCTGTGATATTCCATTTCATCAACCTGAATTTCTTTTCCAGAATTAATCTTTAATTTGTCTGTAAAATCAGAAATCATATCTGAATATTTTATAACCCATTTATAGACAGATTTATGGGAGGAGTTATGAGGATAAAATGCCTTAAAATGTTCCTGAACTTTTCTCGTTGAAACTCCTCTGTAAAATAAATCCAAAGCACAGGTTATTTTCTTTGGATGGTTCCTCATTCTAAAAAATCCATCATCAATAACAAATCTATGAGAACAATCCTTACAATAATATCTTTGTATTTTTCCCCTGTTCTCTGTCTTTCTAAATCCTCGATTAATAATTTTTTTGGAATTACAATTAGGACACAATACTTTTTTATAGTTCTTTTCAGTTACTTTTATTGATTTCATTTGTTTGACGATGGGTGAAATCAGGGCTCTTTGGAGCCCTTTCTTTTATTTACTTATTAGGTATACTTATTAGGTAATACAACTATATAAATCTTTCGGTTATTAGGTTAACTTAAATAGTAAACTTTATATATTTCAATTATTTAGATTAATTATGGCAATACAAGGGGTGTTTGGAGATAAAGAAGTTTACAAGTGTGAAAAGTGTGGGCATACTTGGATGAAAAGAGGAGAAGAAAGACCCCTTATCTGTCCTAAATGTAAAACTGCCAGATGGAACAAACCAAAGAAGAAATAATTTTTTTAATCATCTCAAGTCCCTTTAAGGTAACAATGTATGTTGTAGCTAAGATTTAAAAAAGCACGGGACACACACATTTATCTGAAAAATGAAAAAAATAGTATCAATATATGATTTCCTAAAAGAACTTGGAGGTTTAGAGAGGATGAAGTTTTTTCATGCAAATAAACTAAAGGAGAAATTTGATATTCAATTACTCTATGGATTTGTGTCGGAAAAGGAAAAAGAAAATATTGTAAGAGAACTCGAGCTTAAAGAGGAAATTAAAATAAGTCAAATTGGAAAGATGAAGAATGAAATTCTGCAATTAGGGTTATTCTTCTTATTCCCTAAAAGAATAAACAAGCTAAAAACAGACATGGTCATTAGTTATAGTTTTATGGCGTCAAGGATAGCATATAAAAAGAAAAAGAAAGATAAAACGCCTTATCTAATTATTATATGTCACCCGCCTAACTTTCTTTATCCTTCTGTTAAGGGATGGGTTAATAATCCTTCCAGGTTTTTTGCTAAATTACTTAATTTAGGGTATGGAAAGATTCTTAGAAAATTAGATGAAAAATATGTGCAAAATGCAGATAAAGTTATTTCAATAAGTGAATACACAAAGAAAAGAGTTAAAGAACTCTATGGGGTTAATTCTGAAGTTGTTTACCCTCAACTTTCGGGATTTTTCAAACAAATTTCAAGCAAGGAAAAGAAATTGTTTCTGAAAAAAAAGAAAATAAAGAATAAATTTATGCTTGCTCATGGAAGAATAATTCCAGATAAAAATTATAAAATTCTTTTGGATATAATGGAAGATTTTGAAAATATTGATTTAATAATCTCTGGAGGGATTTCTGAAAAATATAGGAAAACTTTAGAGAATAAAGTAAGATTAAACGGGCTTCAAAAAAGAGTAAGAATTTTGGGAAGAATATCTAGAGGGGATTTGTTAAGATATTATAATTGTGCAGAACTATTTTTGCTCCCTGCAAAAAAAGAGGATTTTGGGCTTACTCCAATAGAAGCAATGGCATGTGGAACGCCTGTAATCGCATGGGGAGATAATGCAGGACCAAATGAGACTGTTCAGGATGGAATAAATGGATTGCTCGTAAAGCCATATGATTTAGAAGATTTTGCAGAAAAAGTAAAACGTGGCATAATTAAAAAATGGGATAAGAAAAAAATTGTTGAATCAGTAAGAAAATTTTCTGAAGAAGAAGTTTGGAAATCTTTCTACAATATTATAAGGAATATTGATATGTAAAAAAACACGTGTATTGTCTTGATAAATAAGTATTCTAGAACTTATCTTGTAGAATTTTTATTTGTAAGGGTTATTTACTTGGTAGGTTGTTGTAAAACTGGGGATTAAATAGAAATGAGATTGAAAGAATTATTTGAATATTAATGAATTATTTTATAGATAAAAACTTCTTCTTTTATTTCAATTAATTTGAATGTAATATCTTCAAAAGAAGCTTCTTGTTTTATATCCTGCTCTTGGGTTCTAAGGTCTATCTTAGTTGCCATAAAGGGTATTTCCCAACTTGTTTGGGGATTTGCATTTCTTGCCCATTCGGGGTATCCTGGCTCTGAAAAAGTTATTATCAAATACTTTGCTTCCGGAGTTTGTCTTATTTTATTTAAATTATCGTCTAAAGTTGCAAGACCAATTCCGCCAGGAGAAGCCCAATCTTGTATGTTCACCGCATTTCTTTCCGAGTAGTAAGCTACTTGAGGCATCCCCCTTGTTATTATTATATCGTCTTGGTCTGAAATTTGTTTTATGAATAAAGATGCTTCTTTAATCCCATTATAAGTTGTTAGTTTATTTTTTATTATCTCATTAGAATGTTTAATTTCATAATATCCTCCAAAAGCAATTAAAAAAGCAATTAATATTACTGCTAATTTTTTATAATCTCTTGGAAATTTATCAATTATCCAAGAAGAAATTTTGCCTATAAAGATTAGGGAAGAAAATGCAAGGGGAAGATACCATCTTGGTTCTCCAAATGTATCGGGGGTTCTTAAAATAAAGATAAATAACGAAAGAGTTAAAATTATTGCGAGAAAATTAAATAAATCTGCCCTTGTTTCTTTATTTTCTGATTTTTTTATATGGCCGACAGATAAAGACAGGGTTACGATAATTAATAAGAATCCTGCCCAAAATAAATATAAAAGTATGCTTGTTGCAGGATTAAAAATATTTGAAAAGAAAGCACTAAAAACCTTGAATGGTGCGAAAGTTATGGGGTTTTCCGTGTGAAAATAACCTTCAGAAAGAGAAGAAACTCCTGAAGAAAAAATAAAATTTTCAGTAATTATTAACAGAACTATAACAAGGCCGAGACCAATCCAATTGTGTCTATCTTTAATGATATTCTTCCAATCTTTTGTCAAAATGATGTATAATAAGAAAA
The DNA here is from genome assembly GCA_030699205.1 of Candidatus Pacearchaeota archaeon. Classification (GTDB taxonomy): domain Archaea; phylum Nanobdellota; class Nanobdellia; order Pacearchaeales; family GW2011-AR1; genus SICU01. The sequence continues at coordinate 25,512 of JAUYJY010000022.1, forward strand.
ACAAACCAAAAATGAAATGTGCCCTTCTAATTGAGTATGTGAGGACCACTAAAAAAGCAGTGATTGGTATTGCCCATTTGGGATTTATTTTCCCAAAAATCTTCTTTTTATTTTCATAGCCCCGCCAAAACACAAATATGGCAAGAAGTCCTGTGAATAATGCAGGAATATCAATATGGAATCTTGTAGAGTTAAATAAATGAACCCAAAAAATGGAAAGAATAAATGAAGCAATTAAACCAACTCTTTTATCTTTATACATTTCATTTGCAATTAAATAAACAAGCCAAACTGAAAGAATTGATGGGATTATCTGAAGGATAAATTTTGAAAATATTTCTGAAAATCCAAATTTGAAAAGAACTGCCGCAAAAAAAGGATAAAGAGAATTGTGTTTGGCAGTTACAATCCAATCTACATTAAACCCTGAGAGATTTTTTGCAAACGCAAGATAGTCTGCTTCATCCCACCATAATGGCTGGTTTTTTGTTAATATAAAAAAGTACATCCGAATAATTATCGCCACTAACAAAATTCCCAAGAATGTTAAATTATATGGATTCTTCAACCAATTTTTTACTTTTTCTTTTTTATCCATTTTATTTTGTGCTTTCTACGCGAATCCAGAGCTCTTCTCTGCTTTTTTTTCTGAAATTGATGTCCCTATAAATTAAAACCCATAAATAAACCCTTGCAATAAATAATTGAAGTAGCCAGGATAGTTCTTTGAAATTGGAAATATATTTTAGGAAATCTGCCCCTCCTTTTGATTCTGAACTGAAAGAGCGGATTTTTGCATTAAGAATTTTGTAATTTTGGTTGTATCCTCCCGCACTTCTTCTCTTTTGATTTATCCAATCTGAAAAGTTATTTGGGTAGTTTATGTAAACTTCTGATTCTTGGGAATAATCAATTTTGAATCCTTGCTGGTATACCTTGTGAGAAATATATCCATCTTCCGATAGAAGTTCCTCTGGAAGTTTGGGGAAAAGTGCTTTCCTTATTGCAAATAAATATCCTGAACAAAACATTCTTTTTCCTGTTTTTATTGCCCTTTTTCTTCTTAAATCTGCGACGCTTGTTAAGGTGTGTGCCCAGAATCCGAATTTGTTGTTTTTTTTGTTTAGAGAAATTGGTTTTCCAGAAACTGCACCTATTTTCGGATTTTTTATTTTTTCCACCATTCTTTCTAATGACTTCTTGCCGACATACACATCCCCATCGGTAAAAATTAGAATTTTTCCTTTTGCTTTTGAAACTGCAAGATTCATTGCAGATGATTTTCCAAGTCCCTGGTCTTGAAAAATCTTTAGATTATCATATTTGGATTTTAATTTATGGGCTTCGTTTAGAGTTTCTTTATCCGGGGCAACAAGAATTATTTCATTATCTTTAATATTTTGCTCCGCTATGGAGATTATTGCTTTTTGAATTGTCCTTGGTTCTTTGTATGCGGTGATTATTATGCTTATCATTTTATTTGTTCTTTAAAAGAGAATTGTAAATCTTAAGAGTTTTCTTATTTATAATATCCCAACTATATTTTTTTGCTTTTTTTATATTGTTTTCCTTCATTATTTTATTTAATTTTTTATTATTTAGAATTTGAAGAATTTTCTTTTTAAAATCCTTGACACTATTCTTGTCTGCAAAAAACCCATTTTCGGGAGATTTCATTTCGTAAGGCACCCCATTAACCGGGCTTGCAACTATTGGAAGACCTGATGCCATTGCTTCAAATAAAGTTAGGGGAAGACCTTCCCGATAACTTGGTAAAACATATATGTTGGAGGATTGATACATTTTGATAATTTCTAAAAAATTATCTGATTTGCCTAAAAGTAAAATATTTTTTTCAGTTCCAATCATCTCTCTGACTTTTGATTCCATCCCTTCATCAGGACCACGAATAACAAAGAATATGTCTTTTCTCTCTTTGAGTATTTCCTTTGCTATCTTTACAAACATATCTGGCTGTTTTACCGGATTTAATCTTCCGAAAAATAAAACAATCTTGTCTTTCTTTGGGATTTTATATTTTTTTCTAAAATCGTTGTTTTTTATTTTTTTGAAAAAATCCTTACTCATCCCGTTTGGTAAAATAATAATATTTTCTTCTTTTCCTCCGAATTTTTTTATAAATTTAACTTCCCACGGAGTTATTGCAATAATTTTATCTGTAAATGAAAGAATAAATCTTGAGAAAATATTGTAGCTGAGAACTACGCCAATCCTGCCGACTAAAGAACGCTTTGCATCACTCCAGGGGCAATGAGTTGTGTGAATATGTTTTGCACCTGAAATCTTTGCAGATAATCCAGAAAAGACGAAATGAGGTTGTCCAAAATTATGGCTGTGTATTATGTCAAATTTTCCTTTAATCAAACGGAAAAAAACTGAAGGAAATAGGCTGTTAAAATTAGCCATTCTTGCTATGTGAAAACATCTGTGTATTCTTACTCCATCTAAAACTTCTTCTCTTTTTTTTATTCTGCCTTTTAAATTGTAGTCTGATGTAAATATGTGGACTTCATGCCCTTCTAAGACCTGTCTTTTCGCAAGTTCTTCGGCTACTTTTCCCACACCCCCTATCACTGGAAAATACAGGGGAGTTATGTGTGCAATTTTCATAGAAAAGCCAAAAGGAGGTTATTTTTAAGGCTTTAGATTGTATAATTTATTGAACCTTGAGAGTTTATTAGTTGAGAAAGAAAAATTATAGCAGAAGACAAAATATAGATAATTCTGATAATTGGAACACTATTTGTCCAGAATTCTCTATCTGTACAATTCTGAAAACAATTGTGCTAATCAACAGAATTGTCCATATTTTGAACAGTTTTTTGTTCTTCCGCT
>JAUYJY010000023.1 GCA_030699205.1 Candidatus Pacearchaeota archaeon
TATAGCAGAAAACAAAATATAGATAATTCTGATAATTGGAACACTATTTGTCCAGAATTCTCTATCTGTACAATTCTGAAAACAATTGTGCTAATCAACAGAATTGTCCATATTTTGAACAGTTTTTTGTTCTTCCGCTAATAGTCTAAGACAAATAAAGTTCAATTATAAATGTCTTAGACTATAACATTGATGCTTGTTAAAATTCAAAGACATTAATCTGCTTTGATTAATTGAAGGGATTTTGTTAAAAATATTTTGAAGGAGTTGATAGGAGTTTAACTTCCACTCGTTGAGGGGTCTTTAAAAATTATTGGTTTCTTTTGAACTCCCCATTTATCCCAGTGGATTGAAGTTTCAAGGTTGTGTTTTCTTGGGGCTTTTATTTTTCCCTTTTCTTTTCCAATGGGTAGAATTGCTTCAACATCATATTTTTCAGGGATTTTTAGAGTGGATTTTATTTGCTCTTCTGAAAACGCACCAATCCAACAACTTGCAAGTTTCATATCTGTTATTTTAAGGAGAAAATTTTCTATTGCCGCGCCAGCTTGTTGTTTTGAATATTTTATTCCTAATTTATCATAGTGATTTTCTAATTTTTTTGTTTCTGCACAGACAACTACTATATAGGGCGCATCAGCAATCCATGTCTGCTGGGATGATTTGGCTAATTGATTTTTATTTTCCTGATCTGAGACGATTATAAACTGCAGGTTATTTATATTTCCTGCAAAAGGAGCTTGATTTGCTGCGTCAATTGCCTCGAGGACCATATCCCAAGATACCTTTTTGTCTGAAAATTTTCTTATTGAGCGCCTTTTTTCTATTGCATCCTGCAGTTTCATGGTATTTTAAAGCAAGAGAGGTATAAAAATTTACTTATTGGTTATGTCTGAGTTGCTGATGCAGATGAATGCAACTTAGAGCACAAGAGGATTGCTTACTCTTGCCCAAAATTTCAAGACGGAACTAGAAGGTCTTTTAGATTTTATTGTTTCTTAATACACCAAGGTCTTGCCTTGTGGATAAAAACTCTGAAATAAAACTATACAAACAAAAGTTATCACCATACGACGTTTAACATCATAACCTGACTTGGTTCTACGTTTATCTAATAATTTCTAACTTCTCCAGATATACTATGCTCTTAGCCTAGGGTTCTTTATTTCTCCACCGCCCAAGATGCGGGAGTTTTTGTAAATTACTGCGGACTGGCCTTCTGCAATGCCTTGTATTGGATTTCTTAATTGGCAGAAAAGTTTATTTTTTAATTTTATTATTTTTGATGGGATTAAATCTCCCTGATGTCTTATACGTATTTTGCAGTCCAATGGGAATTTATTTTTTGATATTGGAGTGATAAATTGTGAATTTATGATTTGGAAATTTTGTTTCTTTAATTCAGGGCTTCCTTCGGGTGCAACTATTAATTCGTTCTTTTTTATGTTTTTATCTGCAATATAAATTTTTTTCTTTACCTCGTTTCTGAATTCTTTATTTATTGTTATTCCCTCATCTTCTCTTATTCTTTCTCCGATAGTATAATATTGCATTCCGTTATGTGTGCCTACAACCTTGCCTTTTGTGTCTTTTATTTTTCCGAATTTTTGTTTTAGTTTCTGTTTTAGAAATGATTTCATATTGATTTTGCCAACAAAACAAATCCCCTTACTGCTTTTTTTGTTATAATTTGGAAATTTATTTTTTAGGGCGATATTTCTTACTTCTTCTTTTGTTAAATCAGACAATGGGAAGAGGGTATGGGATAAATCCTCTTGAGTTAAGGTGTATAGGAAGTATGACTGGTCTTTGTGTTTGTCTTTTGGAATATTTAAAGAGTAATAATTTCTTTTTTTTGTTTTTTTGATATAATGTCCTGTTGCTATGAAATCGCATTTCATTTTTTTTGCTTCTTTCCACAGCAATGGAAATTTTATTATTTTGTTGCATAATGAATCCGGGTTTGGAGTTAGGCCTTCCCCATAGGATTTGAACATAGGCTTGATTACATATTTATTATATGGTTTTTCAAAGTTTAGAATTTTTAAAGGGATGTTTAATATTGAAGCGATTCTCTGTGCATCTTTTTTGTCTTCTATATAGGAGCATTCTCCGGTGAGCTTGTTTTTTGTTTCTGAAAAGTTTATCATAAAGGCGGCAATAACCTCGTAGCCTTGTTGTTTAAGGAGTAACGCAGAAACTGCAGAATCTACTCCTCCCGACAGACCAACTAAAACTTTTCCCTTTAATTTATTGTGTCGTATTCTTTGTATTTTCTTATCCATTTGTCTATTCTTTCTCCCTTGGAGGTGTAAGTTGTCTTGTCCCAAAATTCTCCAAATTCTTTGCTGATATGATATGCTGCTTCTCTGCACAGGATGAAGTAAGTCTTGTTTGGATTATATCCTTTTTTATCGATTAAAACCGAATAATCTATAGATATAAATGCTTTTCCAAGATTTTTATTTGTTTTAAAGTGATATACCTGAGCTTCCTCAAAATTATACCAATCTTCTCTTTCTTTTATTTCCGCAAGTTCTTTTTCATTAACTTTGAAGAAAACTGCATTGCATTTTGATTTTTTTTCTTTTTTTAAATTTAAGATATCTGATTTTAAATTAATTTCTTGAATGTTAAATATTCTTCTGAAGTTTTTTATTTTTACAGGGATAAATCTTTTGTTTTTACAGGATTCTATTAGTGATGTGTGGCTCATTAAACTGCCGTAGCCAATCATATTGTATTTCATAGGTATCTAACGAAATATAGCTATTTATTCTTTATTCTTTATTGTTCCTTAATACACCAAGGTCTTGTCTTGGGGATAAAAACTCTGAAATAAAACTATACAAACAAAAGTTATTGCCATACGACGTTTAACATCATAACCTGACTTGGTTCTACGTTTATCTAATAATTTCTAACTTCTCCAGATATACTCTGCTCTTGGCATAGGGTTCTTCATTTTTGCATTTTTGGCCAGAGTTTTTTATCAAGAATGTATCCCATACAATTTGGAGAATTACATTTGCACGGATAGTCTTTGTATTCTTCAAGACCAAATCCATAGTTAAATGAAAGTTCCTCGCCAATATTTATTTTTCTTTTTGAAACAACCCATATTTCTTTATCATCTATTATTTCTGTTTCGCAGTTGGGATTACAGGAGTGATTTATATATTTTGCAGTATTTTTGGGAACATCTCCGTTGATATCGTATTTTTTATTTAAATCAAATAAGTAGACTTCTCCCTTTGTTTTGTCTTTAGATGCTTTTTTAAGGGTCTGCAGGAATATTTTATCTGATTGTTTTTTCGTTATTTTTTCTCCAACATATTCTATTATTCTTTTGTTTTTTAATATCTCTTTTTTTGCGAAGATACCTCTTCCATGAATTGAAGAACCCTTTATTAATATTAAGCCATGATTTTCTTTCATAGGCATTTACAATTGATATTGGTTTTTAAAGTTAATTGAGGATTTTTTAGAAAGGATAGCAATCTTTAAATAACAAATTTTTATTCTATTGGAAAGGCCCGGTAGCTCAGTTGGTTAGAGCACACGGCTGTTAACCGTGGGGTCGGAGGTTCAAGTCCTCCCCGGGCCGTTTTTTGTTCTTGATTGAGAGTTGTGTGATTTATTGTTTGATCTCATGCTGGGAGTTTGGGGGAACAAACATGTTGATGTCAAGGAACTTCGAAATTTAAGAGTTTCAAACAAACACAAAAAACTTTTTGATATGTAAACTTGTGATTATTATTTTTTATTATTAAATTGTTATTCTTTCATATATTTTTTCCCGACGTGGAAATCAATTGCATAATTTTTTGTTCTTTTGTTTTTTGTTTGTTTTTAGAAAGTTTTAAATACATCTTTTGTCTTTTTCTATACAGAGGTGATTTCAATGGTAGTTAGAAGAAAAGCAGCAACACGAAGAAGAACAACTGCAAGAAGAGCAACAACAAGAAAGACTGCACGAAAAGCGACGACAAGAAGGACCGCTGCAAGAAAATCTACACGAAAAAGAGCTACAAGGAGAAGATAAATTCTCCTTAATTTTTATTTAATTTTTTTAAAATTTGTTTTAATTTATCTTTTTTTCTTTTTTGTGTTTATTCTTTCTAAGTATTTGTAGGCGTTTGTTTGTTTTGATCCTCTTATAATATTTGTTATTGCAGTTGTCGCATTTTTAATATTTTCTGCATGACCTATTAATCCGACAATATTATCCTGAATTTTTATTTTGCATCCGCTTATCTCTTCTAATGTATTTTTTGTTTTTCCACGTGTGCCTATTAATCTTCCTCTTACTACTAAAAGATTTTTTCTTCTTGTATGGTCTTTGATATTTATTGTTTCAAAAGTTATTTCGTTTTCAAGAATTAACAATGCTGTTTCTGCAGAAAATCCGAGGTTTATTGCTTCAAATATTAAAGAGGCTTGATATTCGTCTAAAGATTCTCCTTCGAATAAGACGTCACATTTATCAAATCTTATCTTTATATTCAGTTTCTTTTCAAGTTTTCTTTTACTTCTTTTTATTTCTTTTATTCTTTTAGCTTGGATGGATATCATTATGATTAGAATTCATCTTTTATTGTATTTAACAAACCTTTCTTATTTAATATAGTTATTTCAATTGGCCTGTATTTGTAGATTATATCTCCTTTGCCATCGTCAAATTCCCAAGGAATAATAATCACAATGTCTTTTGGTCTTAGCCAGAGTCTTCTCCTGTATCTTCCAGGCACTCTGCAATTTCTTACTTTTCCATCTGTGGATTTTATATCCATTCTGTTTCCGCCAAATCTTTGAACAATTCTTCCAATAAGCTCTTTTCCTCTTGGCAGGCGAATACGTGTGGGTATTGGTTCTTCGGAGTTTTCCGAAATATTTTCTTCATATTTTACTTCTTCGAAATCTCCGAAGTCATTCTGGTTTTCCATGATTATTCTTGGAAATTAGGTCTTTTAAGGTTTGGGGTTTTTGATTTTCTGATAATCTGCGAGTGATTGTGTAGAAGTTGCTGATGCAGATGGATGCAACTTCGAGCACAAGAGAATTGCTTACTCTTGCAATTCTCTGTGTAGAGAAATCCATAAAAGATTTCTCATGCATTCAAATCTAAAAAATAAAACGAGAGGGACTTTTTGATAATAATGAATAGAAATTTTGAGTGGAGTTTATAATAATACTAATGCGTAGGGAATGTTTTGTGTTTTTTTTATTCCTTCTTTTATTATTATTCCCGCCTCTATTCCTGCCTTTATACTTTCAGAACCAACAATATTAAATGTTGAATCTTCTCTTGCTTCTGTTTTCATTATTGAGACGGCTTCATTATAGGATATTTCTTTTCCTTTGTAGAAGCTTTCAGTTATATCTAGTTGCTTTGTGATACTTCCTTGTTTTTCTTTAAACTTTTTTCCAATCAAGTTTGAGTCACAGACAGCAATGACAGTTCTGTACGATTTATGCAGTTTGATGAACATTTTAATAAAAATGAATTGAAAATTTCTCTTGCGTGAAATTTTTTTTAAATTTAAACAATAAATTAAAAGTTTTTCTTTGCTTCGCCGTTCTTTATTGCTTTTTCAGCGTTTTCTTTAGACATCATTGCACATACAGTTGTGCTGCCGTCTTTAGAACATTTTCCCTTAGCCATATAACCTCCTCTAGCGGTTTGCACAACAACAGCGTCTTTTAAGTCAACACCCTTTGCTTTACATTTAACACAGTATCCTTTTACCATTTTTTTGCTCCTCCTTTGCTTGAACTTACAAGAAATAGTGGATTTTAAATGTTTCTTTACTCAAATTTTGCTTTTTATTGGGTATTTTGCACCACAAGCAAGGCAGTGTTTTGATTTAACTCCCTTTTCCGAGACAATTTCAGTGTCTGGTTTTTTACATTCATAACACAAAACAAATTCCTTTACATATTGTTCTATTTTTTCATTTACCTTTTGAGAGTTTAGTTTTGTTTTTAAAACAAGCGAGGAGCTTTCAAGTTTTCCTGAAACTGCCAGTTCTTTTTGAAGAAATTTTGCGAGGTGTTCTACTGGTCTGCGAATGTGGGAAGCTATGTCATTTATATTTGTTATTATTGTATTTTTTCCTGCAACTTTCCCCATTACTTTTGGTATGGTGAAACGTTCTGCACCTACGGAAACAACTTTGATTTTTTTATATGCATTTTCAAGCATTCGTTCATATTCATTCATTCTTATGACTATTTGAATGAGTTTTTAAGGGTTTTTATTCTCTGCGTGTTTTTAAGGGTTTTTAATATGGTTTCAGACAATAATCATATTAATATATTCTTGATGCGTTAATGTTTTATGGTTTTTTGTTCGGAGACTTTTGAGACCAGATATACGAAAAGCACGTTTTGCTTTGGAAAAAATGGTAGCTGAATTTGTTAACGATAGGGGAATAGAAAATCCTGGAATCACAAAATCTTCATGTGTTTATCGGGAGCAAAGGCCTGCAGAGTCGGAAGTTAGTGGGGACACGAGCTATGTTACGGAAAGGATAATGCAGACTATGACTTATGGTATGCAAAAGAGTAGTTGAGAAGGTTTAAATATTTAATTTGCTTTTGTCTTTTATGAAAGTAAGAAAGTTTGTTCTTGGTGTTGGGATATTGATTGTTTATGCCTTGGCTTTATTTCAAGGGATAGAAGCCTTTTATCCAAAACCACAGTATGAAAATTATTGTGATATTCAATCTCCAAAGTTTTTTCCTTATAGGGATCCTGCTAATTGCACCTATTCTCCAAAATTAGAGGAAAAAGCACAGGAATGTTATAGTAATAAAGGGGAATTTGTTTATGAATATAATGACGTCGGGTGTCCCATCGAAGGGTATTGTGATGAGTGCAGGATTGGATATGAAACTGCATTAGATAAGTATTCAAATCAGATTTTTATATATTCTTTAATTTTAGGTTTTGTTGTTTTGCTTGTTGGTCTTTACTTTTTGAAGAAAGAGCCTGTTGGTAGTGCATTGATTGCTTCAGGGATTTGGACTGTATTTTATGGGGTTGTTGTGAATTGGAGAAATTTTGGGAATGCATGGAGATTTTTGCTTTTGTTTGTTTTACTTGTTGTTTTAATTTGGTTTGCTTTGAAGCTTGAGAGTTTAGGAAAGAGGAAAGGTTGGAAATTCGGGATTAAGAGATTTATAAAAAAGGGAAACTGAATTAAAATTGTATGGTTAAGAGAAGTTGTTTGCAGTAACTTAATTATAAATAAGCAAACAATTTGGGCTAATTTCTGGTTTTCATGAAGAAAATTTGTGAAGCAAAAAGAAATTAGCTTTTAATCTGCTGTTGCTTGACCGAACCTTGAAAGAGTGGGGTACGGGTGGAGCAAGAAGCGACCTCGTGAGTTTTAATCTTTCTTTCAGGGGGGGGTGGAAGCGACGACCATTTGACTTTGAGGGATTGTCTGCCTGCTTTTTGTTTCTTTTTTTCTAAGAAAGAAGATGGAGGAGTTCCGTTGTTTTTGTTTCTTTTTTTTAAAAAGAAAATGGGGCACTTTTTTAATTAGTAAAGATTTTTATATCTTTAATTCAATAATATAATATGGTAATCTGTCCGGTTTGTAAAAACAAGCAATCATTCTCTTTTATTACATTAAAAGTTATAACTTGCGAGTATTGTAAGAGTAAATTTGATATGAAAGGGAAATTGCTAAAGAAAGATAAAGAAGGATTAAAAGAATACGAAAACAGATTGTATAGGGAAGAATACATCAAAGAAAAGGCAAGATTACAAGCACAGAAAGAACATAAGAAAAAATAAAAACTATATTTCTTCTGTAATTATTATGGAAAATGATAGACAATCTGAATGGATGTATAGTTCATTTGCATTTATGAATATTGAAATGCTTTTGCTTGGTGTCCGAAGGATTGCGGGCAATCTCTCGCTATCTTTAGGCGGAAAAAGAAAGAAAAATTAAAATTTGGGCGAAGCCAAGCAACAAGAGTTAATAAAATTGGATTGTCAGCCCAGATACCTGACTTTTCCAGGTCTTGGTTCATAAATTACTCCTTCTTCTAAGAGTTTTTTTATTTCAGCATTCATAATTTCAGATTTGGAATTCAATTCGGATGTGATTACTGAAATATCTGCACCACCTCTTTCTTCTTCTCTTTTTATTATTGTGAGTATTTTATCTTTTAATTCTGTTGCTTGGCTTTTTGATAGTTGCACTTGAGGAGTTTTTTGTTTTTCTAAATCTGTTTCTAATTTTCTTAACAACAAGTATGGGGCTTCTTTTTTAGTTATTATTTCAGGCAAGACATAGATTTCATTATTCCACTGTCTTAATAATCCGATTAACATTATAGTGTCTCCCTGTTCAAAATTATTAAATTTCTCAATATCTTCTCCAAAAGTTTTTACTTTTATCTGTCCGGATGCATCGTCTAATGTAATTGAAGCAAACTTTTTTTCTTCATCCTGTATGTATTTGTCTATTATGTTTGCTATTATATTTACTCTTGAAACCTGTTTTCCCCTTATTTCTGAGAATCTAAATCTTTCTCCGTCAACTATTGGAGTTCCTTCTAATATCTCAGATATCTTCAATTTATGTGCTATGTGTCTTTTGAATTCTTCTGGCATTTTTATAGGAAACTTCAGGGTTTTTTAAGTATTGTTATAGTTTTTGAATAAATCCTTGTTTGGGTCTGAAAATATCCCCTGTTCTGCAGAGTTGGGTAATGGCGTCATCTAAATCGTCTTTAGACATTACATCTTTTAATTCATTTTCAAGCTCTTCTGTAGGTATAAGTTTTCCAAGAGATGATTCAAGCCTTGATATTGTTTCTTTTACTGTAATTATTTTTCCTCTTTTTGATGTGGGAATTCCGGTTGTTACTCTGTCTATGTCAAAAGTTTGAGTTTCTTCGTCATAGCCAACTTGCATTAAAGAGTATTTTAAAAGCTTGATTGCACGTTTGGTGTCTTCTACAGTGACCTCGTTGCTAAGGCGGATTTTTGCACAGGCTTCTGACAAACGCACTATTGCTTCCAATTGTCTTGCAGTAATTGGGATTGGTTTTATTTCTAATGTTGAGCTTATGGATTTATTTCTTAATGAAATGTAAAATTCTTTTATCTCATCAGAAGCCGCATCTGTGAGTTTTGGTTTCGCATTCTTTTTTGCAAATGCAATATATTTTCTTAAAAATGCCGGGGGTAGAACGTCACGGATTACATTTTGTTGATGCTCCTCTAAGACATATGAGGCGACTGCTTCATCCTGTGTTTTATTCGGCAAATCTCTTAAGATAAAAATCACGTCGAATCTGCTTAAGAGGGCGGGAGAAATATTTATTTGCTGAGGTATGGGTGTGTATGGGTCAAATCTGCCAAGTTTAGGATTTCCCGCCGCTAAAACTGAGGTTTCGGACCTTAGAGTTGCCTGAATGTTTGCTTTTGAAATGCTTACCGTCTGTTGCTCCATTGCTTCGTGCATCGTGCTTCTGTCGTGTTCTTCCATTTTTTCTATTTCGTCGATGCAAACCATCCCATTATTGGAAAGAACCATTGCCCCTGCTTCTAAAGACCATCCTTTGAGAAATTCATCTTTTACAACCGCTGCTGTGAGGCCTGCACCCGTGGCCGCTTTTCCCGAAACATATCTGCCTTTTGGAGCAATCCGAGACATAAATTTTAATGTGACTGATTTTGCAACTCCCGGATCGCCTACCAGTAGGACATGTATATCTCCTCTTGTTTGGCCTCCGTCAGATTTTTGTTTTTTTATTCCAGAAAACATTTGAAGTAAAAGTGCTTCTTTAACTTCTTCATATCCATAGACACTTGGGGAAATACTTTTTGTTAGTTTTTCAAATACCTTGGGATCTGATGCTAATTTTTTTATTTCTTCTTCGTCTTCGGAACTTATTTGCAATTCGTCAAGTGATTCTTCAAGGGGCACTGCATTATTTGCTTCTATTGCTAAGTCAAAACGAGTTGAGATTGAGCCGGATTGTAATGGGACAGGGACTTCTTTTAGAATTCCGAGAATCCTCACTCTGCTTCCGGGAGTTGTTCTTTCTTCCATTCTTGGGTCTACCAAGTCTTCTTTTAAAAAAACCGTGATTCTTCTTGGCTGTTCTCCTCCATCTAATGAATCTGAAGATTCTTCAATAACAAGTCTTTGTGCATCAACCATTTCTTTTGATAGAAGTTTGAATAGCCCTTTTCTTCCACAGGAGCATCTACTCGGTTCCCTAAATTTTTTGTCTATTTGCAAAACGGATAGGATTGCTCCGCAGGAAGGGCATTCAAATCTTGCGTTGACTACGTGGGGCCTTACTTCTGATGCCTGTCTTACTATTCCTTCTATTGAAATAAACTGGTCTAAATGTTTTGCTCTAATTTCTCTAATTTTTATTCCAACAGATTTAGGAAGACTTATCAGTCTTATTCTTGGGTTTTTTATAAGGCCTATTTCATCTAATGCAGTTTCTAATAAAACGAGGGTTTCTTCGGGATTTTCAAGAAGTTTTTCAGTTATTGCCGGAGAAAATAATGACAGCGGCTCAAAGCCAATTTTGACTACTTTTCCTTCAAGCCTTATTGATTTTCCTATTTCTTTTTTATGGGCTTCGAAGAATCTTTTTGCTTCTAATTCAAGGTCTTGTTTTTTTAATTCAGGCATATGTAATCCTCAAAGATATAGAAAGCAAGGGATTTATATGGTTTGTTGTTTTTTGATATGGTTATTGCCTTTATCTTCTCTTTTTTGAGGTTTTGGGGATTTATTCCAAGGCAAATCTAAGCAAGGCACCTACACCCTTTGTAATATTATAGAATTGTTCGGCTTCTTCGGTTTCGTCAGAAATGAGAATTACTTCGGCGCTGATGTTTATTGCCTGTTTTTCTAATTCTGCTATTTTATGTTTTTCCATTTTTCTTGAAATTAAAAGTTTGTTTACTGCACCTCTTTCTAATGCAAGTGTGATTTTATCTTCTCCGTATACTGCTTTGTCAGGGTCTTTTCCCAATATGTTGAAAAATTCTTCGATGATTTTCTTTTCTTTTGTCATTTCTTGTTCTGCAAGGTCTTCTTCGGATGCTTCCACTAAGAGCTTTAACCCGTGTTCATCTACATACCCAATGTCTTTTACTGCAATAACAAGACTTTTTAGCTTTGTTACTAACTGGCCTTCTTCTAAGAATTCTTCTTTTGTTGGAATTGGACCTCCGACGAGGATGCCTTTTAATCTTGGCATGTCAAAGAATATTTCTTTCATTTCTCTTGCAACTTTTCTAAAAAATTCTTTCGCAAGGCCTTCAGTAATTCTATGAAATCTTTGACTACTCTGTCCTCCTGCACGAACTTTTCCAGGGACTCCCGATGATAATTTGCGTATTACTTTAATTTGTTTTCCTTCTAAAACGCCTATTGTTGCGTCTTTTCTGTCTATTGTAAGGAGGCCGTATATCTCCTGATTTTTGAGTATTTCTCTTAATGGTTCTGTAACAAATGTTTGGTCACACCGATACATTCTTACGTTAAGGGGTTTTGGTGGGGTGATTATCCAGAGACCAATATTCTGAGTTCCTAAATTTTCAGAAGTATTCCCTGCATACAATGCGATTCCATTTTCAGGGGTTTTTTTATAGTTTTTTAATTCTTTAATAATCCTTTCAAGAGAATCAATCACTGCTGAACGAGTTTGTTTTGATTTGATATTTGCGGCAGTTGATTTTTCAGATTCTAATTGTTTTGTTACTGTATGTATATTTTGGCCAGGAGGAATCATCACTGTAACTAATTCAGTATGTCTTCCACGTACGGCTTCTAATTCTTCTATTTTTTCTTCTAATTCTAATCTTTCTTTATCTGTGAATTCTTCCATATTTTATAAAGAGAATTAAAAACCTCTCAATTTATACAGAGGTGTTTTCTTTTTTAATTCTCTGTCTCCCAAACTTCAAAACAAACCTTTGCTTTTAAGCCGAGGTACATACAAGAAGTTTGTGATGGAAGAGGATAGAGGTTAATAAAGTTAAGGTTGTTGGTAGCTCTGGTTCAAAATATAATTATTTCGTTAAAATCCTTGAATTGTTAAATTTTTCTTTTAGGAATTTACTCCATTATAGCAGAAGACAAAATATAGATAATTCTGATAATTGGAACACTATTTGTCCAGAATTCTCTATCTGTACAATTCTGAAAACAATTGTGCTAATCAACAGAATTGTCCATATTTTGAACAGTTTTTTGTTCTTCCGCT
>JAUYJY010000026.1 GCA_030699205.1 Candidatus Pacearchaeota archaeon
ACTTCTCCGGGAACAACAATAACTCGCTTAGCTTTAACATCGTTAGAACTATATCCTTCTTCACTCACTTGGTTAATCTCTTCATTCATTTTAATTATAATCAATCACTAAAAGGATATGATAATATTCCTTAGTGTATCTTTATTCAAAACTAGAAAATTTTAGGGTATTTAAACCTTCCGACACCCGTGGTCTAATTAATGGGTTCTAAAACTGCGATCACATAAGGGACTTAAAATTTCAGATTTGAGCCTATTATCTTGATTACATAACATTCGACAATTCTCAGCTATTGTTTTCCCCCTTCGTGCCAATGAGTTATGTGGTCTGCTTCCATCCCACCTATTTTAAAATGTTCCTTACATTTAGGACAAATACCTTTCTGCCTTTTGTATGCTTCTCTTTTCATATTGTCAGTAAAAGAACGAACAATTAGGTATTTCTCGTTCCTTGTTAAAATATAAGGATAAATCTCTGATTTTTTAGTTACATCTTCATCAAGCATTAATTTTATTATTTCCCTTTCTATTTTTTCTGGTCAAATTCCTTATCTCCAAATTCATTATATAAAATTCCAAAATCCACACCTTTCATTTCTTTACGATAATTTGGAAAAACTGTTTTACTCCAACAAGTTAGGGGTTCACTCCAGAACACAAAATACAAAATTATCAAAAGACAAAAATTCATAATTACAGAATTGAAACTGTCTTTATGAAAATTAAAGACAGAGTTATAGATTTTAGAGGTTTGAAAGCCTTATGGTCTGCTCCAATTTTAATAACAGCAATAGTAATTCAGCCTAACTTTATAGAAAACCATTCTAATACTGATGAAGTTCCTTCTGAAAGAGCAGGGGTTAATTTAGAATTAGGAGAGAATAGAGGGTTAGATTTAGTCAGAATTTCTTCTAAATAATCCGCTTAATAATCTCTTTTTGGGTTGTTTATCTTTTGTTTGTGAACTTTTATCCATATAAGGAGTAGAAGGTCTTAAAACATAGACTTCGGTATCTACTCGTATTGCTCCGTCTTCTAATTTTCTTGTTGGAACCCCATCACCATAAAATGCACTGAAGTAAGCAGGTTCTATTCTCACAGACCTTTGTTCTCTAGTGGCTTTTCCTTCTAATAAACTAGCCATTGATCCTGGAGCAAATGTTGTTGGAATCATAACATCTTGCCCAGTGTGATTTGCAAATTCTCCCAAATAATCGACCCAGGCATTATTAAGATTCATATCTCCGTTTTGATAAAACTGAGTACATAATACTCCTTGATCAGTTAAAGCAGTTCTATTTCTTCCTAAATATCTTCCATCTTTCGCTCTTGCATAAATTACATTTTTGTTTGAATCCATTGTCTGAACTACACTTGCCCACCCATTTGTTCCTCCGTGATTTTTAGCTAAACTTAAACATGATCTGAAGTATTGTCCTTGGTGTAACGCTTCAAATGGATCTTGACTTACATAAAATCTTGCATCTGCTTCCATTTCTTTAATAGAACCAGTCATACTTCTTGCAGTTTGTATGTGTCCTTTAATTTCTGGTTTTAATGCTTTTGTTTTATCATCAAATTCGTATTGACCGACAAGCTTCTCTACATTATCCAACTGTTCTCTAAGACTTCCTTGTCTTAATTCCTCAACTTGCAATCTTAATTCTTCTTTTTTCTTCAATACTTCTTCATCAGTTTCATTTTCATTTGAAGTGTAAAGTAATTTTAATCTATCCCAAACCTGTCCAACTTCTGCGTCAATTCTTTCTCTGATTCTAGCTAAAGATCCTTCATCAGTAGATACATGATAAGTTTTTTCCATACCTTTTTCAAAAGCTTCAATATTTACTCCTCTTTTTTCTAAAGTTTTTCTTACTTTTCTGTTTGGTTCCAAATCTCTTATAGCTTGGAAAGTTTCTTGTGGTCCGTGTTGTAAATAACTGGATGCAATCATCTCTAAAGCAGGCCTAATATTTACTCCGTTAGAAGTTCCAGTATTTTTGTAATATGCAACAACAATATTGTCAACCATATCTTCAAGAGCTTGCGGAACTTCTGCTCCCCCTATAACAACAGAATAACATTCTCTTCTTGATCCTGAAATTGCATCTAAAACCAGATTGTAACCAGCAGATTCACTAACTCCATTAAGCCTATTAGTTAATATCTCTGTTGCTCCTACATTTTGTAAAAAGTTGTAGGTTTTATTTAGTTCTGCTAGGGCTTTTACAATTTCTTTTTTACTTGCTCCGTCTCCAAGTCTAGAGATAGTGCATCCAATTAAATCAGATGTCGCTGTGCTTCTTGATAAGTCATCAATTAAATCTCTACTTCTTTGTTTAGCAATGTAATTCATAACCGCTCTTAATTTTTCTTCTGGCATGTGTTCGCCATATTGATCTCTTATTTGAGGAAGTCTTTGGAAAGCTGTTCCTGTTGCAGTAAAATCCCTTTTAAATTGATCAAAATTTTTTCCTAGAAATGCTTCATATAAATCTAAAGTTGCTTGAGCTTGCGAATCATTAAATCCCAAATTCATATTTGGATCTCTTCGTTGCTCATCTACAAATTCCATATATCTGTCTGCTTGTTGCCCTATTTCGCTAACAGCTTTGAGATAGTCATCTAAAGAACCAACTCTTTGAACCCTTCCAATTCTAGAGGTTACAAAACCATTATTTAATCTTCTTTGATCAAATTGTTCGTAAAGATTTGCGGTTCTTTTTACCGCAGTAATTATTTCATGAGGTGTTGCTTCTTCTGGTAATCTATCTCCAACTAATGCTACTTGCTCCGTTGGCAGTTTATTAGTAGTTAATTCTTTAATCTCTGCTCCCGAAATAGTGCTGATTAATGATCTTGCTACATTTCTTCTTCTTTCATTTCCAAGTCCAGCAAACTTAGAGGAAAATCCGGCTAGTTCAAATACAGCGTCGCCCATTTTTCTATAATCATCTACAAATTGATCTAAATCCCATCTGAGGTCATTTTGATAGGCAACAAATGCCGGTCTTGATCTAACAGCAAAATCTCTTCCCAGCTTTTGATCTTCCTCAAAAAAAGCAGTAGCTTGTTTTAACCATTCTCTAGCTTTCTCTGCTCCAACGCGTCTGTATATTTCCTGCAGTTCACCGAAAAAAGAAGTATTTCCTTTAGAAGAGAATCTATCTGACTCTATGTGTCCCGCATATCCAATTCCATGAGTTAAACCTAATTGAACATCTTTTAATGCAGATCCAGAACCTGCCAAAACTAAAGAATTAACCTTTTCAAAATCATCTTCATATTTGTTAATACTCTTAGTTTTTAATGGTTCTATAAAAATTGAATTATAGTCTCTTTCTTCTCTTCCTTCAGAAAACTTGCTAACATAATCTCTCTTAGGGCTAAGGTCAGAATCTCTCTCAGGCAATCTTGGTTGTATTTGACTCAGTCTCCAAATTAAGGGATTTCCTCCACCCATTGGATGTGTTTGATCTCTAAATAAGTGAGAAACAATAGTAGCGTAAGGAGCCCTATCTTCTTCTGGAATTGTTTCCATTGTTGATAAAAACTGTTGTGCTGAGTGTGGTGCTGTAACCGACATATTGTGGGCTGCATTGAGTAAAGACTCTAAAGTTGATTCATCTCCCACTCTCTCTAATCTATCTAGTATTTGTCTGAATTTTACGAGTCCCCTATCTCCATGAACAGCAGTTCGAGCGAGATTTAAAGCCATATTTCTTTTGGCTGTAACTTTCGGATCTTCTGATTCTAGCGTGTCAAAATCAAATTTCTTCTTGGGAAAAGATTCTATATTTGGATAATAATTGCTATTAGTTAAATACAAATTTTCTAAATTTTTTTTATGTGAGTTTTCATTAATTTCTTTTTTAATGTCTTTGAGTTGTGCTTGTCTATCTAACTCTGCTTGAATTGCTTTTTCTGCTCTTTCTGCTCTTTGCTGATACATTAAAAAATGTGCTGTTTCTAATTCTGCAAGAATCGCTTCTTTTCTGGCATTTCTTTTTGTTGTTCTATTAGCCGCAGGATCATGAGTAACCTCTGAAACTCTTCTAAAGGCATCTAAAAGTTGTTCTTGTCTCATTCTTCTTTAGCCTCCTCTAAAATTTTGATATTTATTTCTACAATAGTTTTAGGTTTAAGTTCTCCTCTAAGAAGTTTAGGTATAACTATAATTGAATTTTCTCCGTGCTTTGCGATCTTTTTTCTTAAATTATATTCTTTTCCCATTGTGATAAAATTACAATTTTTATCTAATATCATGGTAAAACTTCTATA
Source organism: Candidatus Pacearchaeota archaeon (assembly GCA_030699205.1). Lineage (GTDB taxonomy): Archaea > Nanobdellota > Nanobdellia > Pacearchaeales > GW2011-AR1 > SICU01. The sequence continues at coordinate 4,281 of JAUYJY010000026.1, forward strand.
TATAAAGCTTTTCATTATGTTATCACTATAGAGTTGATAATAAAATAAGAGAGTCTTCTGGCAAGTATAAAGCATCATCGTGGAAGGTTGCATGGATAAATTAATTTAAGAATAACAAAATGCCTTTCTCGTCGATAAAAATTATTTTATTTTTTAGAGTTATCAGAATATCTAAAAAACCCATTAAGCTGTCAATTTTCTCATCATCGATAAAAAATTAGCAAAAAATGCTTATTCTTTACGCTTTATATTTACAGTCCTCTGATTTTACCTGGCACCAACTTAACAGCTCACGACGCCCACATTTGCATACGACTCCAATTTTATTGTATTGCCCACAGAAATATATCCAGCATTAAAATAACACCAAAATACAATAAAAATAAAGAAATTAGTTTCACAACCATAATCAATTTCAGCATTAAGGATAACCTCTGATTTTTTATTAATCTAGGTAATTCAAATCACTCACTAACTTCTTCGCTGATAACAGACCCGTGAGTGATATTATTAAGTCGTTCATAAAAATCCATCTGCAATCCGGCAGGAATATTAATTATAACTTCTAAATCTCCATTGGAAAGCCATTCTTCTTTTTGTTTGTAGTCCTTCAATAATCCGTAAGCCTGTCCGGAGAACCTCGCCGGAATAATCAGTTTTATTTTTTTTGTCTCAACTCTAATTGGAATAACTTCTTTCAATTTTTCAACTAAATCAATCATCTGCTGTTCGGCAGGTCTCTTATCAAAACTATAATGGACATCATCTATTGCTCTTCTAATTCTTTCTTCTGAAAATGGTTTCCCGTGTTGGTCTACCGCATTCCTCAAAACCAAAGCAAGAACTTGTTTTATTCTCTTTTCTCTTTCTTCATCTCTGTACTCCTGCGTTTTCTGAATCTCCCCATCTTCCATTATTTTCTTAGCCACTGCATACAAATCAGTTGTTCCAAAAGCATCTTTCAAATCTTCTTGCGACGCAATTGTTCCTTTCTTCAAGTCATAATAAATTCCATTTGAATTTAAAGCACTGGAAACATCCCCTGTCATCTTCTTAACTTTCAAAGCTTCATCCAAATCTACAGAAATTTCATAGTGTTTTCCCTTAACTTTAATTCTTGCTTCAACATTCGCCATGTTTATATTTAATTTATCCTTTATATAAACATTATTATAAAATATAAAAAGCATTAAATACCTAAATTCCATAAATCAAAAATGCTTACAAGAGACGACTTAAACAATGAGAGTTTAGTAACGCGAATATTTGAACCGCCAAATCGTAAATCAGAAGTGGCTTTAGAAATAGGTAACAGATATTTGTGTCTAACATCTCTCGGAAACATTCAGTCTCTTCATTCAGTTCAATATGGATTTGAGAAATTGCCAACTACACTACTTCTTTTCACATTACCTGAAAGAGAAAGTGTAAGGGGCATAGTTATAAATCCCTTTCCAATTTCTGGAAGCACACCACTTACCAGATTAAAAATAATGGATGCAAGAGAAACAGAGAAATTATACAGGAAAGTTTTAGAATACCTAACACCGCAAGAATTCCATCATCAAATCCCCTTAGAATACCTGACTACTTGGAGTATCTCTTCAAATCTTCTCCCTCTACTCTGACAAGTTTGGCGTCTTTCAAAGTCACATAACCTACATCAAATCTTTCAACTTCAAAGTTTTTTCCGAGAATATTCTTAAATATTTTCATCACAAATTTTATTCCCTCATCTATTGTCATTGTTTCCTTAAAATTCTTTCTAAGTTCTTCTTTAATTTGCTCATCATTTTCTCCGATTGCATTTGCTTTATATGCAAAATAGTTTCCAGTAATATCTGAAGTATACAAATGAGCTCTTCCTTTTGACACGCCTGCAAGCATTATTGCAACTCCAAAGGGTCTTGCCCCCCCATATTGTGTAAATGCCTGCATGCTATCTGCAATCATTCTTATCACACTTATAGGTTCAATAGGAGAATTAAAAGAGATTTTATTCTGTTGGGCAAGAATTTGTGATTTATCAACTAATATTCTCGCATCAGAAGAAATTCCAGCGGCGGTTGCAACAATATGCTCATCAACTTCATAAATCTTGCTTGCAGATTCAGGGGCAATTAAATTATCTCTAATTCTCTTATCTGCAATTAAAACAACACCATCTTTGCAGTTCAAACCAACGCTATTACTTCCAAGTTTTACAATCTTCTCTGCATATTCCACCTGCAACAAATGACCGTCAGGTGAAAACATTGTAGCCGCACGGTCATAACCCATCGCTTGATGCTGCATTTCTGTAGGCATTTCCATTTTCAGTTCACAACCTCCCCGGAAGTGAAAACAATTAATTGGTTTATTTTCATATTTTCTCCAAATCTCCTTTTATATTTTAAAATTAGATATTTGACTTTAAATAATTACGTATTTAAAATTTTCTATACTCCTGAAATATAGTCTAAGACATTTATAATTGAACAGTATTTGTCTTAGACTATTAGCGGAAGAACAAAAAACTGTTCAAAATATTTTGTCTTCTGCTATACATTCTCCTTTAGTATAATACAGGACATTATCATTACTACAAGCATAGCATCCATTGCTCACAGTTTCAGCACAGGGGTATTTAATGCATTGAATCTTCTCAGGATCAAACCATGCACAAACAGGGATATAACTTTGCTCGCATATTTCTGCATTTCTGCTTTCTTCATCGCAAAATATTTTTTCACCTTCTTCTCCGACGGAAGGGCATTCATAAAACTCGCAATTATTATCCGGATTTCTTCCAACAGAACTTCCATCAGAACAAATCATCGCATCCGCAGTGCAAACCCTATCCACTTTAGGAATTGAATAATTCATAAGAAGAAAAATCAAAGTTAATGAAATCAGAATCAGAACAATAATTAAAGCAGATTTATTTTTATTCATTTTTCAACCCCTTTAAGGTTCCGGAAACTTTCAATATTCCAATTTTTTCATCCGAAGCACTAAGTGCCCCCCTTATTTTATTTATTTCTTTTCTATTTACAGCCAAAACCTGATTTTTTCCAATTTTAGAAACCCACCTCGGAATAGCTTGTGCCCACCCCAAAACGCCAATATAATCTAAAATGGCCTTTTCAACATCTTCTCTTTTTCCATCTAGCAGAAGATATCTTTTACTTTCTTTTGCAGACGGTCTCAATTTTAACGACATTATAAATTTGCAACTACCTCATTAAATTTTTCTAATACAATATTTGACTCTAACGCAAACCCAAGACCTTCAGCACCACCAACTTTAAAATTATTTACCCCAATAACTTCTCCATTTTTATTAATCAATGGTCCTCCGGAATTCCCTGGGTTTAAAGTAACGTCCGTTTGAATATACCTACTTAATCCATTTGGCCCGGTTCTCCCCACAGCAGACACAATACCTTCTGTAACTGTGAAAGATAACCCCAAGGGATTTCCTATTGCTATAACTTTAGCCCCCACATCTATTTCATTAGAATCAGCAATTTTAAATGAATTAAGAGGAACATTAACTTTTAATAATGCTAAATCCGTAAAACTATCCGACCAAATAATTTGTGCAGACAAAAGCCTATCATCAAAAGTGACCACATTTACAAAACTAGATCCTTCAAGAATATGGTTATTAGTCATGATGTAACCCCTTTCATCAATAACAAATCCAGTCCCAGCAGATGCATCCGTTGTCACACTTACAACTTTCTTTACGGCATCTTCAATAACTATTGAAAAGTCGCTGCTTTGAGTAGTTCTTAAAATTTCAAGTTCTTCATCAAAATCTTTTTTTTGCTGTGAAACTATTTTCACAATTTCTCCGATATTCTGTTGATTTTCTTGCTTTAAATATCCCATTGATTCTTCTAATTTGTCTTCAGAACTTTCTTGATATGCAAGAATCTTTGCGGTCTGCGAACTAGTCGAAAGAAAAGAGATTACCTGAAGAATTAAAAGCATTATAACAACCCCGTATAAAACGCTTATGTGTCTCTTATGTTTTTTTATCTGTTGTTTCATCTTCCTATTTAGGAATTATGATATTTATAGCTTCTGATTCAAGAAAACATAGCAAGATTATTAACTTGCTTATTTATTATGTCATCAACTCATTTAATTCCTCTATGCCTTCACACATTCACCCGACGCCAAGAATTTTAAGAAATCTATGCAACCCCATTAATTATTGTATCTTCAGAATTATCAATAATAAATTCCATTAAGGGGCATACAATTGGAAGAATTTATCTCTAAATTTAGTCAACTCATAATTAAGTCTAATAAATCTAATCTCTCAGAGAACAAACATATTTTTTTGATATTTAAGAAACTATTATAAACCGATTTTGTCATATAACCTTATGTTAAAGATTCATCCAATTGGAGGTTATAGTGAGGTTGGAAAAAATATGACCGTTCTTGAAACCGATAATGATGCATTTATTCTTGACTCAGGATTATATCTTCCTGCTATTGTTGGAGTGAATGAAAGAGAAAAGATACCAACTGAAAAAGGTATGCGTGCTCTTGGTGCTTTACCAGATGATTTTTATTTAGATAGAAAAAATATAAGGGAAAAAGTTCGTGCATTATTAATTTCGCATGCACATTTAGACCACGTTGGTGCTGTCCAATATTTAGGTCCAAGATATAGGGCAGGGGTATATGGCACACCATTTACTATGGAAGTTTTAAAATCCCTTATGGCAGACAATAAAAAAACAATTCCAAATCCAATAAACTTAAGAAAATCCAACACCCCTTTCAGAATAAAAGGAAAAAGAGATTATGAAATAGAGTTCATAAACATGACTCACTCCACAATTCAGTGTGCGGTAATTGCAGTCCATACAAAGGAGGGGGTTGTTTTATATGTAAATGATTATAAATTGGATGATACTCCCATTTTAGGAAACAAGCCAAATTACAAAAGATTAAAAGAGCTTTCAAAACAAGGCGTCAAGGCATTAATTGTAAATTGTCTTTATGCTCCCCAGGATATAAAAACTCCTTCAGAGAAAATTGCAAGAGATTTACTGGAAGAAGTTCTATTCACAACAGACAATCAAAAATCGGGATTAATCATAACTACTTTTTCTTCACATATCGCAAGATTAAAATCCATCTCCGAATTCGGAGAGAAATTAGGGAGAAAAGTTATTTTTGTTGGAAGAAGTTTAAATAAATATACCTCTGCTGCGATAAAAGTGGGTGGATGCCCTTTCAGAAACAAATTTCAAATTGCAACTTACAAAAATCAAATGGAAAAGGCACTCCATAAAGCAAACAAAAATAAAAAAGATTACTTAATCGTCTGCACGGGACATCAGGGAGAGCCGGGCTCAATCTTAGACAGGATTTCAAGAAATCAATTACCTTACAGAATCCAGCCTAATGACCACATATTATTTTCTTCAAAAACAATTCCTACACCAGAAAATTTAGTCGCAAGAGCGGATTTAGATAAAAGACTAAAGAAGCACAAACCAAGAATCTTTGATAATTTGCACGTTTCAGGACATGGGGGAAGAGAAGATTTGAGAGATTTAATAAAACTAATTCGGCCAGAAAATATTATTCCAACCCACGGAGATTTTTCAAAAACATCTGCAGGAGTTAATCTTGCAGTTGAAATGGGGTATAAAAAAGATTATAATGTTCACTTGTTGTCAGACGCTAATTCATTAATATTAAGATGAGAGCAGATATATTGGGAATGATAAAAAATGCAATGGACCGCGGAGCTACTCAGGAGCAGGCTGCAAAATCTTTAAGAAACTCTGGATATGCTCAGACAGAGATACAACAAGCATTAAATCAATTGAATGAATCAAGTCAGTTGAATCACAGGAGTGTTTTATCTTCTCTTTTACCTAATAAAAATCTTCAAACCCATACAAATAAAACATCATTAGAAAATAATCAAAGCATACAAAGAATGCAAGTCCAAGGAAACCAGATTAATCCTCTACCAATAAATAACTCCTCATTGAATGCAAACAAACCAAAGAACAATCACTTAAAATTAATTGTTCTTATTGCAATTCTTTTTTTATTAGTTGGCTCATTAATAATTACAATATTCTTTAAAGACAAAATTCTTTCACTTTTCGGATGATATACCAACAGGCAGAAGATTCTGAATTATTAAAAAGTCAGATAAAAAAATATGCAAAAAATAAATCAGTTCTGGACCTTGGCTCAGGCTCGGGAATTTTAGCAGAAGAAGCTATAATCTCCAAGGCAAGAAATGTCTTAGCATCAGACATAAATCCAGATGCAATAAGATTATTAAAACAAAAAAATATATCATCTGTAAAATCAGATTTGTTTTTAAACATAAAAGGCAGATTTGATTTAATCATTTTCAATCCACCATATCTTCCTGAAGATGCGATGGAGCCAAAATCTTCTGCACTATCAACAACCGGAGGGAAAAAAGGGGATGAAATCATTTTAAAATTTTTAAAACAGGCAGGAAAACATTTAAATCCACATGGAAAAATTCTTCTTCTTCTTTCTTCATTAACTCCAAAAAAAAGAATATTAAACTTGTTAGAATCTAAATACTTCAGGCATAAAATAATCACTAAAAAAAAGATATTCTTTGAAGAATTATATGTCTTAGAAATCAGTAAAAATATAGTCTAAGACATTTATAATTGAAAGGTATTTGTCTTAGACTATTAGCGGAAGAACAAAAAACTGTTCAAAATATGGACAATTCTGTTGATTAGCACAATTGTTTTCAGAATTGTACAGATAGAGAATTCTGGACAA
>JAUYJY010000030.1 GCA_030699205.1 Candidatus Pacearchaeota archaeon
TATAGCAGAAGACAAAATATAGATAATTCTGATAATTAGAACACTATTTGTCCAGAATTCTCTATCTGTACAATTCTGAAAACAATTGTGCTAATCAACAGAATTGTCCATATTTTGAACAGTTTTTTGTTCTTCCGCTAATAGTCTAAGACAAATAACGTTCAATTATAAATGTCTTAGACTATAGAAAAGAATTGTGGGTGTGAGTTTTATGTATGATTTAGTAATTTTAATAAGAAATGCCTAAATGAGATTATTTTTGTTTTTGGGAGATATTTTAATTATTATAAAATAGTAGCATTTAAAAAGCAGTTTTTTCCTTTGATTTTATGGCTGAAAGAGTAATTAGGGACGAAATGGTTTTTCCTACTGATTTAGAGGAAAGGCTGGGAGTTGTTTTAAATGGAATTAATACAGAGCTTAAGATTGCTACGTTACTTCATCTTGATGTTAATCCTGTGGATGGAAGGGGGATTAGAGAGAGAATAAGAGATACAATTGGATGTGGGTATTTACCTTTTGAAAATGCATTTAGGCGTTACATGGAAACACTTCAAGGGATTGCATTGGTTGCAAGGGAGACAGTTATTGGGGGTGGCGGGGATGTTGTTAAGGTAAGTTATAGCATTACAGATGCAGGAAGTAGGTACGGAATCCCTGTTGCAGAACATGCTTTGAGGTGGGGAGTTGATAATGGGGTGAGTATGTTTCAAGTTTTAGGTTCTACTCTTTCCAGTGGGAATTCAAGAGCACCATATAATCGAGTGAGAATTTTAGAAGGGGCATATACTGGAGAGACAAATGAGGCAGATTTAGGTAGAATTTTGGGATTGAATTCCACTTCAACGTCTCATCATCTCATTTCGCTCGCTAGAATAGGATTTTTAAATTTTAGTTCTGCAGGAGCAAAACCAAAAGGATTTTCCGTTTATGAATTGATTAATGATAGTTCAGAAGTTCCTCAATCTTTAAAGAGGAGGAGATTAGGGGAAAGGGTTGTAGAATGGCTTAAAGAAAAAGGAGAAGGGGATAGGAATATAATTAGAGAAGAGTTAGGTTGTATACCCCAAGATGTTTCATCTATTCTTGCAAGTTTAGAAAGATGGGGAGTTGTTAGGAAGAAAAGCGGTTTTAAAGGTAATCTTAGATCAAAGGTATTACTTCTTGACGAAGGGAAGAGATTTTTAGAGGAAGTCATTTTTCCAATTAGAGAGCATTTGAGAGACGGAGAAAGTTTAGGAAATTTATTATCTAATTCAGATGAATTTGGAGTTTATGTAAGAAATGGAATTGAAATTTATTCACTTGTTTCTCCACAGATTAACAAACGGAGTAAAGATGAAAGAATTGAAGAAGTGAGAAGGATTTTAGATACTTCTTCTGGAATGACTACTAGAGAGATTGGAGAGAGATTAGGATTGAGTAATACACAGGTTTTAAACTTTATTAGGTCTATTGGAGGAATTGAAACCCGTAAGGAAGGGATGGAAATTAAGTATTATTTATCTGGCGGAGAATAAGGAGTTTAACATTATGGGGTTGTTAAAACAAATAGTAAAGAATTGTGGGGATAAGAAGACAGCCCATTAAATTGATACGTCTTGCTCCTGAAAGAATTGTGAATATTCCTAATGACGTTGATGTAATAAAAACAAGGATTCCTAAAAGGTTTGAGAATATGATTGTTGTAAGGAATAAAATTAATAATATTATTATGGATAAATATGAATAGTTTAATTTGTTTATGTTTTTTGCGAATATTTTTGAGAGGTTAATCGCAAGAAAGAATGAGAGTATTCCTGAAGCAACGATGGAGAAAAGGATGATTAATAAATTTTGGAAGGTTATTGTTTCTAGTATTTCGGAGATTGCAACTGCGGCACCCGTGCGTGTTCTTCCTATTGTGTAAAGGGTTATGAAAGAGAGACCCATTACAATGGTGTTTATTGCTCCAATTAAAACGAGGAAACTCTCTCGAGATTGTTTTATGAATTCGGAGCCTATTACTGCAGCGTGTCCGGAGCCGATACCCGGAAGGAATGAGCAAAGGGGGGCGGATATTATTGAACTGACAGATGCTTTAAGAAAATCTTTTTTTGGAATTCTTATCTTTTTTATCTTCGTTATTTCTTGGAGGGGAATTTTTGTCTTGTTTTTTAAACTTATTAAAATTGCCGAAGAGCCAAATAATCCTGTGAGTAATGGAAGAAGAGGTTCTTTTACTGGAAGGTTAAGGGTTGCGAAGCCCAAAAAACCAGAAAGGATGAAAATTATGAGTGGTTGGATTGGATTTTTCTCTCTTAAAGTTAAATAGATTGAGATAAAAATAAGAATGAATGGGAGAAATAATTTTGCAAAATTGAAAATTAAAGGAATTGCATAAATAAATATTGGGGTAAACAAAAGGATAATTAAAATTCCGATTAATGAACCATAGAGTGTGAGGGTGATTGCTTCGTGGGCTTTTCCAAGTTTAAGCATTTGGTGGCCCGGAAGGATGGAGAGAAAAGTATCTTCGTCAGGAGCACCTAAAAAGACAGAGGGGATGAAGTCAAGAAAGGTGTGGGTAATTGCAAGAGAAGTTATGAATATTGCAAAATAAATGGGCTGGATATTTGAAAAAGAGGAGAGGGAGGAAATTAAAATTACGGCGATTAGATTTATGTGGATTCCAGGGATTAGGCCTGTGAATGTGCCTATGAGACATCCGAGCAATAATGCAATAATAATTTCAATCAGCATTTACTCTGAATCAATTTTACCGAATGTAAAATAGCCCTTTCCTTATAATTTGTTTAGCTATCTGGTTTTTATAAATGTTGCCTCCTCTGACTTTTTTCTTATCATTTTGAAGGGGTTTTGATGGAGGATGAATCCCATTTTGCATGATTTATAGGGAAATCTCAGAGGATTAGTAAATAATGGACAAGTGTAAACTATAGAAGAAGACAAAATATTTTGAACAGTTCTTTGTTCTTCCGCTAATAGTCTAAGACAAATACCTTTCAATTATAAATGTCTTAGACTATATTAGAGAAAGATTATCATTTAACAAGAATACTTCAAAGAATAAGTGAGAATAAAATTAAATATCTTGTTTTCAAGGGTGGAACTTGTTTGAATAAATGTTTAATCTGTCTTGGGAATTATCGCAGATGTGCTGTATTCTAAAGGGAGTTTTTTGGCGAGGGATTTTACTTCTTCTATTGTGACTGAATTAATATTTTGCTCATACTCATAGAACTTTTCGGCTCTATTATAAATTAATTCTGAAAAAGCAAGTGCATTCATTACTCCAATACTTTCTTCGGAAGACACTTTTCTTAAACCAATTAGCATTTCTTTTGATTCTTTTAGATCTTTTGGAGTAAAGTTTTTGATTATATCTTTAAATCCTTTGAGGATTAATTTTTTAACTTCAGGGATTGCTTTTGTATTTGTTCCAACATATATTGTATAATTAGAGTAATTTTTTTCATAGTCTATGCTACTAGTTATATTATATGCCAGGTCCCTCTTTTCTCTAATTTCTATAACTAGCTTTGATGACATTCCCTGAGACAGGTATGAATCTAAAACTTCTAAAACAAAGATTTCTTTTTCCGTGGGCATTGGGGCATGAACTCCAAAGGCGAAGTGTGCTTGGTCAATGTGAGCCCTTTCTTCCACATTTTCAGCATTTTTTTTGATGATTGGAATAATTTTGGGTTGTGGAGTTTTAGGTTTCTTATTTTTTGGAAATTCTTTTTCTAAAAATTCACATATTTTCTCAAAGTCTGCAAGACCGATTAATGTTACAACATAGTTTTCGGGAGAATATTTTTCTTTGAAATATTTGAAAACAAAATCTCTATTTAATGAAGATAAGGATTCTTTTGTTCCTCCTATTCCCATTCCAAATGGTTTTTCATATAGATTTCCTTCCAAGTTTCTCATTAGGTGTATTTGAGGATTGTCATGGTACATTTTTATTTCTTCAAGAACTACGGATTTTTCTTTTTTGAATTTGTCTTCTCTGAATAATGGATTTTTTAGGATATCTACCAATATTTTTAGTCCATCAAATATATTTTTAGAAGGTAATTTGAACCAAAAAGATGTTGCGTTATGAGATGTAAATGCATTTAGAATTCCCCCCTTTTTTTCAATTTCTCCCGATATCTGTTCTGAAGATCTTTTTTTTGTTCCTGTAAAGATGAGATGTTCTATGAGGTGGGCTATTCCCTTTATTTCTTCTGTTTCATGGGCTGCTCCAATAGGATTTGTAATTGAAAGTGAAACCAATGGAAGGTCGCGTTTTTCGTGAATTACTGTAATCCCGTTTGAAAGTTTTTTCTTTTGAAAATTTTGTAAGATGTCCATAATAGAAAGTTTAAAAAAGAATTATTAATAAATGTTCTTATTAGTTATTTGGAATAAAAAATGAAGAAATCAATTATAGAAGTTCAGGGGATTTTTTAAGATGCCTATAAACGCAAGTTATGAATATTTTGAAGCTGAAAAGAAATATTTAGCAGCACAAACATTGGAAGAGAGGATTAAATGTTTGGAAGAATTAATACGGAAAGCCCCAAGACATAAGGGGAGTGAAAATTTGCTTGCTGAATTGAGGCTTAGACTTAAGAAGTTTAGAGAGAAATCGGAGAAAGCGAGGAAGGCAGGAAAGGGGAAAAAAGGAATAAGGAAGGAAGGGTATCAGGCGGCATTGGTCGGGAAGACCAATTCAGGGAAGTCTAGTTTGCTAAATAAACTTACAAATGCAAATTCTAAAGTTTCTTTGACTGAATATAGTACTATAAATCCGGAAGTTGGGATAATGGATTTTGAAGGTGTAAAAATACAAGTCATTGATTTACCTTCGATAAATGGAAGGGATTTTGACAGTGGAATCGCAAATAATGCAAATTGTTTATTATTGGTTATAAATAATTTTGAAGATTTGAACGATATTGAGAAGGTATTGGAAAAAACAGAAGGAAAAAGAATAATTGTTTTTAATAAAATTGATTTGTTAAATGAAAATGAAATTAGAAAAATAGATGCGAGGTTTAGGTCTAAAAGAATTAACTTTATTTTTGTTTCTGCTCTTACTGGTTGGGGTGTTGAAGATTTGAAAAGGAAGATTTTTTCAGAGACTGAAATGATTAGGGTGTTTACTAAAGAACCTGGAAAGAAAAAGAATGAAGATCCTGTTGTTTTGAAGGAAGGAAGCAGTGTAAAAGATGTTGCCGAAACAATATACAAGGGTTTTTCGAGGAGAGTTAAGGAAACAAGATTGACAGGACCTTCAGGGAAGTTTGTTAATCAGAGGGTTGGGATGAATCATAAGTTGAAGGATATGGATGTTGTGGAATTTAAGGATTGAATGGGTTAATTTGATTTAATATTTAGTGCGTGTTTCTGAGATAATTAAATAGGAGATTACATATTTGCAAAAAATCTTCTGATTATTTTTAATATAATGGGTAATTGGGATAGGTATCCGTCCTTTACAATCAAAAAAATTTATGGGGTTGGGAAAATTACAGAGATTATATTAAATTGTGCGGTGTTTGGGAATTATGCAATACTACATAAGATACATATTTAAAAATAGAATTTTAAGGGTTGGGTGTTTTTTAGGGTTTGTTATATTGGGTGAATGAGGATAAATCTTGAGATATTAAATTATTGAAAAATAAAAAATCACTTCTTTCTGTTTACAACATAAACAACTATTACAACTACAATTATGATTGCAACTATTACCCATATCCATAGGTTTGATTTGATTTCTTCAGCACTTTCAGTTCCTGTTGCTCCTGCTGTGTTTCCTGCTCCTGTTCCTGCTCCCTCTTCTCCTGTTCCTGCTGTTGTTTCAGGACCGCCACTTGAAGAACCTGATGAACTTCCCGAGGAAGAACCACCCGAAGAACCGCCCCCGCTACTTGGAGGAACTCCGTCATCTCCTACTGTGTAGGTTGTCGTCGTAAATGCGGTATTTCCTGCCCTATCTGTTGCGGTGCAAGTGTATGTGAATGTTCCTGTGTTTGTAGGTGCTGCGACTCCATCGGGAGACGTTGATGAATCTGATGTTGAGTTAACTCCTGCGACTGCATCCGAACCAGAGCAGGTGCAAGGGAATGCTGCACCAACATTGACATTTGAGCAGGAAGGACTTGTAGTAGGGCCAGTGTTGTCTATTATTATTTTTGTCGGAATTACAGATGTTCCACCTGTTGATGCAGAATTATTAACAGAAGCATTAAAGTTACCTGTTGAATCATTAACTATTGCAGTTATATTGTACGTCCCCTCTAATAAATGTGTCAAGTTAACGCTTGTGCTCCAATAAGATGTAGTTCCTTCCTGAATCCCTTTTAATGTTGCGTTTCCACCCAGCGAGCCAGTTGCATTGACCATAAAGAACACAACGGAACTTATATTGGAACTGGCATTATTTCCATCCTGAAAGTCTGCTACAGATATATTTAATGTAAAGTTATTAGGATTTGTCGTAATGGAATGATTATTTCCGCTTGGTAGACCTTGGAAAGAAGCAAGATCAGGTTCAGTATTGTCTATTCTTACAACTGTTAAATTTCCTGATTGTGCTCCATGTTTTAATATATCAGCACCCAAAGATCCATTATAGAAAGTTACATTGATCGTATAAATTCCGTCTGGTATCAAGTCCGAGCTGCCATTTCTAGAAATATTTAATGTTCCATAACAACTAATATTTTGTTGTAATGTGGTTATTGCCCCATAATTTACACAATGGGATGAGTTTCCAAGTATGTGCCAACCAGTAGCACTTGTATTATAATAGAAAGTAACATTAAGAGTGTCCGTAGCATTAATCACATCTGCGATGCCTGCTGAATCCGTTCCATTTAAAAAAGTAACATTAAAAACTGTACTTCCAGACAACCCTCCTGAAAAATTATTTCCATCAACGGGCGCTTGAACTTTCATATTAAGTCCGGACGCTGCAATTACAAGCCAGGTTAATAGAACTCCTGTTAGAATTAAACCTGCAAGAATAATAGCACTCTTCTTTTTCACCATCTTTTTATGTCTTGTGTAATATTATTTAGTTTATAAATGTTTCTGGGGTTGCTACTTTTCAGGATATGCTTCAGAGTATAACTTTTTTAATTTTGCAGTTTGTATTTTTTCTAATGATTTATTTATTTCTTTAGCGACGGAGTTTTTTATATCTAAGGGGTGCACTTTTTTTTCAATTACGTCCTTTTCCAATTCTGCGTAAGTTTTATACAAAATGTCTCCTCCAAATTTTTTTTGGCGGGTGATTATGAGTTTTTCTTTTTTATCTTTTTTCATAGGGAAGATAAGATATTTAAGGAGGGACATTACTCCATTGTTTGGATTTCCTTCAGTAAATTCTGCAGAGTTTATTTTTTTTATTACTTTGTTTTCATTATCTAAAAGGTCTATTTTTGTTGATTCTATCGAGGATGACATTTTTTCTCCGATTAGTCCCCGAATCATTGGAGTCATAAGCTCTATTTTTGAATTGTAATTTATTTTTGGGAGATTTTCTCTTGCATATACCATTAGTTTTCTTTGGTCTAATCCTCCAAATTGTGCGTCAACTTTAAGATATTCTTCGTCTAAGGCCTGCATTAATGGATAGATTAGTCCGGAGAGTTTAATGTTTTCTCCCTGGGCACTTTTTACCCCTTCGGATGCTGCTTTTATTGAGTCTTTTATGGAGGTAATTGTTGAGAGTTTTAGTAAATCGTGGAAATAATCCTTGTTTAATTGGATGTCGCTTCCTTTTACAAATTCAAGATTTTTTATGTTAACATCAAGGGATTTTAATATTAATTTGATTGCTTCGGTGTAGTATGCACTTCTTTTTTCAAGTAAATCCCATGGAACTGAATCAAGTGCGGCATGCAAATCCGCAATGAGTATTTTTACATTGCATCCTGCCTTAAGGAAGTCTGCTATTTTAAGCATCGGGAAGAAATATGCGATGGATATACTTCCCGTAGGCATTGTCCCCCAATAAATTGAGATGTCTTTTTTTGAGATTTTTTCTTTTAGTTCTTTTTCTCCAATTATTTCCTGTAAATTGCGGGTTATTAATTCAAATTTTTCTTCAAGTTTCATGACCTGGGGTGGCGGAAGGTTAATATAAATGTTTCTCATAATATTCGGGGGCGTTATGTTAAAGAGGATTGCATTTATTGTTGCGATTTTAGGTTCTTCTTTGTTAATTTTGTTGTTAGTGTGGGGTGTCGTAATGGTTGAGGGATTGGAAGATTTAGAGTTTTTTGAAATAAATAAAAATGTTTTGATAGGCGGTGTTATTCTTGGAGAGAAGGATTATGGAAATTTTAGGGTTTTAAATGTTCAGGGGGTGGATATTTTGTGTGACTGCAAGGGGAATTTTTTGGGGAGAGAGGTTTTTATTTTAGGGGTTGTCGGAGAATATTTGGAGAAAAAACAAATTAATGTTTTAGTGATGAGACTGAAATAAAACATTTCATTGGAAGATTTTTGAGATTGGTTTTTTGTGGGACTAACATCCATTACTAAGAATTTTGTTTAATTGTTCTAACTTTTCCAATAAACTTTTAGCAGAACCTATATATCTATCCAAAATCAAATAATATTTTGAATGGAGATGATTCTTGGAAATACATATATTTAGAATTCTTTTTTGGATATTTATGTATGGTTAAAAAAATATCATCAAAGGTCTCATTCAGAAAGTTTCCCTTCTGCTTTTAAAAGGGTTTATGGAGGGGTTATAATAAATAAATTTTACTTCTAGATTTATGCAAATAACTGCACGAATAATTTTACATAATTTTAGAAGAAGATCTTACTCTGAGAGGTTTAACTGAATCTCATACAAAGCCTTTTTCAAAATAATAAGATTTTTAAATAACTAGACTATATAAGAATATGAGAATTATTCTAATTTTTATAATATTATTAGGTCTATCTTTCATCGTATCTGCAAGCATGGTTAAAACTTCAGTTGAAGAAGGAGAAACTATTTATACAAATACGGATGACTTAGATAAGGGGTGGAACATAATTCCAGGAACTTTTCTTCCCAATGGAATAGAATCTGATAGTGAAATCCAAATAGAAGACATAAGTGCTATGTGGTATTATCATCCATTAAATAAGGAATATATCAGAATTTATCCCTCACCTGAAATTGACAAACTTCAACAGGCAGATGATGACTTAGTTTTAACAAGTGCTATGTGGATTTACAGCAAAAAAGCGGGAACCTTTAAATATTCAACCATTGAAAAATACCCACCGCTTGAACAAAGAGGATTATATTCGGGATGGAATTTTATTTCAATAACTCCTGATATGATTGACATACCATATAAAGATATTGTAGGGGTTTGTGTTATTCAAAAACAATATATTTTCCAGGAAGGAGAATGGTTTTGGTTTGATGCTCTTGAAATTGATTCTTTTCTTGAAGGAAAAGCATTAGTTCTCAAGGTTCAAGATGACTGCACCCTCAAGTCAGCGGAACCTGGAGTGTCTTCGGGAATTGAGCCCCCTCCAATTCCTGAAAAGGCAAGTGTCTGCGAAGACACGGATGGAGGGATAAATTATGAGGTTAAAGGAACTGTCACAGATAGAAATTCAAACAATGCAGTTTATACAGATTTCTGCATAACTTCAGGAACAAGCGGAGATGTTGTCCTGCAAGGTGGAGTAGTCAGAGAGCATTATTGTGGAGAACACAATTATAATTATGAATTCTATAACTGTCCTAATGGATGTGTGGATGGGGCGTGCCAATGAAAAAACTAATTTGGGTATTGATAGCTCTTTTAGTAATTGCAGGGGTCATCTATTTCTCATTATCTGGAGATAATGGGGCAACAATAGTAGCAAGCACAATTCCTCAACCTCCAGCATTTCCTTAGAATTTTACAATCTTTTAATAAAATTTTACAATCTTCTAATAAAATAAAAAGTGATTAGTTTACTGGCGGACTAATTACTTAATATATTCAAAATCATAAAAAATCTCAAAAATAGGGATATATAAAAATCTTATATTTACCTTGGCTAAACGAGGGAAAGAGTTAGTGCAGGTTTATGCTAATCACTTTGATTATTGCTTTTTGAAAGTTGTTTTTTATATTGGTATTTATTTATAATGGGTTTTTTGTTTATCTTGTTTTGATGGATATTGAATTTAGAATATCAAGATTGATTAGAAGGGATTTGATTTCTGATGCTTTGAAATGTTTGAATGGGGAAAGGGATTCAGAGAAATATATTGGGGTTTGGGTTTATGGGAAAAGATATGCAGGGAAAGTTATTAATGAATTTAGAAAAAACAGAAGTTTTGCTGAGGGGGGATTTGAACTTTTGCAAGGAGAGGAAGTTTTTTCTACGGGGGATTGGTATGTTGTTGATGCAGACGGGATTGTGGGGTTATACAGAAAG
>JAUYJY010000035.1 GCA_030699205.1 Candidatus Pacearchaeota archaeon
TTCAAAAAGATACACGAATGCCCAAAAATAAAGAGTTTTCATATAGAGATAACGTTCTGTAGGGAAATGCAATGCCTCTTTATTCGAGGGGCCTTATTTAGTGAGAAATATCTTAGCTGTCAATTTGGTCGGAGATACTGATAAATTTTGTAATCTTCTATCTCCAAGAAACATCAACATCATCAGTTCTTTCCCTCGGTTTTATATCAAGCTCACCAATATCATTTAATTCTATTTTAACGTTCTTCCCCTTCTTTAGCATTAGTTCTCCAGTATATGCAATCATTCCCGCATTATCGACTAAAAATTCTTTAGCAGGACAAAACATTTTAGCATTCCTTTCAGCACACATTATCTTGCACATTTCCTGCAGTCTTAAATTACATGCAACTCCCCCTCCCAAAACCAATTCATCCTTCCCCGTATGTGCCATTGCCCTCTCCGCCGCCTCAACAAGCATTGCAAAAGCAGTTTCCTGCATAGAATAAGCTAAATCTTCCTTTCTAATTCCTTTGTCATATAACTGCTTCATTTTTGTCTGCATCCCCGAGAATGAAACATCCATCCCCTTAATTGAATAAGGCAGTTCAATGTAATTTCCTTTCCTTGCTATTTTCTCCAATTCAGGACCTGCAGGAAAAGCAATTCCAATATGTCTTCCAAAAGTGTCAATAAAATTGCCTATTCCAGAATCCAAAGTTTCTCCAAAAACTCTGTATTTCCCCTCGGTAAATGCAATTATTTGTGTATTGGCTCCTGAAGCGTAAAGCAAAACTGCATCTTTAGCACCAACACTCTGTCCAATTTCTAAATGAGCAATGCAATGATTTACTGGAATCAATGGAACTCCCAATTCAGAAGCTTTTTTCTTAGCAAATTTCAAACCTGCAAGAAGGCAAGGAGCTAAACCGGGAGCATTTGACACGGCAATAGCCCTTATTTTATTCTCTTTAATCCCTGCATTTTCTAAAGCATCCAAATAAATCTTTTCAGAAACTTCATTATGATGCTTAGCACTTTCATTTGGAATTATCCCCCCATTTTCAGGACGATACATATCTTTCACATTACTCAAAACCTTCCCATTTAAAACAACACCAACTCCAAAAGTATGTGCCGTGCATTCAATTCCTAATATCATAACTTCTCAAGAAAAATTATATTTATAAATTAGATGTAATTAATGAAAAATCTACTAAACCATTTTAACTAAATCAATATTACCAAAAACATTTAATTAACAATCACAAACCAATAAGTTATTTTTCTCATTTTATTTAATATAATCTGTAAATTTAACCTGTAAATACCACTAACTAAAAAGAAATAATCCCAAACTACTAAAGATAGATTTTCTAATAAGAAATAAATCATAGATAATATAATCAATATCTTAGACAATATAAAAAACCCTCAAACTCCAGTTCTGTGAAATCTTCAGTCGACAAAATAAAAAAAATATAAAAAACAATAAAAATAAGACAATTAAGAGTTATCTTCTCTTTCTTGTTGCTTTTCTTCCTGTTGCTCTCTTAGCCGTTTTTCTCTTAGCAGCTTTTTTCTTTCTTCCGCCTCGGGCCATCTTAGCTTCGCAGACATTTCCTTTGCCATCAACATAGTAAAGGTATCCACTCTTTCTATCAACAACATTTTTAGCAATTACTTTTCCCATATGCACCTCCTTTGATATTTAACCTGTAAAGGCTATTAAATAGAAGCGTCGTCGGTATTTAAACTTTTCTTATTTCCCGACGAAAAAACCAATAATTTCTTTATTTCTTTCATTAATGGGAATTTCTAAAAATTTCCTAAAATTCTTCTTTGGAATAACTCTAAATTTAAAGGGGCTAACTACTTGGTGTTCCAGAACATTATTTTTCTCATCAAGCCAAATAATCAGGAAGGGAAAAAAGACAAATAAAGAAGTAATAGCAACTCTGCAATCTTTATAAAATTCAAACAATAAATTTCTCGTCCCCCGTCTTTTAAAAGTCAATCCAATTCCCATCTCCCAAAACCTCACCAGTTTAGCGTCTATTTCAAGTTTTTTATTCTTATAATTAACAACTATTTTCACAAACATAAAAGCAAAAAAGGAATAATAAACCTATTGTTTATAGTCTAAGACATTTATAATTGAAAGGTATTTGTCTTAGACTATTAGCGGAAGAACAAAAAACTGTTCAAAATATTTTGTCTTCTGCTATATATCTTTCATTTTTATTCCTTAAAAAGTTTAAGTAATTAAGGGTTTAACAGGCCAACTTTTTGATAATTGTCAGCAATATAGGCAAGGCATTTAATTTTAGTATGGTTATGCCTTGGCTAGACAGGAATGGTAAATACGATTATTTAATGCCACTGCGATATCTCCGCAGTTAATTAATAATAATTAATCTTTGAAAATGATAAAAGGTAATATAGTAAACGCATTTAATTTCAGTACACTTTTATGCGTTTACTATTTAGCGGAAGCTTACGATCATTTAATGCTTCTGCTATATCTTGAAAGTATTGGAGTGAACCCCTAAAGTTTATTTAGAATCTAAAAATTATACACGATAATTTTATCGCATAACCTTAAAATGTTTTCCCATAATCCAAATCAAAACATAAAAAGTGCAATAAAACTATAAAGAGACACTAAAGAACCGACGAATAATGCACCAAGATTAAATATCTGAAATTTCAGACTTAATCTTAGAAATTTTATTTATCTTGTCCGCATCCCTATCAATCTTAACCTGCAAAGTCTTCTTTTTTTGATTCAGACTTGCTTGTTTCTCTATAATTCGTGCAATCCTTTGTTGCAGTGCCCTCTCCTGTGCCCTGCTCGTCTCCAAACTGCTGGACGTACTTGCACTCTCTCTCTTAAGATCACTCTTTTCCTTATTGAGCTTCTTAATTTCAGTTTCCAAATCTCTAACTGCCCCATAAAGCGCAGACTTCCCAACACTCTTTTTAATCGGCTTTCTGACCGCATTCAAAACTCTCTTTTTCTTCACCATCTTTGCAATTAAAGAGCATTGTGATTTATAAACTTTCCTTTTATTCATTTTAAGAAAATGTGCACTTAAAAATTTCAAGTTTATTATGCTCAAAATGCAAGAAGCAAAAACCATATCTTTAAAGATATGAGTGAGCCTGTTTTGAACACGAGAAATTCGCGTCTTCTGAAGCTTGTCCTCCACAAGA
The DNA here is from genome assembly GCA_030699205.1 of Candidatus Pacearchaeota archaeon. Classification (GTDB taxonomy): domain Archaea; phylum Nanobdellota; class Nanobdellia; order Pacearchaeales; family GW2011-AR1; genus SICU01. The sequence continues at coordinate 3,196 of JAUYJY010000035.1, forward strand.
GAAGATTCGTTGGACTTGTTCAACTTTACGGAAATTGTTTGAACAAACTATGTCTTTTAGGGCGCGGTCGAACAATTTCAGCAATTTCTTAATAGATTTCTGATTATAATTTCTTCTTAACTCTCTCAATTAATTTATTGATTGTTTTAGGTCTTTTTGACTTATCTTTTAAATCTAATCCTGTTAGACTTAACTTTTCATTAGATTCATCGGTTTTCACATGCAAATTAATTTTCGCTGATGGTAACATATGTCTGTTGCTTGCACCAGAATTACACTAATCATCAAACTTAAATATCTCACTAATATCTCTTAGATATGTATAATGTTAAGTTAATATCTTTTGATTTTGATGGCACTATTTGTCCAGACTCAAATAATTATTTACAATTTGAAGAAAGGTTCATTAAAATTTTGAAAGAAAAATATTCTTTAAAGGATATTTCCAGAGAAAAAAGACAGGAGATAAAAGATTCATTAACTCCAATTGAATGGGAAAATCTAAAAAAAGAGGCTAGAAAGTTATGGATAGAAAATTTTAAAATACCTCATGAAGTTAAAGACTCTCTGAACAAACTAAAAGATAATTTTAAGTTAATTATTTTTTCTGTTGCTTCAAAAAATTATATTAATAAAATTATATTAAATAATGGAATTAATGCTTCAATCTTTGATAAAATATATAGCACAAGGGATGATTTTGATGGAAAAGTTTCCAAAGAGGTTTGGATGTTTAAGGAGATTGCAAAAAAAGAGGGGTTAGTTGTTTCGGAATGCGCACATATAGGAGACCACGAGTATCAAGACTATTTGAGTGCAAAAGAAGCAGGATTTGCATCTTTTTTAGTAGATAATAGTCATTTGAATAGGATTAAGATAAGCGAGTTAGGAGAAATATTAAAAAATAATAAAACTTAAATTTGATTATTCTAATAAAGAATCCAGAGATTTTATAATTCTCCTCCTTGCCTTTAATTTAATTTCTTTTTTTATATTTCGGTTATCCTGATATCCCATTAATTTAGTGCCCCTAAACATTGATAGGGTTGTTAATCTTCTTTTAACCGCCCCTTCATCTGCACCGGTTATTCCGCAATAATATTGTACCAATCTATCTTTCCAATCTAAATGATTTAATACTGTGGGAACTAAATCCGTTATTGGATCCTTAACTGCACAAGTTTCTAAATCAATATAAAATCTAAATCCGCCCCTAACTATTACATTACCTAAATGTAAGTCTCCATGCACCACCCCTAATTCTGGAGGATTAACTAAATCGCTGATTCCTATTTTAATTATTCTAGAATACTCCCCTCGATTCTTTCCATATAAATCTCCTCTCTCAATTATCTTTCCAGCCAACCACTCTATGTACTCTGCCCTAGGATTCTCAACTTCAAAATAATTTGCTAATTCATTATTTATATGAATTTTTTGCCAATCTTCTATCATTTCTATAGGGGTGCACTCTCCTAACTCCAAAATATATTCGTATAAGATAACTTCTCTGTCCCTAAAGATTTTTCTTGGAAGTAATAAATCTGTTTGTTCACTTAAAATTTCATGTGCCTTGGATTCTCTTATTGCTTCACTTTCAGACCTAAATTTTTTTAGCACATAATTTTCACCATTACATAAAATCCTCTGAGAAATATGTTTTGTTCCCTTTCTCCCTAATTTTTCTACAAATCTCGCTCCAGATTCTTCCAGACTTTTGTAATCATTAAATTCCATTTAAACAAAAAATATTTTATAGTTTTTAGAAATCAAACTTCCTATTTCTCCAGCTCAAGAATAGCCATTTTTGGACGACCCGAAGGATCTAAATATCTATTTTTCACTCTTTCAGGTAAGTGCTCTATGAAACTACGTGGACCACAACTTCCAGCACCACAACTGCCATCTGAACAATCTGCAGGCTGACCCTGACCGTCCACAGAATAATCTTCGCGAAATAGCTCAAAATATTTTCTACTAGTCTCTCTAAAAGAAGCTTGTAGCTCATCTCTATCCTCAGAGCCCCTCATGCCGAAATAAGGAAAATGGTGTAAGAAAGATCCAAAAGCTTTTTGACAGTCTTCAGCATATTTCTGAGTATCTAGTATATGTGCATGCCAAAATTCATCAACTTCATCTACAGGGACAACTGCAGAACTAGGATCGTCTATACACATATAAAGAAATCTTCTATATAAATTTGCAACCTCCTCTACTTTTTCCCTTGCCCACCCTTCAGCTCCGCGGTCTGGTTTCATTAATCTTATCTTTATAGGATCAAGGTCTATCTCTTTAATAGCATTCTCTAATCTTTGATTCATATTTTTTGATGTAATTTAACCTTTATAAATTTTATTGCAATGTGTATCTAGAGTCAATAAACTTCTATGATAAAAATAAAAAAAGATAAACTTTCCTGACAGATTTCTTATTATAATTTCTTCTTAACTCTTTCAATCAATTTATTCATTTCTCTAATTCCTTGACTATAAGATTCCCTCGTGATATAATGCTCTGAATATGCTCTTCCCAAAGTGCTTTTTTTCATATTCAATTTTCTTAATGTTCTTGCAGAATCCCCAAACTTGGCTTTTTTAATCTCTCCAATTTGACTTCTCCAATCCTTTGCTTCCATCAAAGTTCTCCGATTCCAATAATAACTTAAAAAAATCGCGAAAATAATTAAAAACCCAATGACAAAAAATAAGATATAATTTGAATAATCTATGATGTTATCGATTGGACTTAAATTAGCCCCGGCAACTGTAAAAATCAAAGAAGAAGTTCCTTTCACCCCTTGATTAGTCGCAGAACCAATTACAACATAAGTTTCTCCGGATTCTAATTCAGCAGTTTGAATATTCTCATTAAATGTCAATTCCCTATTCACATAAACTATCCTGCTTTCTTCTTCTAATTCAAGCCCATTTTTTAGTAAAACTTTAATTTCAAAAAAAGCTTCTGTATTTTGTGAATTAACATTAAATACTGTAACTCCTAAATCAAAAGTTCCCAAAGGAACATTCAACAATTCAGGACCCTCACTAAACGCCAAATCAAAAGTTCTCCCAGCGTCCTCATTTTCAAAAATAACTAAGATTTCATTAGATGCCCCAGTATAATCTGAAATATTAATAACCCCAACATAAACTCCTGCAGGCAAACCAGAATTAAAAACAATATTAAAATGCCCTGAAATATTAGAACCCACCTCAACCGCCTCGGGAACAGTAAAAAAATCAAAAATACTATTTTTCTCAAGATTTAATATAATCATTTCCCCATTATTGAAGAAATTAAATTCAGCTGTATGTGTTTGCCCTCTCGGAACAACAACCTTAACAATATCAGTATTAAAAGAAATATCTTCTACGCCTGCATAAACCTGCGATGTAAAAAAAAACATAATCAAAAATATAAACAAGAAATATCTAACTTTCATTTTCTTCCTCGTTTATTATTAGAAATTGCCTTTTTTAACATCTTCCCTCTTTCGCTCTTCTTCTTATTATAATGCCTTATTAAAATAACTACAATGATTATAACTATCAAAAGAACAATTAAAGCAATATAGGTTAACAAGCTGATACTTGTCTCCGTAATTCTAAATTGGGCGCTTGAGGAAGCAAACCCGCCTGAATAAGACAATTCAACTCCTGCAACATAATCCCCGGCAGGCAAATCTTTTACAGAATATATTTTATTAAAACTCTCATAATCTCTCACAAATCTTTCTTCTGTTTCTGAAAACAAGGTTTTACCATTAAAATCTTTTACAATATACTTCAATTCTGCATCAACTCCATCGCCTCCAATCTCTGTAAGCTCTACAAAAACGGGCAAATCTTCTCCAAGATTAATAACTTTGAATCTCTCCGGAATGGTTACGGAAACATCAAACAAAGTGTCCTCGCTAATAACATTAATCAATAAAGCAACTTCTTTCTTCAAATTCCCTGAAGTGAAAATAATCTTTCCGGGATAAATCCCAGGCGCAGACACACCGATAGTTAGAAATAGTTGTTCTCCGTCTCCCTTCTTCAAGTGAATCTCATTTTTATTAATCCCAACAAAACCCTTTATTCCTGTTACGCTTACATTAATATCTAAATCAAAATCCCCATTATTGTAAACCCTAATCTCTCTCATATCAGTAACGCCTGAAACAATATCAACACTCACCTCTGAAGGAATAACATTAAAGTTTCTTTTTTTGTAACTTGCTCCGCCACCGCCTCCTCCTCCGCCCGCAGCCTCCCCGCCACCTGCAGGAAGAGAAATAGTAAAAGTAACTAAACTTGAATTTTCATTGGCGTTCGTATCATTTGCATAAACTGCCCAAGTATTACTTCCTTCAGAACTTGTAATTCCTGTAACATTGCTCCCGCATGTTATCGTCGTGTTAGTCACTCCCTGATTTAAACTATACCAACAGCTATTTAATGCATTATCTGAAACGGCATATGTAATTTCAGTCCGGTGCGATGTATATGTAGTACTCTCAGGAGAAGTTATGGATATTAAAGGAATTGTTAAATCTGTGCCTTCAACTGTTAAAGAAAGAACCCCGCTTTCAATAGCTTGAGCAGTCAAAAAACTTTTTGATTCGCTATATACCTTTAAAGAAAAATAAAGCCCTAAAAAAGAAATCCCCACAATCACAATTAAAACAAACAAAACAAAAGAATTCCTCTTTTTCATTGAATATCAAACAAAACCATTCTTAAATACTTTTCTTGTTATGGATAACTGCATTGATTACATGACAATATTTTAGCAGTTATCCATTAGAGATGACATGAGAATTCTAGTTAAAGCCTAACTATAGTCTAAGACATTTATAATTGAAAGGTATTTGTCTTAAACTATTAGCGGAAGAACAAAAAACTGTTCAAAATATGGACAATTCTGTTGATTAGCACAATTGTTTTCAGAATTGTACAAATAGAGAATTCTGGACAAAT
>JAUYJY010000036.1 GCA_030699205.1 Candidatus Pacearchaeota archaeon
ATTTGTCCAGAATTCTCTATCTGTACAATTCTGAAAACAATTGTGCTAATCAACAGAATTGTCCATATTTTGAACAGTTTTTTGTTCTTCCGCTAATAGTCTAAGACAAATACCTTTCAATTATAAATGTCTTAGACTATATACGGAAATTAAATGCCTTGACTATATTCCAAGAATATTTAAACTAAAGATTATTAAATAATATATGGAAGTTTTGTTAGACAGCAGTTTTATTATTTCTTGCATAAGGAAAAGAATTGATTTTCTTTCTCAATTAGAGGGGCAGGGATTTAAACCGATTGTTCCAAGAGAAGTTTTGCAGGAAATGAAGGATTTGATAAGGAGAAATAAAACTTCAAGAGAAGACCGACTTGCAGTGAATGTTGCTTTGGAGTTAATTGAAAACAGAAAGGTTAAGAAAACATCTTTTGGCGATGGAAAAGTTGATGATTATTTGATTGAAAAAGGCAAGGGCGGGGTTTATATTGCAACGTTAGATAATGAAATAAAAAGGGCTGTGCCGAATAGAATTGTTATTTTTGCTTCTAAAGGGTTGGTTGGAAAGGAATAGCTTAAAATCTTGTATTGAAAACCTTTAAAAACCATATTTTTCTTCATTGAGTATGTTCTATTTAGCTGAAGTTGGAGATTATGTAAGAGTGGAGCCAAAACATTTTGGGCTTGCTACAAAAGATGCAGTTAGTGAACAGCTCAATGAAAGCTATGTAAATTCAGTTACTAAAGATTTAGGTTTTGTTGTATCTATTGTTGGAGTTGATGATGTTGGCGAGGGAATTATAATTCCAGGGGATGGTGCTGCATTTTATAAATCTAAATTTAGGGTTTTAGTTTGGAAGCCTGAATTGCATGAATTAGTTTATGGGACAATTAAAGAAATAACTACCTTCGGAGCTTTTATGCAGGTTGCAAATGCACAAGGAATGATTCATGTTTCCCAAACAATGGAAGATTTTGTTTCATTGACCAAGACAGGTGTTTTGCAGGGAAAATCTTCTAAGAGGTCTCTTGCAATCGGAGATAATTGTCTTGCAAGAATTGTTGCAATTAGTTTTAAGGCGGGGGAGCCAAAGATTGGTTTAACAATGAGACAGCCCGGATTAGGGAAGTTAGAATGGCTTGACGAAAATAAATTAAGGAACAGGAAGGCCGCAGAAAAAATTGTGAAGTCGGAAGAAAAGAAAGTGGGGAAAAAGAAATGAAAGTAATAAACATAAATCCGGGAAATAAATAAAATGGCTAAACAAAAAGCATGCAAGAAATGCAGAACAATTTATGAAGGTGTTAAGTGTCCTAAGTGCGGGAGTATTGAAGCTGTTGATAATTTTAAGGGAAAGGTAGCAATATTAAACACCGAAGAATCTGAAATTGCGAAGAATTTAGAAATTAAAGAAAAGGGGATTTATGCGACGAGGCTTAGATAATGAAGGGGAATAAATGTGAGGGAAACAAATGAAGGTTATTAAAGAATTTAGAAATGATTTGCTGAAAAGGAATGAAATAGAGGTTGCAAAAAATTATGAATCTAATCCAGGATTTGAAAAAGTAATGGCTGAAGTTTCAAGCCAGTTTAAATCTGACGCGGATAGGATTTCTATTAAAAAGATTTCAAATGGATTTGGAAGCAATGAATTTATTATCAACCTGTTAATCTATGATTCTTCTGATGACTTAAAGAGAATTGAAACAAGAAACAGAAAGAAAAAAGGAGATAAAAAATAAATTATGGCAAAGAAAAAGGGAAGTTCAAATAAGAAAGGCAAGAGAGCACATAAAAATAACCCCACTTCAAAAAAGTATGCACTTTATACTATTGAGGGAAATTCAATAAAGAAAAAATCTAAACATTGTCCCAGATGCGGTCCCGGGGTCTTTCTTGGCGGTGGGCAAAGCAGATTACATTGTGGTCGTTGTCATTATACTGAATTTATGAAGGCATAATTGCCTAAATTAAAATCCACTTTCTTTTTTAGATTAATCATTTCCAGAGAAATTTCTTATGAAATCTACAACAACTTCAATTATTTCTTTTGGATTGTAGGGTTTTCTGTTTATTTCTTTCACTTTCTTTTCAATTTCTTTCTCGTATCTTTGAGGACCATCCACTTCTAAACTAAATAAACTACATCCATCTTGGTCATTCGCTATCATTAATAAGTCACCGCGTTTACTTACTAGCGTAACAGATTCACATAAGTAATTTTTAGGATCTTTTAAAATTCTATCCACATCTTCTGATTCAGCATACCTTCTTGAATCATCTCCAAAGGATAGATCATAGGTTATATCAATGCCTTCTTTTAATCTTGATCTCCTTTCTACTGCAGGGATGCAATCATCACTTTCGTTAGCCTGTCTTGTTGTTATCTTACCTCTTGATTCCTGCATTAGCCTATGAAGTGGGTTATCACTAGGGGTCTCGTGATCTAGACCGTCTACTAATGCACCTGTAGAGGCTTCTGCTCCGTAGACCCTACGGCTTAAAGGTCTTCCTAACGCATACATAGCAGATTCTAACATTTTTTCTAATTCTGTTTGCAACATAAAAATTCAAGAAAAATTACCTTTTTAAATGTTTCTATTAGTGTTACTTAGAAGTTGTTAAAATATCAAACCCATAGAGAGGAGGTCTATCCCGCTATAAATAGATGGTCTAGACGCCCTCCCCTGGGAAAAAGAGGTGATGGATAATATGAAAAATGTCTAATATTTAAATCTTTCGGTTATGTTGTAACTTTCAAATAGAAACAGGAATTTTAGGCTTTTTTATGAGCATTTGATACTTTGGGAATTTTAGTGGAAGTTTGGATGAGGGAAGTGTTTTAAACTTATTTTTATATAGGTTTTTATGCTTAAAGAAGTTGAAGAATCGGGAAATCTTATTGAAATTAAAGAAACTAAAATGGAAGAGGGTGATATTGGAGATAAAATTTTGGAGGGAAATGATTTAAAAGGAAGTTCTGAGAGAGTTGGGCAGGAGCAAGTTCAGGATTTGTTGTTTAATGATAAACTTAGTTGGCAGGCGATAATTTATGATTTGATAAATACTGAACAATTAAACCCTTGGGATATTGATATTGCCTTGTTGTCTAATCGCTATCTGGAAAAAATTAAGGAACTTGAAGAAGCTAATTTTTTTGTTTCTTCAAAAGTTTTACTTGCCGCCTCAATTTTATTAAGAATTAAATCCGAAGTGCTTCTGAATAGAGATCTTCCCGGATTGGATGCTGTTCTTTATGGGCGGAAGGAAGAGAAGAAATATGAACAGGAAAAAATTGAGTTTGATGAAGAAATGCCGGATTTAGTTCCAAGAACTCCATTGCCTAGATTTAAAAGAGTTACTTTAAAGGAATTGATGGATGCGTTAGGGAATGCAATAAAGACCGAAAACAGGAGAATAAAAAGAGAGATTGTTTTGAAGCAGAGAGAAGGAGACACGAATATTGTTTTACCAAGGAATACGATTAATTTGAAAGATAAAATAAATGTGATTTATAAAAAACTGAAGGATATTTTTTCTAATAGGGATGAGAAGCTTGCTTTTTCTGAACTTTTAAAGATGCATAAGGAAGATAGAGTGGTTGCTTTTGTGAGCTTACTTCATTTGGATACTCAACAAAAGGTTTGGCTTGAACAGGAAGGGCATTTTGAAGAAATTTGGGTTTTACTTAAGGATATGTATGAGGTGAGGGATAAAGAAAGATTGGATAAATTGAGGGCGGAAGTTATTGCTTTAGAAAATGAGCAAGTGTCTGATATTAATAACGAATCTGAAGAATTTAGAGATTAGTCCTTCTCTTCTATTATTAATTGGGTTGCACTACTAACGCTGTTTTGAATTGCGTTGCTTTCTACTCTTGATGTGGCACTACATTTAGATTCTGAAGAAAATAATTCATAGAAATAATATAAAACTTCATCTTCTGATAGCCAATCAATGCCAAACCAATCTCTTTTTATAGTTTCTTTAAAATATTTTAATTCACAATTGAGTGGACTAGTGCTTTTAGTGCATGCTCCAGGGTTTACTTCAACATTGTTTTCCCATTTCCCACAATTTTTTGAATCTCATTCACCATATGTCTTTTGGGCAAATAAGGTGCAGTAATATTTTTTATTAGTTATTTCTTTTGCTTCTTCTTCTGTTTTAACGGGGGTTAATCCTGTAAGACCATGGATTGTGACATAAAGCTCATTAGTATGTCCTACATTCAGTATTCCAGTTTGCCCTGGGTTGTTTTGGGTGGGGCATGTTGCTATCTGAAAGACATTGTTAGAATCATAAGGAGATAATTTGGTTGAAGGATTTGGAACAAACAACAAGAGAATACTCAAAGTTATTATTAAAATTAGATACATATGGATTTTATTCATATTTCTCAAAAGAAATGGTTGTTTTTAATTATTTCTTTAATTTATATATGAGTTAAAAAATAAAGATTTGATAGAGAAATTGAAAAAAGAAGTGGAGTCTATTGAAATAGAAAGAATTAATGAATTAAAAGTTGAAGAAGTTAGTGGGTTTTCTGAGGCTGGGAAGGAATAGACTTTTAGAGTATAATAATCCTTTAATAACCGCTTAATTGTTTTGGTTTATGAGAATTGGATACACAATTTACCCTGAGGCTATTCAAAAATTGGAATCTTCTGGAATAGCGGAGAAAATTAGAAAAAAAGTTGCTAAACATGAAATAGGAGTTCAGGATTTTATTAGCAATGACGATTTAGTTGAAATTGTAAATGATATGCAGAAAGGCGGTTGGTTTGATGGAATTCCTGAAGAACAAAGGAAATCTTTTAGGGAAGGCATGAATTCTATTTTTAAATCAAGAGATAGTCATCCGTGGAGAGTTAAGAGGAAAGATGGAACAGAGTTGACTGAAGTAGCTGAACTTGAAGACTTACTTGCAATGATTGGTGGCGATGCTAGCGTCGTTTTAAGAAAAAAAGATTTATGGAAATTTGATAAGTTTGGTTTCAGAAGTCTTACTGATCTTCCTGGTTGTGTTGCGGCTTTTATGAGTAATGAATCTAATACTTTTCTTTCAAAGGAAGGTTATAGATGGAATACAACTTGGTCAGATGGCACTATTAGGGAGACCCATATTACAGGAGATATGCATTGTGATTTAAGAGTTCTTCAAATCGATAGAACTCCTTATGAAACTTTTGACCCTTTGGGAAATATGGTTTCTTATAGGCCCGAACTTAGGTTCGATGAAGCTAATGTTATTGGTTATCATTCTACTGAATCTGCATTTTTAGCATCGGTTATTAGATGGATTGAACAAAATAAAATTAAATCTGAAACATTAGAAGATAAAGCAAAAGAAGCAATTGAATTTGCGAAGTCATTAGGTCAAACTATTGGAAATACTACTGAACATTTGTTTGGAAGAGATCTTTCTTATGCAATGAGGGAGTTTATAGTTTGTGGATATCCTTTAGAAACAATAGATGAAAAGAATTTAGAACGCACTCCGACAGTTCATAGCGTTGCAACTAATCATGATAGCATATATGGGATTTATACAAATAAAAATGGAGAATTATTATTTGTGCGTGTACCTAGAGATGAAAAGGGTAAGTTAAGTCTTAGAGCAAGATTTTTACCTTCTGAAGCAGACCATTTGGTAAAAGGGATACTTTATCAGGCAGCCAAGGGTTTAGGTAGAACATCTGTTGCTCAATTAATAGCTGGTATGCAGTATAGATTTTCTTCAGAATATGATTCTGATATGAAAAGAGAATTTTAGCTTTTCTTTAACTTTGATATAATCGTCTTTTCTGTCAATAATGATTCTTCCCCTGACTGCATGTTTTTTATTTTGAATTTCTTTTTTGTTATTTCTTCTTCGCCTATGAAAATTGCGTATGGGATTTCAAGAGAGTTTGCATATTCAAGGGCTTTTCCTGGTTTTCCGAATGAAATTTCGCAGGAGATATTGTTTTTTCTTAGTTTTTTTGCAAGTGAAATTGATTCCTTATTTTTATTTAATGAAACTAATATTGCCTTTGTTTTTTCTGTTTTTACTTTTGCGAGGTTTGTTAATCTTTCTAATCCAAATGAAATTCCAACTGCGGGAATTTCTCTGTTTAGGTATTTCCCTGCTGTTTTGTCATATCTACCACCCGCCGCAATAGAATCTTTTGTGCCTTCTATTTTTATTTCAAAAACATTTCCCGTATAATAAGAAAATCCTCTAACCATAAAGGGATTAAATTTTATTTTGAAGCCATATACTTGAGATAATTTCCTTAATTTTTCTATTTCTTCTGCCCCTTCAAATATGTTCTTTACAAAAAAATCAAGTGGTTTTTCTAATAGTTTGAATAAAGTAATTATCTGATTTGCGTCTGCATATTTCCTTAGATTTGCTTTTATAGTGTCTTCTCCCGCCTTATCAAGTTTGTCTAATTCTCTCATCACGCTTATTTTATTTTCTATTTTGACGCTTTCAATAATTGAGTTAATTAGCTTCCTGTTATTTATTTCAATTATTGGTTTTATATTTAGTTCATTTAATATATCTGAAAACAAAGAGATGCATTCTGCATCTGATTCTATTGATGAGTCTCCGATTATATCTGCGTCGCATTGGGTAAATTCGCGAAACCTGTTTGATGAAGTCGGCTCGTCTCTAAATACAGAACCTATTTGGTATCTTTTAAATGGCAGTTTTAGATTTGGGTTTTGTTTTAAGATTCTTGGAAGCTGGAAAGTAAATTCATATCTCAACCCGAGGTTTCTGGAACCGCGGTCTTTTAATCTAAATCTGTCCGATACCGCTTCATCCTCTTTTTCAATGGTTGCATCAGTGCGCATTAGTTCATCAAATTCAATTGTTGGAGTTTCAATTGGCAGAAATCCATATAGTTTGAAGTATCTTTCAATTACTTCTTTTATCTTTGCTCTTTCTCTTGCTTTTTCAGGTAAAAAATCCTGAAATCCTTTAACTGTTTCTGGTTCGTATATCATTTTTCTAAATTCTCCTTTGTAAATATAACTATATGAGAACTTAAGGGTTTAAAAGATTTTTTAGAATTTTGGTTTTCACTAAGAAAAAGCTCTCTGCCTTTAATTATGGGGAAACCTCCAAAATTTCATGTTTATTCATCATTTTTATGACTTTTAAGTCTTTTGTTTTTTTTTGAACTTTTCGCGAGATTTAATTATACTCTTGTTCAGGATAAAGAATTAGGGAAAGATTATTTTTGGTGATTGATTTTAATATATATAGCAGAAGACAAAATATAGATAATTCTGATAATTGGAACACTATTTGTCCAGAATTCTCTATCTGTACAATTCTGAAAATAATTGTGCTAATCAACAGAATTGTCCATATTTTGAACAGTTTTTTGTTCTTCCGCTAA
>JAUYJY010000038.1 GCA_030699205.1 Candidatus Pacearchaeota archaeon
ATTTGTCCAGAATTCTCTATCTGTACAATTCTGAAAACAATTGTGCTAATCAACAGAATTGTCCATATTTTGAACAGTTTTTTGTTCTTCCGCTAATAGTCTAAGACAAATACCTTTCAATTATAAATGTCTTAGACTATAAAATAAAGTCTAATCATTTTAAATTCTAATTCTTGTGTGACTTTAATTTAATAGAAAATCAACAAATTTATAAACCCTATTTATGACTTGTTTATACTACCTTGCGTAGGAGATTGAAATGGAATCGTTAACACTGGCAAAAGCATTAGAAGAACTTAGGAAAGGGAAGGAAAGGAAGTTTAATCAAACCGTAGATTTGATTGTAAATCTAAAGGGAGTTGATTTGAGAAAAACTAATATTTCTATAATTTTGAACGTCCCGCATAAGATTAAGGATAAAAGAGTTTGCGGATTTTTGACAAAGAAAAATGATTTGATTAAAACGATTACAAAACCAGAGTTTGCGAAATATAAGGATCAAAAAGATTTAAGGGGTCTTGTAAGAAACTATGACTTCTTTATTGCACATGCATCTTTAATGCCTGCAGTTGCTACGACTTTTGGAAAAGCTTTGGGGCCTACTGGAAAAATGCCCTCTCCCCAACTGGGAATTATTAGTGAAGAAGAAAATGCGGTGAAAGAGGTTTTAGATAAAATTTCTAAAGCAATAAAAATGAGGGCTAAAGAATCGAGCATCAAATTTGCTGTTGCGAGAAGTGATATGAGTAATGAAGAAATTATTGAAAATATAACTGCGGCTTATAGGGGTGTGGTTGATTCATTACCGACTAAATTAGAAAATGTGAAAAATGTAATGGTTAAATTTACGATGACCAAACCGATAGGAGTTAAAATATGATTATGAAAGAAAAATTTGTAAGAGGAAAACCAATTCCGGAAGAAAAGAAAAAAATAGTTACGGACTTTGTAGAACTTATGACTAATAACAGAACCATTTTAATTGCTTCATGCAAAAACCTTCCCGGATTGCAGTTTCACGATATAAAGAAAAAACTAAGGGGAAAAGCATTGATTAAGATTGCCAGAAAAACTGCAGTTAACAGGGCAATTGATTCCATCGATAAGGGTGCATTGAAAAATCTGAAAAAGAGCATTACTGCGGACTTTGCAATTCTTTTTTCTGACTTGGACCCATTTGAACTTTCAGGACTTTTGGTAGAAAATGAAAGTGCTGCGAAGGCAAAGAAGGGAGACATTGCCCCTGAAGAAATAAGGATAGAGCCGGGACCTACGGATTTAATTGCTGGTCCTGCAATTTCTGAATTAAGCGGAGCAGGATTAAAAGTTAAAGTTACAGAAGGCAAACTGGAAATTATAAAGGGTGCGGTAGTTGCCAAAAAGGGAGAGGAAATAAAAGCAAATATTGCAAGTGTGCTTGCAAAATTGGGCGTTTCTCCGATGAAGGTTGGATTTATTCCGATTGCGGCCTATGATTCTAAGGAAGATAAAGTTTATACTGAAATTATTATAGACAAAAGAGGGGTTTTAGACAATATGAGAACTATGATTGGAAAATCTCTTGGATTTGCAGTTAGTATTGGTTATGCAGTTAAAGAAACTATTAGTTATTTTATAGCAAAAGCATCTGCCGAAGAAAAAGCCCTGAAAAAAGTAATAGATACAAAAAAATTAATTGAACAAGTTAATGTAGAAGAGAAAGTGGTTGACAATGAAATTTCAAATCAAGAAGATACAAAGGAGGAAAATAAGTAATGGAATATATTTATGGTGCTTTGCTTTTGCATAAGCTTGGACAGCCAGTAACTGAAGATAATTTAAGAAAAGTTATTACAGCTACGGGAACACAGGTAGATGACTCAAAAATAAAGACGTTAATTGCAAGTTTACAGGGCGTTGACATTACATCTGAGCTCGAAAATGCAAGTATTGCAATTAGTTCGGGAAATACGGGGCAAGTAGCAGAAGAAACCAAAGTAGAAGAGAAGAAGGAAGAAAAGAAAGCTGAAGCTGCTGAAGGTTTGGCAAGCTTATTCGGCTAAATATTTTTTATTTTATTTAGTTAGCCGAACAAATTTTTTATAGTTTTGACTGGAGTTTTTAATTCTAAATATTTAAAAGGAGTTTTTAATAGTAGTTTGTATAGTGTATGCACTAAATACGCGTAGGAATCAAAGACGTATAAAAACATAAGAGAATTAAATGCGTTCACTATATGCCGGTGTTGGGCAACGGTAGCCCGCTGGTCTTGAAAACCAGTTTCGCAAGATATCCAGGTTCGATTCCTGGCACCGGCGTAGGATTAGATTTGTAAATATAGCAGAAGACAAAATATTTTGAACATTTTTTTGTTCTTCCGCTAATAGTCTAAGACAAATACCTTTCAATTATAAATGCCTAGACTATAATACCAGATTTTCATAAATTAGAATTTATCAATCTCCAATTGAAATGCCTTTGAGAAAAATTAATAACACTTATAAATTATAATTATAAATGGCGATTAGGCAGTTAACAAACCAAATTTTTCATTTATACTGGATTTATAGCAGAAGACAAAATATTTTGAACAGTTTTTTGTTCTTCCGCTAATAGTCTAAGACAAATACCTTTCAATTATAAATGCCTTAGACTATAAAACAGCTAAAAAATATGCTCTATAATATGAAATGCTAACTTTCAATATAATCCTAAATTAATAATAAATAATAACTGGATTTACCGATGATAATTTATGTTTTTTATTATTTTAATTTTTTAATGAACTTAAACTAAGCTTTTTTTAGTCCGTAAATGTATCAATCATCTTATAAATTAATTGAAAATTAATCAAAAATCTTTCTCCAAAAAGTCCTCTTCCTTATATCTTCTTTTTCTTCTTTTTTCTTAAATTGATCTTGAGAGTTTTGGGGGGAATTGGGAGAATGATATCTTTCATAGGTAATCTTTGGTTTTGTTTTTAATACTGGTGCTTCTTTTGACATTTCATACTCTACTTTTTCAAAGGCTTTTTCTATTTCTATTTTTGAATGACCTTGGTTTACCAAAGCCCAATGCAGTGATTCTTTGGTGTAACCTTTTTTAAGATTCTTCCTTATGTAATCTTTTATCTGTGCAAGATAACTTAAATCTTTATCCATAAAACAATGTATTTTATTAATATAAAAATATAATTGATGTGGGAAATATGGGATA
This sequence comes from Candidatus Pacearchaeota archaeon, assembly GCA_030699205.1. Taxonomy (GTDB): domain Archaea; phylum Nanobdellota; class Nanobdellia; order Pacearchaeales; family GW2011-AR1; genus SICU01. The sequence goes on from JAUYJY010000038.1 coordinate 3,196, forward strand.
TAATATTCTTTTAATGGGGTTTTGAATAAATTGAGGGGTTGGCGGAGGGATTATTCTGGAGAAAACATATCTGAAAGGGTCTTGTCCTTATATGCCCTTAGGAAAATCACGAGATAAGATAATATCAGAGGCCCTAATATAATCCCCATTATCCCGAAAACAAATAGCCCCCCAATCATCCCAATCAAGACTATGACTGAAGAAGTGCCTGTTTTCTTTGCAACGATGTAAGGCCTAAGAATATTGTCTATTGAGGAGACTAATGCCCCTGCATATATTGTGAATAGAATTGCCCGCGTAACATCCCCAGATGCTAATAAATAAATTGCTACTGGTATCCAGACAAGCCAGGGGCCCACCATTGGGAGAATGGATGAAAATATGGCAAAAACTGTGAGGGTTAATGCTCTTGGAACTCCGAAGATTAAAAATCCAATACCTAAGGTTATACCCTGAATTATTCCTACCACTATATATCCGAAGATAATTGAAGATGTAATTTCCTTGAATCTCTTTGTTAATAATTTTTCTTTTTCTTTTTTGAAGGGAGAAATTCCCGAAATAAATTCTTTTAGTTCTTGTTGATCTCTTAAACTAAAGAAGAACACGAAGATTATGACAGCTAATTGAAGCAATACACTGGGTAAGTTTAATATAAATCCGACTAATCCATTAATTGCGGATGAAGTTATATTGCCTATGAATCTTATAATCATTGCAGTAGTGTCTTGTTGAAATTGAAGAGATGATGTGGGAAAAATAGTCTCAACAATTTGAGAAAAATCTACTGATTGTGTTAGTGTAAAAAAATCAAATGTCTGCTGAATTGCAATTGGAACTAAAAACCATAATGGGAGGATGACTAATAAAATAAGCAAAGTTGCTACAGCAAATGCCGTAGTGTTTTTTTCCTTAAATATTTTATGAAGTTTATTATATACTGGTGAAAAAATATAGGCAAGAATGAGTCCTCCGAGTATTGAAAGCAGAATAGGACGTAAAACTAAAATGGATGCTACGAATAGAACCAAAAGAATAGTTATCACAAAAATTCTTTTGATATCCTTGTTGTTTAATGACATATATAAATTAGGGAAGGGAAATTTATAAACCTTCGGGGTGATGTGCATTGTTAACTTAACGGGACTTATTTAAACTTCTTTTGACATATATTTTTATGGTGGACAATCTTACAAAAGCTCAAAGAAGTTATTGTATGAGCAGAATAAAAAGCATGGGTACAAAACCAGAATTAAATCACAAAGGAAAGGCATTTAGTTTTTTATATCAATCCAAGACTTTCGGAAGCCCTGATTTTATCAATTATAAGACAAAAGTTGCAGTTTTTATTGATGGTTGCTTTTGGCACAAATGCCCTAAACATTATGTTGAGCCAAAATCCAACAAAAAATACTGGCTTCCTAAGCTTGAAAGAAATGCAACAAGAGCTAAAGAAGTGAACATTGCCTACAAATCAGCTGGCTGGAAAGTTGTGAGAATTTGGGAGCATGAGTTAAAATAAGCTCTTTTGAGGATTTATCCGACCGCCATCTAAAACTATCTTTATATTTTCAGCTATTCTCTGAACAACAGGAACGACCACGCTGTTTCCTGCTTGATGATAAAGCTCTGTATCTGGCAGGTCATCGGGCAATTTGAATGTTTTAGGAAAGCCTTGCAGCATAAAGCATTCTTTAGGAGTAAGTTTTCTTATTCCTTTAGAATTTTTGATTATGGGGACATTATGCCCACCACGCCCCATATTAGCTGTTAATGTTGGAACAACTCCTTTTTTATTTGCTCTTACATACTTCCTGCGCCATTGGTAAACTATATGCTCTGAATTTATATCGTTTTTAATTTTTTCATAAAGAGGTTTGTTATTATAGTAATACTTATCTTCTGCTTCTTCTGCAACAAACTCTCTAAAACTTTTTGTTAATTTTATTGGTTCTGGGAATTTGAAAGCTTCTGCTTTTACTTTGTCTAAAAATCCAACAATAAATATCCTTTCTCTATTTTGAGGAACATTGCCATGAGTCATGCCGTTTAAGACCTCTGCCTTGAGATGATAACCTATTTCTTTAAGTGTCTTTTCTATAACTTTGAAAGTATTGCCATTATCATGCCCTTTTAGATTTTTAACATTTTCAAGCATTATTGCTCGGGGTTTTCTTTCTCTTATAATGTCAGCAATCCTAAAAAATAAATTACCTCTATCTTTGTCATCTTTAAAACCCTGTCTATATCCTGCAATACTAAAAGGCTGGCACGGAAAACCACCAAGTAAAATATCAAATTCTGGAAGCTGTTTAATCTCTAATTTGTTTATATCTTCTACATGAAGTTTAGGCTCTTTGTGGTTCACATCGTAAGTGTTCTTGCAGTTTTTATTGAAATCATTTGCATAAGCTGTCTTAAAACCAGCTTTTTCAAAGCCCAGCCTTATGCCTCCGACACCTGCAAATAAATCTATGGTCTTATACTCTTTTTTCATTATTTTAGTTGTTTTTACCATTTTAATTATTTATGCTATAGCAGAAGACAAAATATTTTGAACAGTTTTTTGTTCTTCCGCTAATAGTCTAAGACAAATACCGTTCAATTATAAATGTCTTAGACTATACTCAGTTTAATTAGCCCAAGCCATTTGTTTTTTTCATCTTCTAAGATTAAGGCTAATTTGGGAAGCATCTCTGTATCTTTCCTCTGTTCTGTGTTTTTCTTTTACCATCTTTTTTAATCTGATTAGAATTACATTTAGGGCAGATTACATTTTTATACTTCTTCTGGATTATATCTTTGAATTTCATTTTGGTTGGTAGCTGATTTGGAATCTAGGGGGTTTTACGCCCTCTTTATAGTTACTTAACTAATTACTAATTATATAAGTAGGTTAAACTATATAAATGCTTCGCTAGTTAATTAGCAATTAGATAGTTAATACTTTAAAAAGTAAGTTTTATAAAGAATAAATCTCTATATTTGGATATGGCAGAAATAAAAATAGAAGTTAAGGGATATAAATGTGAAAGATGTAACCATAAGTGGATACCGAGAAAAAAAGAATATCCTACCTTATGCCCAAATTGTAAATCTGCTTATTGGGATAAACCAGCCAGAAAGAAAAAATAATTTTTTTGAGTTCAATAACTCCCGCTTACGTTACAATGTAGTGTTCTATATCTCATAACTTGCAGACTTTGACTGGTTTTAAGCCTCTTGGCTTGATTATATTTTCAGTTATGCTAAACCTAGGTCTTCTTGTTTGTGCTTGCTGTTGCTCAAAAGTCTGACTTCTATTTACCTTATGCTTGTAAATCCAATCTTTTTCAATTTTATAGGCTTTAAACGAACCATCGCCTTCAGAAAAGTCAAGGAAGAAAAGCTCATCCCATTCAGAGCGGGGTCCGAATGAAGTCAAGTCGTCATCTATGCTTGAAGCCTTTATTTGTATTCTTGCACCAGTTTTTCTGTTTAAAACATCATATGAACACTTGCCTTGTTTTAGCTTGACAACTCTAACACATTCAGGAAAAAAGATGCAGAAAGCATTTTCGCTTATTGCCTCTGAAAGATTAATGCCTCTTGTTGAAATTTTCTTTATATCGTCATTAAGCTTCTTCCATCTAGCAAATAATTTTCTTAATCGCCACCTGTCCAGTTTTTCAGAGATAGTAACAAGTGCCTCAATTTCTTTACCATCAATATTATACTTTCGCCATTCAATTTTCATGAAAAAAGCAAGTATGTTCTGCTTTTAACCATTTCCAATAAGTCCCGTTGAGTTAACAATGCAGGGAGTGATGTTAAATTTATAAATAAACATTATTCTATAGGGAGATGGATTATTTCATTAGGGAGATTTTTGAAAAAAAAGATTGTTCAAAAGCACACAAGTATTTTATAAGATTTGGGAAGGGAGATTATAAACGGAGATTTATCATTAGTTTTAATAAAGGGAAAAATATAAAAATTAAATCCAGTTTTGAATTGGCTAATGTATTTGTGGATTTTGTCAGTTCGTTGAAAGAAGGTTTAAAATTTTCTGGAAAAATTTTAATGAAGGAAAAAGTTTTGGGAGAAGATGGAAAAAAGAAGGGGGGAAGTTTTGTTTATGAGGTTTTTGAAAGTAATTTAGAAAAATTTGAAAATGCCTATTACTATTTGATTGATACAAATTCGGGAGATATTGTTTTAAAGATTAAAAAAGCAATTCCAAAGCCCGGGAAAAATGAAGAGAAGATAGATGATAAGTTTTGTGTGATTGAAATTGACTTGAAATATTGGGAAAAGGCGAGGGAGAAATTTTTCTGGGATGTTCCTGAATGTAAAAAAGCTGTTGTTGAGCACGAGGTTGTTATAAATGATATTGTTTTGCCTAAGGATGTAGAAGATCCTGTTGAAATTAGGGCATTAGCGAAGAGAAAAGGAAAGATAATTAGGAAAATTACTGCAGATGGAAAAGAAATTCTGAAGGAAACAGATTTTGAAGCTTGAGAGAATATTGATATAGCAGAAGCCTTAAATAATAGTAAGCTTCTGCCGTCTAGTAAATGCATAAAGGTATACGGAAATTAAATGCGTTTACTATATTAAATGAGGTTAATTTATGCGTCTACTGCCACAGGAAATAGAGGTTAAATATATTATTCCTGCAATTCGCAGGGATTTTGCAATGATATTATCTGAAAAACATAAAATTTCTTATGGACGGATTGGTTTAATTTTAGGAATAACAAAACCTGCAGTGTCTCAATATCTTAATAAAAAAAGAGTTACAAAAATAAAACTGCATTCCAGAATAGTGCATGAAATAGAAAAATCTTGCAAGAAATTACTTGGTGGAAAAACAGATTCTGTTAAAGAAATTGGAGATATATTAAGGTTTATTAGAAAGAAGAAGTTACATTGTGAAGTTTGCGGGAAAATGATTGATGGAGTTTTGCATGACTGCAAACAAATCATTGCTAAATATGAAGATGATTAATAAGGAGTAAACAAAGTTTACGTTAGATTTTTAAAGAACATTTGATAAATATTTGCGGAAGGAGGAAAAATGAACGAAAAAACTGCATGGGAAGTTAATAGAGTTATTCTTGGTCTGTTGATGCTGGTTGCTGGCTTGCTTAAGTTGTTTGTAGTAAAACCTGCCGGCGTGACTGGTATGCTCACAGGTCTTGGATTCCCGGCACCTTTATTTTTTGCGTGGGTGCTTTTGCTTTCAGAAATAATTTTTGGAATTGCAATTCTTGCTAAATATAAGCTTGAATGGACTACATGGCCACCAGTAATTATTTTAGTGATTGCTGCATTTACTGCATCTTGGGCTAACTGGACTACACTTATATTGCATATTGTGGCTGCATCAAATTACTGGCTTTTAGGAGTGCATAGTATGAATAAGAAGTAAAATCATTAATTTTTATTTTTTTATTTATTAATTTTATATGAAAAAGAAAAGGGTCGTAGTTGTTGGAGGGGGCTTTGCGGGGAGCACCGTTGCAAGAAAGCTGGAAAAATATTTTGAGGTTATTTTGATTGATACTAAAAATTACTTTGAATTTACCCCGGGGATTTTGAGAACACTTGTAGAACCTTCCCATATTAAAAAGATACAGGTTTTGCACAGTCATTATTTAAAACATTCAGAAATAATTACCGGAAAAGTTTCTGAAATTTCTAAGAATATGGTTTTAATCGGAAAAAGAAAAATAAACTTCGATTATCTTATTATTTCTTCAGGATCAAAATACGAACTTCCGATTAAGGAGCAAGAGGTGATAATTGCAACAAGGGCAGAACATTTAAGAAGTTATTCCAGAAGGCTTGAAAAATCAGAGAATATTTTAATTATCGGTGGTGGACTGGTCGGAATTGAACTTGCTTCTGAAATTACAACTCATTATCCTATTAAAAAAATAACTTTAATCCAGGGAGATAAAGAGTTAATACCAAGAAACAATAGAAAAACCGGAGAATATGCATTTAAATTTTTAAGAAAACGTAATATTAATATTATTTTTAATAAATTTATTCATAATCTTGATTATGAAAAAAAAGAATATGATTTAATTTTTCTTTGTACCGGAATAAAACCCAACTTTGAATTTATGAAAAAAAACTTTAGTAAAAATTTAAATGAAAATAATCAAATAAAGGTAAATGATTTCTTACAAGTTGAAGGATTTAAGAATATATTTGCAGCCGGAGATATTTCTGATATCAAAGATGAAAAAACTGCACAAAACGCAGAAAAGCAGGCATGTTTAGCTGCAAAAAATATTTGTGCGTTAGAAAAAGGAAAGGAATTAGAAAAATATAAAACAAAGAAAAGAATAATAGTTATCAGCCTTGGAAAATATAATGGAATTTTAGAGTTTGGAAATTTTGTATTTTCCGGAATAATTCCAGGATTATTAAAAACAATTATTGAAAGGCGGGAGATGATGAAGCTTAGAAAGGCAATTTGAAAATGGGTTTACTATGCATTTAGAACTTTAATTTGTAAAAGTTGAGCATAAAAACAACAAGTTTAAATAGCCTATTTTTCAAAGTAAGACATTAGTGTGGAAGCTAATTGGATATTAAACAGGAGAGTTGCCCTAAACAAAATGGGAAATGAGTACAACATCAAGACCGAGATTTGGAAGTTTGCAATTCTGGCCGAGAAAAAGAGCCAGTAAATTTTTACCTAGTGTTAACTGGGATGTTGTAAAATCTGAAAAAAAAGGTTCGGGAGTTCTTGGATTTATAGGTTATAAGGTTGGAATGAGTACTGCGATAGTAAAAGATGAGACTGATAAGTCAATGACAAAGGGAAAAAAAATTGCAATTCCGGTGACAATTCTTGAAATTCCAAATATGAAAGTTTATTCTGTGAGATTTTATAAAGGTGGAAAAGTAATAAAAGATATTGTTGTTTCGAATGACAAATTTTTGAAAAGAAAGCTGAAAGTGCCTAAAGAAATTAAGGGATTAGATGAACTGGACAAAATTGAGGGATTTGAGGATATTAGGATTATTGCTTATTCTCTTGTAAAACAAACAAAACTTAAGAAAACACCTGACTTAATTGAACTTGGGGTTTTTGGAGATAATAAAAAGGAGTTTGTAAAAGAGTTAATAGGCAGAGAAATTTCTCTGCAGGATTTCTTGGATAAAGATTTAGTTGACGTTAGGGGGCTGACTACTGGAAGGGGTCTTTCAGGACCTGTTAAAAGATTTGGAATTACATTTAAATCCCATAAATCTGAAAAGGGAGTAAGAAATCCAGGAAGTATCGGTCCGTGGCATCCCGCACATGTTACATTCAGGACGCCTATGTCCGGACAATTAGGAATGTTTACGAGAGTGCATTATAATTTAAAAATAATTGATTCCGGAAAAATTTCTGAAAAAAATATAAATAAAAAACAGGGATTTAAACGCTATGGAAATATAAATTCTTCATACATCATCTTGAAGGGAAGTGTTCAGGGTCCTGCAAAGAGACAGGTTTTGCTGACTCAAGCAATGAGGCCAACAAAAAAACAGACTAAAAAGAAATTTGAATTAATGGAGTTGAAATGAAATCTATAATATATAACATTAAAGGAGAAAAGAAAGGTGACGTTGAGTTGCCAAATGCTTTTAATAGAAAAATAAGAAAAGATGTTGCATTGAAATATTTTGAAGTTGATAAATTTTCCCAACCTTATAGGCCTGCGGAAAATGCTGGAAAAAAACATTCAGCTTCAGGAACTATAAGCCATAAGAGGCATGATTGGAAAGGACACTATGGAAAAGGAATTTCAAGAATTCCAAGGAAAACAATGTCTAGAAGAGGGCAGAACTTTCATTGGATAGGTGCGGAAATTTCAAGTGTGAGGGGTGGAAGAAGGGCGCACCCTCCAAAAGGAATAGGAAAAGAAAAGAAGTTGAATAAAAAAGAAATTCAAATTGCAATGGAATCTGGAATTGCTGCGACGGCAGATAAAAACTATTTGGCTGAAAGATATTCAACTTTGAGAGAAATTAAGATTTCTCTTCCAGTAATTGTTGAGTCTAATTTGGAGAAAATAAAGACAAAAGATTTCTTAATGACATTAAAGAAATTGTTTGGCGAAAATTATAAACTCACATTAAAGGAAAAGAAAGTCAGGGCAGGAAAAGGCAAAATAAGGGGAAGAAAATATAAAAGTAATGCGGGGATTTTGCTTGTAAAATCTGAAAATGAAAATATCAAAATTAGTGGAATTGATATTCTATCTGTAAGAGAAATAGAGATTAGAGATTTATACCCGTTGGGAAGAATTGCAATTTATACTGAAAAAGCTATTGAGGAATTAAGGAGGGAAAAATGATATTGAAACCAATTACATCTGAAAAAGCTGTGAGAATGCTTGATATGGAAAATGTTCTTTTATTTGAAATTCCAAGAAGGGAAAGGAAGGAATTAATAAAGAAAGCTGTTGAAGAAACATTTGGAGTAAAAGTGGATAAAATAAGAACGCTAATAAGACAAAATAAAAAATTTGCATATGTAAGACTAACTAAAGATAATCTTGCAATTGACATTGCAACTAAATTGGGAATGATTTAATGGGAAAGAGAATAATTTCACAGGCGAGGGGAAAAGGAAGCTTAACTTACAGAGTAAGGAAAAAAGCATTTCAGCACAGAATTGGATATCCTATGCATGAAGGAGAGGCAGTTATTGTAAAAATATTTCATTCTCCTGCCCACTATGCTCCTTTGGTAAAAGCGAAAATAGCGGATGAAATATTTTATAATGCTGCTTTTGAAGGTGCTTTTGAAGGACAGAAGATTAACATAGGAAATTCTGAAATTAAACTTGGAAATATTCTCTCATTAAAAGAAATTCCTTCAGGAACTAATATTTTTAATATTGAAAATAATCCGGGAGATGGTGGGAAAATGATAAGGTCTTCTGGAAGCAGTGCAACGGTTAATAAGCCTTATGATAATGGAAAAATTGGAATCATAATGCCAAACAAAAAAGAAATTATGGTTGCAGGAGATTGCAGAGCAACTATTGGAATTGTTGCGGGGGATGGAAGAAAACAGAAGCCATTTGTGAAAGCTGGAAGAAAGTATTATAAAATGAAAGCAAGAAGTAAATTATGGCCAAGAGTTTCTGCGGTGGCAGTGAATGCTATTGACCATCCATTTGGGTCTGGAAGAGGAAAGAGAGTTAAATCAAAGACTGTCAAAAGAAATGCTCCTCCTGGAAGAAAGGTAGGACATTTGAGACCTAGAAGAACAGGGAGGAAGAAAAGGTAAATGGTAGTGGAAGAAGTAAAAATAAGGTCTAAGGAGAAGAAGTATAGGGGCATGAGTTTGGAAGAGATGAAAATCCTAAGTGTTAAGGATAGTGCGGTTTATCTTCCTTCGAGAAGTAGGAGAAGCGTTTTAAGACATCCGGAAATTATTGAAAAATTTGTTAAATCCTGTGAGAATAAAATTTCAAAGAAAAAAAGGATTAGGACTCATTTAAGGGATATTGTAATAGTGCCAAGATTAATTGGAATGACTATTGGGGTGCATGACGGACGGGCTTTCCAAGATGTGCAGATAGGCACTGAAATGATGGGTCACCGGCTTGGAGAATTTGCATTAACCAGAAAGAGAGTTGCACATTCCGGAGCAGGTATCGGAGCAACTAAGGGTTCGAGGATGGCTAAAAAATAAAATGGAAGAAAAAAATAAAATGGAAGAAAAAGTTGAATTGGGAGTTAATGAGAAGAATGAAGAAAAGAAAACTGAAACTCTAAAGGTAGAAGAATCAGAAAATAAAAATCAAGAGATTCAAAAAACGGAAGAAATTAGAGAGAAGGAAGAAATTAAGGAGAAGGGAAAGGAAGAAATTAAGGAGAAGAAAACGGAAAAGAAGAAAGGGAAAGAAGAAAAGAAAGTTAAAAAAGAACTTGCAGTTGCAAGAGGCTTGGGAATGCACCTTTCTAAAAAACATGGGATGTATATTTGCAGTTTTATTAAAAATAAAAAAATTGACGATGCAATTGCGGATTTGGAAAAAGTAAAGTTGTATAAAAAAGCGGTTCCATTCAAGGGAGAGATTCCCCACAGGAAAGGAAGAGGAATGATGTCAGGAAGATATCCGATTAAGGGTGCTGGTTTTTTCATAAATCTCTTAAAAGTCTTAAAAGGAAATTCAGTAGTTAATGGACTGGATATAGATAGAACAATTATAAATACTGCAAGTTCCAGCTGGGGTTCGAGGCCTGCAAAAAGTGGAGGAAGACGTGCTAAAAGAATAAATGTGATTTTAGAAGCGAGAGAAAAAATGGAGATACAAAAAACAACATAAAATGGAAGAGAAAAAATTTGTGCAATTTAAGAAAGAAGAACTTGGAATTAAGGAATATGTAAAGAAAAGTTTGGGGAAAGGAAGAATTAGTGATGTTTCTATAGAATATACTCCCGTTGGTGAGAAAATTATCGTCGCTACAAACAGACCAGGATTAGTTATTGGAAGAAGAGGGGAAAAGATAAATGAATTAACGAGCGTTCTTAAAAAGAGATTTAATTTGGATAATCCACATATTGAAATAAAAGAAATCGAAAATGAATCCCTTGATGCCCAATTGATTGCTGATTCTATTGCAATAAATCTTGAAAGAAAGGGCTCTTTGAAATTTAAACTAATTGCTTATAGGACGTTAAAAGATATTATGAACGCAGGTGCATTGGGCTCTGAACTTGTTTTGTCTGGAAAGTTACCAAGTGATAGGGCAAGAACTTGGAGATTTGCTCAAGGTTATTTAAAAAAAACGGGAGAGCCGTCTAAAGTGGTAAATAAAGCTCTTGCACAGGCAAAAACAAATCAAGGAGTTGTTGGAATTAAAGTAAGCATTCTTCCCCCTGATGCAATTATACATGACAAAATTGTTGTAGATGAAGCGTTGAGAATAAAAATTATTACCGAAGCTGTTGAAGAGCCAATTAAAAAAACAAAGAAAAATGAAAAGGGCAGAAACAAATCGAAGGAGAAAAAATAATGGCTGTTTTAAGAAATAATGAAATTGTTAAAATGGATGAAAAGGCAATGAATGCTAAACTTAAAGAATTAAGAATGGAATTGGTAAAGGCACAGGTTGCAGCAAATAAGACAAATGCGAAGACCAAAGAGATTAAAAGGGCTATTTCACGGATAATTACGTTCAGCACCAAGAAGTCTAAAGAGACAAGGGAGTTGAAAAACAAATAAACAGACAGATGGAGATAGATCCAAAAACAGGATTACCTGTAGATGCGGCTGTATGGGAAGACCTTGCAAAAAGCGAGCAGAAGATAAGAGTGTCGACGGAAAAAAGGCGATACGGAAAGGTGGCGACCATCGTGTCGGGCTTTGATAAAAGCATTGATGTGAAGGCGACGGCAAGAGCATTGAAAGAAGAACTTGCTTGCGGAGGAACAGTGAAAGACGGAAAAATAGAGCTTCAAGGAAATCACGGAAAGAAAGTAAAACCAATTTTGGTTAGACTTGGATTTCAAGAAGACTCTGTCGAAGACTAAGCCGTAATAGGTGATGAAAAATAAGGAACTGAAAATCTTAGATTTTCAGAGGGTAAGCGAAGGAGAAATGCTAGGAAATGGCAGAAAAAATAAAGAAAGAAAATAAGGAAGAAAAGAAAAGGGAAACAGTAGTTGGAACTCGCGGGAGAATTTTTGCAGGAAAGGTAGTTAAAAAATTTGATAAGAGGGTTGCGATTGAATTTGAAAGAACAATAAGAATCCCAAAATATGAAAGGTTTTCTAAGAGAAAAACAAGACTTCATGCAAGAATTCCTGAAAATATGGAAATTAGTGTGGGAGATTATGTGAAAGTCAGGGAATGCAGACCACTAAGCAAGATGATTCATTTTGTAGTCATAGAAGTTTTGGAAAACACGGAGAAAAATAAATGAGACCAATATCAGCTAAAGGAACAAGAGCATTAAATCTGGGAGCATATTTGAATGCCAGCGATAATAGCGGGGCGAGAATTGTAAAACTTGTCAGCGTAAAAAAAGGAAAGTCAAAAAAGGGAAGACAGCAATATGCAAAAATTGCAGACCAAGTCAAGGTTTCAGTAAGAGCTGGAAAACCTGAAATGAAAGGAGAAGTTTATGATGCAGTAATTATAAGATTAAAAAGAGCATATAGAAGAAAAACAGGGGAGAGAGTTTGTTTTGAAGATAATGCTGTTGCCTTACTAAAAGATGATAAAGGAAATCCAAAGGGAACTCAAATTAAAGGTCCTGTATCAAGAGAAGTAGCTGAAAGGTGGAAGGGTGTCTCTAAAATTGCCCAATTTGTATTATGAAAACTGTATTTTCAACATCATGGATTTCAAGTAGTCAACCCAGAAAGCAGAGGAAATACAGATATAATGCTCCATTGCATATAAAACATAAGTTTTTAAATGCAAATTTATCGAAGGAGTTAAGGAAAAAGTATGGGAAGAAAAGCCTTCCTCTACGCAAGGGAGACGAAGTTCTGGTTATGAGGGGGAGTTTTGCGAAGAAGAAAGGAAAAATTTTGGAAGTTGATTTGAAAAAATTAAGATTGACTGTCGAAGGGATTAATAGAAAGAAGTCTGATGGAACAAAAGTTAATGTTTATTTTAATCCAAGTAAAGTCCAGATTGTCTCTTTAAATACCGAAGACACGAAAAGATTTAAGAAAAATATGAAAATTGGAGAAGAAAAAAATGCACCTGAAAAGAAATAATGCGTCAAGAAAATTGCCAGTTCCGAGAAAGGGAACTAAATACTTAGCGAGAGCACTAAATAATCATAAATCAGGAGTTCCTGTGGTTGTTGCTGTAAGAGATATGCTTGGAATTGCAAGAGATGCAAGAGAGGTTAAAAAGATGGCTTACGGAAAATTGCTTAAAATTAATGGAAGAGCCGTCAAAGATATTAGAGAATCAATAAAATTATTTGGGATATTGCAGGCAGATAAGACCTATATGTTAAAGATACTTCCTTCTGGAAGATTCTTTTTTGAAGAAACTAAAGGGGGAACAAGAATATGCAAGGTGATTGGAAGGAAGGTTTTAACGGGAAATTCGGTTCAGGTAAATCTTCATGACGGGACTAATTTTATTTCAAAAGAAGATATTGTAATCGGAGGTTCGGTTGAATTAGATATGGAAAATAAAATGAATAAATTTATTTCTCTTGAAAAGGGAAAAAATGTTTTTGTTGTTTCTGGAAAAAGTGTGGGCTTGACAGGGCGTGTTGAAAAAATAGATGAAAAAAATGTGCTTGTTAAATTTGATAATGAGAAAATGGAGGTTATGCTTAATAAAAGCCATTTAATTGTACTATGAATAACGTAATGAGAGATCCAAAAATAAAGAAAGTTGTTTTAAGTGCTGGTGCAACAGGAAATGATTTAGATAAATCGGTTAAGTTGCTTGAATTAATTAGTGAAAGAAAACCTCAAGTTATAAAATCGGGGCCTAGAAAGAGAATTCCTGCTTTTGGAGTGAAGCCAAATATGGAATTGGGAACTAGTGTAACTTTGAGGGGCTCAGATGCAATCGCATTGTTAAGAAGGCTTCTTGGAGCAATTGATAATAAATTGAAAGCAAAACAAATTGACCAAAATAATTTTTCATTCGGAATTGAAGAATATATCAATATTCCAGATACAAAGTATGTTAGGGAAATAGGAATAAGGGGATTTAATGTCACTGTTGTTTTTGAGAGAGCAGGGACAAGGGTTAAGATAAAAAAAATAAAGAGGGGGAAAATTCCTAAAAGACAATATATTGGTGCTGAAGAAATTATTAAGTTTATGAAAGATAAATTCAATACGGAGATAGAATAATATGACTGCAAGTGATTGGAACAAACTGTTAAAGCAATTGAAGGCGAAACCAGTGATAGCAAAGCGCTTCATTAAACATAGTAAGCCGAAAGATAGAAAGATTGGTGTTGCGGCACAAAAATGCAAAAGGTGCGGGAGATTTGGTGCACATTTAAATCAATATAACCTTCATTTATGCAGACAATGTTTTAGAGAAATAGCGGAGGAAATAGGATTTAAAAAATATAGTTAAAATGAGTCAAGATATAGTATCGGATGCGTTGAATCAAATAATGAATGCGAAAAGGTCTAATAGGAATTCTGTTAAAATTAGGGCATATTCTAAATTTTTTATATCTATTTTAGCAATAGGAAAACTTAGAAATTATATTGAGGATTATAAATCCGAGTCTGATGGATTGGTTGTCAATTTTGGTAAGTTGAATGTCTGCAAAGCAGTAAAACCAAGATATATTGTAAAAGCAAAAATGATAGATAAATATGTAAGGAGATATCTCCCTGCAAGAGATATGGGTGTCTTGATTATTTCAACAAGCAAGGGGCTAATGACGCATCAAACAGCATTGGAGAAAAACTTGGGAGGAAGCATTATAGCTTATTTTTATTAATGAAAAAACAATATTCTACAGGAATTTTAATTCCTGAAGGGATTTCCTGTGAGTTTATAGATAGGACCCTTGTATGTAAAAAGGGAGACACCGAATTAAAAAGAATATTTATTATTCCGGGAGTTAAAATATCTGTCGAAGATGGAAAAGTTAATTTTAATTGTTTAAGAGCAAATAAAAAGGATATTGCATTAATGAATACAAATAGGGCTCACGCAAAAAATATGCTGAATGGTGTGGAGAATAATTTTGTTTATGAATTAGAAATATGCAATGTTCATTTTCCTATGACTGTGAAAGTTGATAAAAATAAAGTGATAATTTCTAACTTCCTGGGAGAAAAAGTAAATAGGACTGCAAAAATAGCAGAAAATGTTAATGTAGAAGTTAAGGGAAATAAAATCTTTGTTACTGGGGGAGATATTGAAAGAACGGGACAAACTGCAGCGAATATTGAAAAAGCCTCTAAGGTCGCTAAGAAAGACAGGAGAGTTTTTCAGGATGGAATTTTTCTGATTAATAAACCGAGGAGGGCAATATGAATTTTATAAGAAGAGATTATAAGAGATATTCAAAGATTGGAAAGAATAGAAAAAAGCTGCAAAAATGGAGAAGACCGAACGGAAGGGACAATAAGATTAGGGAGAATAGAAAGGGTTATCCCACGTTGGTAAAAATTGGATTTAAATCTCCCAGAAAAACTGCAGGAAGAATTAAAGGGCTTTTACCCTGCAGAGTTTTTAATTTTAAGGATCTGGAAAGTGCAGGAAAAGATAAAATGATTATAATCGGAAAGGTAGGGGCAAAAAAGAAAATAGAAATAATAAAAAAAGCGAATGAAATGAATCTTAAAATTTTCAATGTTGTGAAGGAGAAAAAAAATGAAGTTAGATAAGAAGAAAGACCTTGCAGTAAGAACATTGAATGTTGGAAGAGCAAGAATTTTGTTTAATACTTCCCGATTGGACGAAATTAAAGAAGCAATTACAAAACAGGACATAAGAGATTTGCTTAAAAGCAAGGCAATAATGATTAAAGAAATTACAGGAAAAAGAAAACAGACTAAAAACAAAAGAAGAAGAGCTGGAAGTATAAAGAAAAAAGTTAATACCAGAAAAAGAGATTATATGATAATCACGAGAAAACTTAGGGCATATATTTTTGAGTTGAAAAAACACGGGACAATAAACCCAGAGGAGTATTGGAAATTGAGGAAAGAAATTAGAGCGAGACAGTTTAAAAGCAAGGCACATATGAAAGAGAGAATTCAGGGAATAATCTCTGAAAGGGAAAATAACAAATGAAAAAGATAGGAAGAACAATAAGGAGAAGGAGAAGAGAAGCAAAAACAGATTATAAACTGAGATTTGGTCTTTTGAAATCTGAAAAGCAAAGGGTTGTTGTAAGAAAAACAAATAGGTATATAATTGGGCAGATAGTAATCTCAGATATTGCTCAAGATAGAGTTGTTTTAAGTGTGAGTTCTAAAGACTTACTAAGTTATGGATGGCCCGAAAAATTAAAGGGAAGTTTGAAAAGTTTACCTGCATGCTATCTAACTGGATTTTTACTTGGAAAAAAATTAGAAAAAACAAGAGAAGGGATATTAGATATTGGACTGCAAAGGAATATTAAAAATTCGAGAATTTATGCTTTTGTCAGAGGTCTTGTAGATTCAGGATTTTCAATTCCGCATAGTGAAGAATCTCTTCCAGATCAAAAGTTTTTGGAAAAGAATGAATTAACAGGAAAGCTTATTAATCAACTAAAGGAGAAGATTTTATAAAAATAAATTAAGGCACAGAGAAAATGGCTAAGCAAGAAACCGTAAATGAACCGAAGGATTTGATTGAACCAGTTCCGGAAGAATTAGAAAAATTAGATGAAGATTTGAGTGTTGAAGAAATTGTAGCTGAAGCTGAAAAGAAGGGAGAAACAATAAAACAAGAAAGAGAGATGACTTTCCTAGAGAAAAGGGCAGAAAGAGAAAGAAAAGAATCAAGTGAAAGACTTGCATCATGGATTCCAAAAACTAAAATAGGGAGAGAAGTTAAAGAAGGAAAAGAAAAAGACATTGATAATATTCTTGAAAACAAGAAGAAAATATTAGAACCTGAAATCGTTGATAGCCTCTTGAAATTAGAAAGTGATTTGTTATCTATTGGACAGGCAAAAGGAAAATTTGGGGGAGGAAAAAGAAGGGCATGGAGGCAAACCCAAAAGAAAACAAAAGAAGGGAACGTTCTTACTTTCTCTGCTATGGCTGTTGTTGGAGATAAGGATGGACATGTGGGGGTTGGATTTGGAAAATCTAAAGAAACATTGCCTTCAAGAGAAAAGGCAGTAAGAAAAGCTAAGCTTAATTTAATAAGAATAAATCGCGGGTGTGCTCACTTTGACTGCTCTTGTAATGAAAAACATACTGTTCCTTACGTAGTTGTGGGAAAATGCGGAAGTGTTAGAATCAAACTAATTCCTGCACCTCAGGGGACGGGATTGGTCGTTGGAGACGAATGTAAAAAGATATTAAGACTTGCCGGAATAAAAGATGTTTACAGCAATACCTATGGAAGTGTAAAGACCACATTCAACTTAGCAAAGGCTTGTCTTCAGGCATTAGAGAAAACTAAGGAGCTGATAAGATGATAATTGCAATAAGAATTTCAGGAATGGTTGGCGTGTCAAGAAAAGTTGAGGATACATTATTTAGATTAAGATTGAGAAGAAAATATTCGGCAGTAATTCTTGAAGAAAATACAAAAAATGAAAAACTCTTAAGGACTTTAAGAGATTTTACTGCATTTGGGAGAATTAGCGAGGAAAATCTTGTGAAACTTATTGAATTGAGAGGGCAGAAATTGAGTTCTTCAAAAGATATGAAAATTAATTCGAAGAAAATTGCTTCAGAATTAGGGAAAAAGAACCTTGAGGATTTTGGATTAAAGAAATTTTTTAGGCTTCATCCACCTAGAAAAGGAATTGAAAGCAAGAAACATTTTGGAGTTGGAAAGGGCGTTCTTGGAGATAATAAAGATAAGATAAATGATTTGTTGGAGAGAATGTTATGATTAATTATAAAGTCAGAAATGCATGGGAGTGTGAATGCGGGTTTATAGAATATAAAGAACTTCCTCCGGAAGAGTGTTCAAAATGCTGGAAAGAAAATTCTTTCGTGGAAATTCCGGAAGATAAAATGGATGAAATAACTGAAGGGCATCTTCTTGGTGAAATTAGGGATGAAGATTGGGAGGACGATTAATGTCTTTAAAATTAAAGAAAAGCAGAAAATCTAAGAAGCATAGAGGAAGCCATACTCATGGACGAGGATTTAAAAAGAAAGCAAGAGGAAGCGGACACAGAGGGGGAATTGGAAAAGCAGGAAGCGGGAAGAGGGCAGACCATAAAAAGAAGCTAAAGAAGGGTGAAGATTATTTTGGAAAGAGGAGAGTGAAAAATTCATGGAATAATATAAAACTTGAGACTATGAATTTAAGCAGATTAATAAATTCTCTTGAGGGAAAAAAAGAAATTGAACTTAAAGGATATAAGCTTGTGGGTAAAACCGAAATAAAAGAAAAATTAAAGATTTCTGTTAATGCAATATCTGCAGGAGCAAGGGAAAGCGTGGAAAAAGCAGGCGGGCAAATAGTTATTATAGGGGAAAAGAAAGAGATAGAGGAATAATTTTCGGAGATAAATGCAAATTATCAATCAAATTATTATTTAAAGAGGGTCTTTAGGATATTGTTAAGATAATGTGAGATATGTAGAATTAATAAAACCCCTGCATAATTAATGATAATATAGCAGAAGACAAAATATAGATAATTCTGATAATTGGAACACTATTTGTCCAGAATTCTCTATCTGTACAATTCTGAAAACAATTGTGCTAATCAACAGAATTGTCCATATTTTGAACAGTTTTTTGTTCTTCCGC
>JAUYJY010000045.1 GCA_030699205.1 Candidatus Pacearchaeota archaeon
TTCGCTCCGAACCACGTTGCACTCTCACGCCACTTCGTTCCGTTCGGGGCACATAACAGGCATTAACAGGAAACCTCGTTGCACTTCGGTTTCCCAAATTTTGCTCCTTCGTCGCAAAACTTCTGTTAATGCCGATGTTATGTCTAATTGTGAGAAGGCACTAAACTTTGAGAATTAAAAGATAGTTAAAGATGGCACTTCAATACCCCCGACCACCCACCCCTAAATAGCAGATTGTCGCTTTAAGAAAAAACTGGCAGGGGCTTGTCCTTCGGACAGATAGTTTGCTTCGCAAATATTTTTATCTAAACATTCAACCAAAACAAATTCTTATCAAAATTATAAACAAAATTTTGTGGAGAGGTTATTTTCCACTTCCCAAATGCTATTTTTTTATACACTCTCCCATTTCGCACCACAACTCTCCTATATTTTATTTGCATATCAAAATCTATTGAAGAAATTTTATTATTCTTAACAAAATCTTCAAGTTTAACTCCATATTTATTTGTTAAATCCTTTAAGTAAAAATGCCCAAACCCTTCCGTAAAAGGTTGTAATATCCAATGTTTTTTATCCCCATAAAATCCGTCTTTAAATTCAAATAATTCATTATTTACCTTAGATAATAATTTTCCAAAAACTTCAACTTCCACCTTACTTTTATTTACCATTGTAAAGCCCAGATGGGTAAGTTCTTCTTTCTTTTCTTCTTTTATCTGTTTAATGCTAAAAGATACAAGAGGATTGTAAATGTCTTTTGCGATTAAGTAGGTAAGATAAGCATAAACTACTAAAGCAACGAAACTTAACCATTCAACTACCATAAAAAAGAAATCAGGAAGATTTTTTTTAAAGATTTATATGGTAGACTTTTTAGATTAGATAAAGCAAAAACATATAAATATAACCCTTGATTAGATATTATAAGAGGCAAAAATGGTGACCAATATCCTTAAAGCGATAATTACGATAAAAAAGAGAAAAGATTTTGATTTATCAAAAATCGGAGTTGTTTCTAAAGATAGAGCTTCTGCTGTAAATCGAGCTAATAATATGGGCGAAGCATTAGAGTTTTTCACAAAAGATGCTTTTTGTAATACCTTTGAAGAAACCAACGCCCAAAGGAAAAAAGAAGCTTACAGCGAAAATTTCTCTTATTTAGGAAACCAAAATAATCCGCCAGACATTATTATAAAAAATAGCGATGCAATAGAAGTTAAAAAAATTGATGGAGTTAGAGCATCTGATTTAGCATTAAATAGTTCTTATCCAAAAGCAAAATTACATAAAGATAGTCCGATGATAACTTCTGCTTGTAGAAATTGCGAAAAATGGACAGAGAAAGATATTATTTATGCTGTTGGACATATTGATAATCATAATTTGAAAATTTTGTCTTTAGTATATGGCGATTGTTACGCCGCGAGTAAAGAAGTCTATGAAAGAATTAAAGACAAAATTAGCACAGGATTAAAAGAGATGGATTTAGAATTCTCAGAAACTAAAGAATTGGGAAGAGTAAATAGAGTAGACCCTTTGGGAATTACAAATCTTAGAATAAGGGGAATGTGGACTATTCAAAATCCATTAAAGGTTTACAAAGAATTATTTGGTTTAAATGGAAATGGTTTTCAATTATTCGCCTTAATGAGAAAATCAAAATATGATTCTTTTCCAAAAGAAGATAAAACGGCAATAGAAAAAGAAACTGGAATTAATATAAAAGATGTAAAAATTCAAGACCCAGATAATCCTGCCAAACAAATTTTAGCTAAATTAATTGTGGTGAGGAAATGAAAATAGCATCATTCTTTTCAGGAGCAGGGGGGCTTGACTTAGGTTTTACTAACGCAGGTTTTGATTTAGCTTTTGCTAATGATAATTGGGAAGGATGTTGGGAAACTTTTGAAAAAAACCATAACCATCCAATTTGTAAAAAATCCATAACTGAAATAAAACCTGAAGAAATACCCGAAGTTATTGGATTTGTCGGGGGTCCACCTTGTCAAAGTTGGAGTCTTGCAGGAGCAATGCGAGGAATAAATGATTCAAGAGGAAAATTATTTTATAACTATGTTGAATTAATAAAAGCACAACAACCTTTATTTTTCCTAGCTGAAAATGTCCCCGGGCTTTTATCTGATAAACATCTTCCTGAATTTATTAAAATTATTAAAGCATTTAATGAAATAGGTTATAATGTTTCTTATGAATTGTTAAATGCTAAGGATTATGGAGTTCCACAAGATAGGCAAAGAGTTATTATTGTAGGTTATCATAAAAAATTGGGTAAAAAATTTGAATTTCCAAAACCAACAAATTCTTATGTTTTTTTAAGAGATGCTATCGGAGATTTGCCTTCTGCAAAATCTGCAAAAGAAAAAAATAAAACAAATGGAAAAACAGAAATTCCAAACCACGAATATATGAATGGGGGATTTTCTACAATTTATATGTCTCGAAATCGTGTAAGAAGTTGGGATGAACATTCATTCACCATTCAAGCAGGAGGAAGACACGCTCCAATTCATCCTCAAGCTCCAAAAATGAAATTTATAGAACAAAATAAAAGAGAATTTGTAAAAGGGAAAGAAAATCTTTACAGAAGATTATCTGTAAGAGAATGTGCAAGAATACAAACATTTCCAGACGACTTTATATTTTATTATAATGATGTTGCCGATGGATATAAAATGATTGGAAATGCTGTTCCTGTTAAACTTGCGGAAGCAATAGCAAATAAAATAATAGAAGACATTGCACCAAAGAAAAGTAATTTTGTAATTGTAAAATCTTCTTTTTCGGAAAAAGAAGCAAAAACGCCCCTGCCTGTCCGTTCGGACATTTTGTCTGCTTCGCAATAATTTATTTAGCGACAATCTGAAATTATTTGAACAGCGTCCCGCCGTCCTGAAGTGCCATCTTTAAAATTAATAAAAGTGCCTTCTCACAACTCTGCGAAATTCTTTGGAGAATTTCTTGTCACGCCTTGCAGGCTCTCGGGCTAAAGCTCTCGGAAGACATAACAGCGATTATCTGGGATTTTCCTGCGAAAAATCCCCAAATTTCACTTCGTGAAACTTCAGATAATCGCGATGTTAGTTTCAATTTTTGAGAATGCCTACAAGTTAAAGTTCAAACAAGAAATAGGAAATAATATTTTTTAACCCACCCAATAGGAGAGACGCACGCAGTTTTCTTTTCAAGAAAACTAGATAGCAAAAACTTCGTTTTTGAATTTATATGGGGATTTCCTTAGTCCTTCGGACAGATAGTCTCGCTTTCAGCGAGTGATTATAATTCAAATAAGATTTTTGGATTTTAGAATAGATAAAACTTGGTTTTGTGCCTCTTTAACACCAACTTTTTGCGTATTTATTATAATACTAGCAAACTTTTTGGTTGGTTCGACATATTTTTTTTGCATTGGAATCAGTATCTTCTCAATATATTCTGGATTCTGTTTTTTAGTTCTTCTTCTTTTCATTCTTTCTTCAGTAGACAAATCCAGAAATATAGAAAGATCATATAATTGTCTTACTTTTTCGTTTGCAAGAGCCATATAACCCTCAATAAAGATTATTTTTTTTGATTTAATCATATGGGGTACTCTTTTCCAATTTTCAGAATATGAGGGATTATATTTTTCATTTTTAGTCATTATTTTAAAATCTTTTCCTTCTTTTAATTTTGTTAAATCCAAAAACAATTTATCAAAATCAATTGCCTCTAGACAATCCCAATTTTTCATCCCTTGATAAACTGGGACTTGTTCTATGGATTTTTGATAGTCTGTAAAATATATAACTTCTATCAATTCTGGGAACTGTTCTTGTAGGGTATAGACTAATGTAGATTTCCCGGATCCAGTACTTCCTGCAACACAGATTAAATAGACCATATTAAATTAACTAAAATTAAAGATTTATAACATTTACTAAAGTTAATCAATTGCAACTGTAACTAATTAAGAGTAACATTTATAAAACTCTTCATAATACTATATTTATGGAAAAACAAGCATTCGAAGGAAGACTAGAACATTATTCAAGAGTGTATGAATCTGCTAAATTTACAGATTGGAATAGATTTCACCTTTGTTTAAACGATTTGGAAGAAACTATACTGGCAACATTTTCAGATAATATTCCTTTAGTAAAATTGGTTGGGTCTTCTGCAACTAGAACTATGAGAAAGGGTGAAGAAGATTTAGATTTTGCAGTAGCTTTTCAAAGTCCTATGAGTAATGAAGAATTTTTAGAGAGAATAAGAGAAACAGATTTAAGAATAACCGATGTAAATCAAAATAATAAATATGGTTATGTAAGAATAAGTGGGAATCATAATGAAATGGATTTTGTTTTAGTTCCTATGAGAAATCCAAACGGAAATATACAAACTTACGAACAAGATGCCTTTTACCATCCAGAATTTATTAATAAACATAAACAATCTACTCATGCTCGAAATGTAATTTTAATGAAAGAGTTTTTTGAACAAATAGGAGTGTATAAAGAAGTAAAAGGAATAGGTTGTGAGTTAATGACCTTGCATTTTCGAGATTTTGATCTTATGTTAGATTCATTTGCTAGACGCGACGCTTTGAGAATAAATTTTAGTCCAGATAGTTTAATATATTCTCAAGCTCCTTTAGTCATTGATTATCCTCATTTAGGAAGACGCTCATTTACAGAAAAAGTAACTCAAGAGATTTACGGACACATCCAAGAATCCGCAAGAAAAGTTTTAGAAGATTATGAGACTCTTAAGGTAAAAGAAAAATGAAAAAATTAATTGAAGACATACATAAATTTAGAACCCTAAATAAACTAAAGAGTATTTATAGAAAAAATTCTGTTGGCAATCGCAAGGAGAGTTCGGCAGAACACTCATGGAGTTGTTTATTATTAGCAGATTTTTTCCTAAGTAAATTAAATTTAGATATAGATAAAATAAAAGTCTACGAATTATTAATCTACCATGATGTCTTAGAAATAGAATCAGGAGATATACCTCTAGAACCAGAAAAGAACAATACTCCTAAGGATAATAAGGAAGAAGAGATTTTTCTTGAAAAATTTCAGAAACAATTGCCCGAACCAATGAATAGTAAATTTTTAGACTTATATGGTGAATTTAAAGAGCAAAAAACTATCGAGGCTAAATTTGCTAAATTAATTGATTCAATAGATCCAATAATTCATGAGCTAGATTACAAAGAAGATTGGGTTGGTTGGTCTAAGGAATTTTTTATCAAAGAGAAATCGAAATATTTTAAGGAATTTCCAAACCTAATACCTTTTTTTGACGAAATATTAGAATATCTCATAAACAATAATTACTTTACAGAAAAAAAAGAATATCTAGTTAAAAATAGGGAAGATAGAAATTTACCTAAAGAATTTGAGAAGGATTTTGATGACTTGTTCAAGAGTTTTACTGAGCCATTTATGAAAGAAGAGAATACCGATTCTAATATCTGTGGAAAAATGATGAAAAGGAATAATTCAAAAGCAGTTTATGTGATAAAAAATAAACATCAAGAATTATATGGGGGCAAGTTGTGGAATGATTCAGATGTAGAAATGATCTCAAATATGGATTATATGTATAGCTTACCTTCATGGGATTGGGCAATAAACCCCGAATATCCTTCTAAAAATTTTAGAGTAGAGTATCTTAATCATATCCCTGGAAAGTATGGGAATACGATTATATTTACAGACAATAATAAGGAGAGGGAAAAAGATTTTAAGGAGATTTTAAGAAAAGAAGGTTTTGAGATTCTAGAGATAAAAAGACAATGTGAATTAAATAATATTGAGTTTTTTATGTTTTATGATTATTATAGAGTTTTTCTTCCATTAAAAATGGTAAGGGAATTAAATAGAATAAAAACAAATATAGGGAAAATTAAACCTCGCAAGATATACTTTTTGTTACGCAGTGGTTTTTTACTTTCGGAGTTTTTTGACTGCCCCCTCATAAAAAAAGAAATAATAAATCCAAAGAATTTTAAGGGACTTCTTGAAGGAAAATTCATTATAGATGATTGTATTGTTATGGCAAGAACTTTAGAGAAACTGCATTTAAAAAAAGATTCTCCTTTTAATCTCTCAATATTAGATTGTGCCATACCTAGGAAAATATACGAAAAAGAATATCCAAACGCATTTATTGATGGACCAAGCGATTTAATAAACATGTTTTCGTGTAGGATATTCGAGAAAAATCCTTTTCTTATAGGAATCGATTTAATTGATGAAAAAGAAGTTTATTATACTAGTCTTGTAAGAAAGAATTTTATAGAAAATATCAATCAATTGCAAAAACTTAAAAATATAAATGAAATTGTTAATTCAATGGCAATAGACATATTTAATTACAGGGGAGGAGGATATAAGAACAAACATTTTGAAAAACTTATATCTGCTAATGATGAACAATAATTTAACTTATGAGGAATGCCTAGAGGAGTTCAAAAAATCTCTCGAAGGCGGAAGTGAATTTGATATTTTAATAGAGGGGATTGTTAAAAATATATCCACCAACAGAATAAGGTGGTTTGATGTAGGAATAGGAGACGGACATTATTTAAAGAAAATAGTGGCTACTTTAGAGAAAAAGGGATTTGTGGTAGAAGTAACTGGAATTGATAATGATGAAAAGTCAGTAAACGAAGCTAGATCTGTTTTTCCAAATGGAAGAATTATTCATGGAGATTTCCTTAAAATTGATTTAGAAGGAAAATTTGATGTTTTTAGCTTTAATCAATCAATATATTATTTTCATAATAAAAATTCAGTTATAGAAAAATGTTTAAAAAATCTTGCAGAAGGAGGATTGCTAATCTCTGTATGTTGGTCAGAAAAAGACAAAATTTTCCAATTTCATAAATCTGTTTTTGGTAAGTGGACATTGGGGGCATTTACTTCCGATAATTTTAAGGAATTAATTTCAAAAAAAAATAAACTCAATTTAGTATGGGATAAGTTGTTCAATGGGAAAGTCAACTTTAAACTTTGGAAAGATCAGAATAACCTAGAAAAAAACCTTTATGTAATTTCTCGAATACCTGTTTCAGAAGGAATTTCTGAAGGAAATCTGGAAGAAGCTCAAAAATTAGTTAATGAACAAAAAGATAATGAAATAAGAATTAATGGAGTGATTATTGCAAAAAAATCTTATGAAATTCCTGATTTTACTCGGGAAAAAATAGAAAATATTTTAAAAGAAAGGTTCCCGAATTATCCCAAAAAAATTTCCCAAATAAAAGGAGATTTGGAAGCTCTTTTTATGGGTTCTTGGGAAAGAGAAACAGAATATTTATCTGATTATATAGATTCGGGTAGGGTACTCGAAATTTGCTGTGCCGCAGGATTAAAAAGTATCATTTTAGCAAAAAAACATAAAGTAGTTGCTATTGATATTAATGAGAATAGACTAAATAATGCAAGAGATAACGCAGTTTTATTCGAAGTTGCTAAAAATACAGAATTCAAGAATGTTAATGCAGATGATTTAAACGAATTAAAAAAATTGGGCGATTTTGATGCTATTTATATTGATGTGGATTGGAGAGAAGATTTGTCTCACCCTATAAAAAAACAAAATATAGATCCTTTCAAAACATGTCCTAGAACTGATATACTCTATAAAAATCTTAGAAAATTACATCCTAAAACTCCGATTATTTTTAAAATCTCTCCATTTGTTAGAGTTAAAGATTTAACTAAACTAGATTCGTGTGTTATTGAAGAACTTTATATAGATGGAAAATTTTTATCGTATAATGTTTATTTTGATCCTAAAATTAAAAAATCAAGATGGCAGGCGATTCATCTTTTTAATAAGGGGGTAATTTGAAAATGAAAACTTATATAATGGTAGATATTGAAGCGAATGGCCCAATACCTGGAGACTATTCCATGACTTCTTTAGGTGCAGTAATCGTGGATGAAAAATTAGATAAAACTTTTAAAATAAATATTAAACCAATTTCTGAAAAATTTGATCCGAATAGGAGGCAGTTTGTAGATGAAAAAGATGCAGTGGATGCAAAAGAAGCGATGCAAAAATTTAAGGAATGGATTATAAAAAATTCCTCAGAAAAGCCAGTTTTTATTTCAGACAATAATGGTTTTGATTGGATGTTTGTATGTTGGTACTTTTGGCATTTTTTAGAAGAGAATCCGTTAGGATATAACTCTCAAAATTTAAATTCTTTAAACAAAGGGTTAAATAAAGACTTGAAGGCGAAAATTGACCTATTAAGAGAAAGAGATCTTACTCACGATGCTTTAGAAGATGCTAAAGATAATGCAAAAATATTTTTCGAACTGAAAAAGAGACACTTCAAAAATACTTAAATGCAATTTCTTCTTTTTAGAAAAAAGAAGCAAAAAGACGGAAATCCCCATTTTCTTTTTTTAGGAAAAAAAGAAACAAAAAAAGCGCGCGTCTCTCTAATACATAGCCCACCCAAAAAATATTATTTCAGAATTAATACAAACGGCATTCTCAAAAACTTTAATTTTTTGCCTTCGGCATCGTTGCACTAAAAATCAATCCTTCCAAGTATTCAGGAGAAACTAACAGCGGAGGCTGTCCCATAATAAACTCAATCTCAAAATAAATCTCCTTAAAAATCACAAAATCAAAATTTTTCCCAGATAAATTTCCATTTTTCTCCAAAACTCTCTCCCTTTCCCTCAATCTCTTCCAAAT
>JAUYJY010000068.1 GCA_030699205.1 Candidatus Pacearchaeota archaeon
AACGGAAACTTTTCCGAGATCCAAAAATATGTAAAATGTGAGATAGAAGTAGATAATTGTGAGATTTCTCCAAATTTGAATTAATTTATTTCAAATATTTTTGATTCTTCTTTTTGAAAAATAATTTTTCCTAAAGATTTAAATTTTTCTTCATTAAGATTAGGGTACTTTTGTTTTTCAAGGCTGCCGATAAAAATAAGAGATACATCGTATTTCTTTAATAAATTTTTTGTTTCTTCCAGGTTTTTTGATTCGTACATTGTTTGAATCTCCGTAATTCTAGGGGAGGGAATATCGTAACTTCCGCGCCATAGCCATTCATGAACAGTCCAGCCTAATACGGTTGGAAGACCGGTATTGGTTGATACGCGTCCATAATCGGTGTATGAATCTCCCTGCGCTTCCAGAATGACAGGCTGCTCTTTAATATTTTTATTTATCCATAAGATTGCTTCGTAGTCATTAGGGTAGCTGGATTTAAGATATTTTGTTCCGTCCAGACCTGAATAGTTTCGTAAATTCCCGAAATAAGAATTAATTGCAAAATAGGGATACAAAAAGACTAGCGTTAGAGTCAGTAGCCCAATAATCCAATAAACGAACTTGAAATTTGTCCTGAGCTTGCCGAACGGATGAAATTTGAAATTAGAAATTAATCTTGTGATTATATATCCTGAAGAAATCGAAAGCATAATAAATGCTTCATAAACAAGTTTGAACATGGTATTTGCCCTGTAGTGAGCAGGATAAATGTCTTTTACGTAGATAAATTCCGGAATTATAATTAAAAGGGTAGATAATAGAATTAAAATTAAAATAAAAATATCACTAGCGTTTAGCGAATAGCGTCTAGCGTTTAGTTTGCGGAAAATAAAAACTATAAAACTAATTACCCAGAAATAGAAAAAGCCATATAGTATTCCAAGTTGCCATATGGGGGAGCGCTGGCAGTGGTTTGCCTCAAATAAGAATGGACCGAAACTGCCAATATCTGTTAAAAATTTAGGAGCACACAATAGTCCTATTCCTGATGCAAAAGGTTTGAAGTTTAAGTTAAAAGGAAGACTAAAAATAACAAAGCCAACACCCAGGATTAAGATGAGAAATGAGAGATGAGAGATGAAAGATGAAATGGGGAGATTAAGAAGTTTTGAGTTTTGACTTTTGAGATCTTTTGAATACAACATTTTCCTTAGAATAAGATAACCGAAAATGAAAATAGTTAAAATAAGATAGATTATTCCGTCCCAGGCATTTGTCATGTACATCGCCGCTAATAAGAAACTTATTAGCGGAATTACCAATTTCCAATTTACAATTTCCAATTTTGATTTAAAAAATAAAGAAACTAATATAGCTATTGTTAGCAGTACGAAAGGAATATCTAAAAAATGTCCATGAAGGTCAGAGACAACAGAGGAATAGATAGGAAATTCATGTATAGTATTGTGAATAAAGCGGGTTGCATTGGGATACCAATAGCTGTTCGGGAAAGTTTGGGATGAAAAAATTAATTGCCAGAAGGGTAAGGGATTTTCGTTTTGATAAGGTTTAAAAAACAGGTATATGGCATGGAGATTTCCGGCAAAGTTTAATATAAGCGCTGTTAGTATTCCGCCGGCGTATAATATATATCGTTTTATATCTAGTTTGGAAAGAAGGTTTGCTCCGATAGAAAAGGAGGCAGTAAAAGAAAGAGCGGAAATTGTTGAAAGCATAAGATTAAAAGTTATATTAGAAGGCAAAAATGATAGTTTTGTTAGCACAGCTGTTACTAAATGTCCAAAATAGTAGTAGTTAATAGGAAAAGGGGTAAACCACATGTCTTTGGGCGGAAAATAATCAGTTCTCAAGATTGAATTTATAAAACCGAAGTCCATGTATTTTTCCAGACCGTGGATATCAGGTGCATGTCCGTGAATAAAAGACCATAAAAGCAAAACTCCTAAAAAAAGAATTTCTTCAAAAAGGATTATTTTAATTGTTCCATTGTTAAATTGTTTAATTGCCGACTTTAATTTTTGTCTGAAAATTAGTATATTTATGCCTGCAAACAAGGCAATCACAATAAAGATTGTTGTTTGAGTGAAGGGGAGGATTTTTAAAAATCCCAAAATAAAAATAACGTAACTTATCGATGCTATTCCTATGATTTTTGCGAATATGTACCCTTTATCAAGAAAATTAGAGAATATGAGACTTGTTATGGGAACAAAAACAATTCCAATTAGAAAAATTGTTAACCACCATTGCATGACACTAGCTAAGTCTGAAGAAAACATATTATTTAAATATTTCTGAAATACTTTTGATAGCAAATAAATTTTTTCCTAGTGGCTTATTTATTTTTTTATTTAACCAGAAAAATTTAGTCTTAGGATTTTTTTCAACCAGATACTTCAGGAGTTGTAAATCATCGTCCACGTATATATCTAAATTGATTTTTTTTATTATTTCATTTTTAAATATATGAGGTTGGATATTTGAATAATTGAAATACATAGTGTTAAAAATTTTATCTAAATTGTAGCGCTTAACCAGATCAGAAGTTCTTTTGTCCAAAAAGCTAAACCTGCTGGATATAAGATAATACTTGTTTTTATTTTCTGAGGCAAGATTTTTCATGTAGTTCATGTTTTTGGTAATAGGTGGGCGAAGAAGAGGATGATGACTGAAGATTCTGATTATCTGCTCCGCTCTGGATGGAATGCGATACCTTAATTCCTGACTTTTCTTTCCTTTATAAAACAAGTCAATGATTTTGGAAGGAATAAGAGGAGGAATATTTATAAAT
>JAUYJY010000001.1 GCA_030699205.1 Candidatus Pacearchaeota archaeon
GGAAACAATATTGAGACGAAAGAAGATAAGGATGTTAAAGAAAAATATAAAGAACATTTAAGGAATATAAAGGAAAAGAAAAATGGAACTATCATCTAAAATTTTGTCGGACATAACGATCTATATGAAGTATTCTCGCTACTTACCAGAGTTGAAGCGAAGAGAAAACTGGAATGAAATTGTTGAACGAAATATGACGATGCACATTAAAAAGTTTCCGTTTCTTGAAGATGAGATTCGGGAAAACTATAAGTATGTGTTTGAGAAGAAGGTGTTGCCATCAATGCGCGCGATGCAGTTTGGTGGAAAACCCATTGAAATTACTGAATCCAGAATTTTTAATTGTGCCTATGCTCCTGTAGATGATTGGAGAATATTTCAAGAAGTGATGTTTCTTCTTTTGGGTGGAACGGGGTTTGGATACAGCGTTCAATTTCATCATATAGAAAAGTTGCCCGAAATCAGAAAGCCATTAAAAAGAAAAAGAAAGTTTCTTATTGACGATTCTATTGTTGGTTGGTCAGATGCTATTAAGGTTTTAATGAAAGCATATTTTTTTGGAACATCAAACCCAGAGTTTGATTATTGTTTAGATCCTAAAACAAAAATTTTAATGAGTGATTTAAGTTGGAAAGAAATTAAAGATATTAATATCAACGATGAAATCGTTGGATTTGAAGAACATATTAAAAATTCTCGTGCTGGTGTGAGAAAATTACAAAAATCTAAAGTTGAAAAAATTACAACAATAAAGCAACCTCGAAGAAAAATAATAACAAACAAAGGAACTATAATTTCTAGCACTTTGCATGGATTTTTAATAGCGTCAACAAGAAAAGAAAAGGGATTTACTGGATGGAAACAGGCAAAAGATTTGAAAATAGGAGATAAAATAAAATTTTTAGTAAAACCTTGGGAAAAAGAAAATTCTTTTGAATCTGGATGGCTTTCTGGTATATTTGATGGCGAGGGGTGGACTATGGGAAGAGGGTGTTTGGGAATTGGACAAAATGATGGTATTGTTTTAGAAGAAATATTAAAATTATTGAAAGAAAGAGATTTTAAATGTTCAATTTATAAAACTAAAAGTGGTTGTAGTCAAGTTTATATCAATGGTGGGTTTAAAGAAGGTATGAGGTTATTAGGAAGTATAAGGCCAAAAAGATTGTTGAGTAATTTAAAAGAAAATTATTGGATTGGAAAAAATGTAAACGGTAAAGGATCACAACATGCTGAAATTTTAGAAATAGAAGAAATAGAAGAAGGAGATGTAATAGGAATAAAAACTACAACTTCTACTCTTATTTCAGAAGGTTTTTTGACTCACAATTCTGATATACGATCAAAAGGAGCAATGCTTATTACAAGCGGTGGAAAAGCTCCTGGACCACAACCATTGAAAGATTGTATTCATAATGTCAGAAAGATTTTAGAATCTAAAGTAGAAGGAGAAAAACTTTCTCCATTTGAAGCACATAGTATTATTTGTCATATTGCTGACGCTGTTTTATCCGGCGGAATCAGACGCGCGAGTTTGGTCTCATTGTTTTCTATTGATGATGAAGAAATGCTCACCTGTAAGAGAGGAAACTGGTGGGAGTTAAACCCTCAACTCGGTAGAGCAAATAACTCTGCAACAGTGCTTCGTCATAGATTTAAAAGAAGTAACTTCAATAAACTTTGGGAAGCGATAGAACAAAGTAGATCTGGAGAACCAGGCATCTATCTAAGTCATTGTAAAGATTCAGGATTTAATCCTTGTTTTGAAGCATCGTTACGACCATTTTCATTTTGTAATCTTACGGAAATAAATGTTTCTAATATTGAAGAACAAAATGATTTTAATGAAAGATGTAGGGCGGCATCTTTTATCGGAACACTACAAGCAAGTTATACCGATTTTCATTATTTGCGTGAATGTTGGAAAAAAGCAACAGAAAAAGATTCTTTACTTGGTGTTAGTATGACAGGTATCGCAAGTGGTAAAGTTTTAAAAATAAATCTTCAGGAGAGTGCTAATATTGTTTTAGAAGAGAATGAAAAAATAGCAAAACTGATAGGTATTAACAAAGCAGCAAGAACGACACTTGGTAAGCCTTCTGGAACGACTTCGCTGGTTTTAGGAACTTCAAGTGGTATTCACGCTTGGCATAATGATTACTATATAAGAAGGCTTCGTGTGGGGAAAAATGAGGCAATATATAAATATTTAAAAGAAAAGTTTCCAAAACTTGTAGAAAATGATTATTTTAAACCATTGACACAAGCAGTTATTTCTATTCCCATTAAATCTCCAGAGGGCGCTATTACAAGGCAAGAATCTCCATTAGATCTTTTATCAAGAGTAAAGAGCATATATGAAAACTGGATTTTACCGGGACATAGAGATGGACAAAATACACACAATCAAAGTTGCACTATTTCTTTAAAAGATGATGAATGGAAAGAAGTGGGCGAATGGTTGTGGAAAAACAAAGATTGTTATAATGGAATAAGTTTTCTTC
>JAUYJY010000028.1 GCA_030699205.1 Candidatus Pacearchaeota archaeon
ATTTGTCCAGAATTCTCTATCTGTACAATTCTGAAAACAATTGTGCTAATCAACAGAATTGTCCATATTTTGAACAGTTTTTTGTTCTTCCGCTAATAGTCTAAGACAAATACTGTTCAATTATAAATGTCTTAGACTATATCACCAACCTTTACAATGTATTGGGGTAGGAAGATTAAAATACCTTTGAAAGCTGATTTTTTTATGAAGTTTGATTCATATAAAAAATATAAGTGGTTTTTTACTTCTGGGAAAAAACTCGTTGTTGGAGGCAAAAGCGCGGAACAAAATGATGGATTGCTTAATGAATTAAAGAATGATAATAAAAATTATTATGTAATGCATACAAGGGCTCCCGGAAGTCCGTTTTCAGTTATTGTTTCAGATATGAAAAAAATTATAAAATCTGATTTAGATGAGTGTGCAATTTTTACAGGATGTTTTAGCAGGGCATGGAAAGAAGGAAAGAAAAAAGTTGAAGTGGATATTTTTTCCTTAAATCAAATAAAAAAAGATAAGAGTATGAAAACAGGGACGTGGAAAGTTTCAGGAGAAGTGAAAAGAGTTGTAGTTGATTTGAGGCTTGCGTTGACAAAGCAAGAAAATATTCTGAGGGCTGTTCCTGAAAAAACAGTGAATAAAGAAGAAGTGCTTGCAGTTATTTGCCCTGGAAAAATAGACAAGAAGAATATGGTTGTAAAAATCGCTGTTGAAATTAATGATGGAGAGATTAGTAAAAATGAGATTCTTGCCGCATTGCCTGCTGGGGGAGTGAGGATTTGCAGATGAGAAAAGGTCTTGTTAAGTTTCAGATGGGAAAAAATGGAGTTACAGATAATTTTATTTTTACATTGCAAGGGGCTTTTAAAAATAACAGACAAGTGAGGATTAGTGTTTTAAAAAATGCAATATCTGAAAGAGAAAAAATTAAGGGAATCGCAGAAGAATTGACTCAAAAATTAAAGGGAAGGTTTGATTACAAGATTATTGGATTTACTATTGTCTTGATAAGACGGCCCTTGAAATAGCGATTGTTATCTTTTTAATGAGTGTATGTTATGCATATTATTTTTTGTGAATTCACCTTTTTCAAAAACATTAAAGAAAAAGGTTTACAATAAAAACAGGAAATTTTTAAGCTCACATTTTCTGAAGAACACAAAAAGAAAATGTTTATAAGGGCAGTTTTTTAGATACATTTACGTTATGTTAAGATGAGTTTAATAAGAGAAATTGAAGCTGGAAAGTATAATTCTTTATTAGCTGAAGCTTTAAAAAAGGATGGGAAGTTTAAAGCTCCAGAATGGGTTGAATTTGTTAAATCTGGACCTGGAAGGCAAAGACCTATTGAAGAAAAAGATTTTTGGTTTAAAAGAAGTGCGAGTATTTTGAGACAGATTTATCTAAGAGAAGTCGTTGGTGTTGAGAGGTTAAGAACAAGGTATGGGGGGAGAAAGGAAAGGGGAAAGAGACCTAATAAGTTTAGAAAGGGAAGCGGAAAAATAATTAGGACGATTTTACAACAGGCAGAAAGTGCGGGTTTCGTTGGGAAATCGGAAGCCAAAAGAAAGGGGAGAGTTTTAACAGAAAATGGAAGGAAATTTTTGGAGGAAATTAAGGAATGAATTATATTTGTAGTGAGAAGATTAAATTAGTAAGAAAATGGTTAGGCATTTATGTTTTTCAAATGGGTGTCAAAAGATGACAAAGCATTATCCTAAGAAAGTTAAATTGGCTGTTCACGGAAGAAGAACTAAATGGACTCCGGTGTGGGCTGTTTTAAAAAAGTTCGGAACTGGAAAAAGAAAACATCCTTCGGAAATGACTAAATTAAGAAGACATTGGAGAAGAACTAAATTAAAAATTAAACCAAGAAAAACCAGTAAAAAACACTTAGGTTAAACAAGATAAAATGGCTGAAAAAAAATTTGTTAATGAAAGAGAATATATTATCCCTTTAAGAAAAGAATGGATGAAAGTTTCAAAATATAAGAGAACTGCTAGAGGAATTAAGGCTATTAAACAATTTGTTGCAAAACATATGAGAGTTCCGGACAGAGATTTAAATAAAGTAAAGTTGGATGTTTATTTAAATAATGAATTCTGGGCGAGAGGAGCTAAAAAACCTCCTGCAAAAATAAAAGTTGTTGTTAGAAGGGATAAAGATATTATTAAAGTTGAGCTTGCAAATGTTCCTGAATCTGTAAAATTCCTGAAAGCAAGACAGGAAAGAATACATAAGAAGGTTGAAAAGAAAAAGACAGATAAGAAAGAGGAAAAGTTAGAGGATAAAGTTGATGAAAATAAAGGTGGTGTTGATGAAAATAAAGATGGTGTCGACGATAAAGTTGAGGAAAAAGAAAAAGAGAAATCGGTAGAAAAAGCTCAAGAAAAGGCAATGGAAAAACTTGCGAAGACGCAGAAACATAGTGTGTTTAAGAAGCCGGATAAAGCACCATTGCAGAGAAAGGCTTTGAAGAAATAGAATTTATTTAGAGACTAAATTAAATGATAACTTTGGAATGTGTTTAGTTTGATTAATAAATGAAATTTTTATATAAATTCAAAAAACTTCTAAAAATAGATATTTATTTTTTAGAGGGAGACATTAGTTAATTCAACAAACTTGTTCTTTCCTTCTCCCGAACGTTTGATTAATTTCTTTTTTTCTAATTCCTGTATATGTCTTGAAAAAGAAGCTTTTGGAATTTCACACAACTTACGAAGATGAGACTGCTTGATTTTCCCAGATTTCCTTAATGCATTTATGATTGTATTTTCGCGGGTGTTTAAAACCTTAGACATTATTTTTAATTTATCTTTTTGAATTTTTTTACGATTGTCCTGATTTTTAGATTTATTCTGAGATTTAGAAAACTTTTTAAGATTAGATATGTCATTAATCTTTTCATGGTCTTCGTTTTCTCTTTTAGAATAATTTATTAAGAAAACAACTAAAACTCCAATAATTGCAACAAGAATGATTATAATTAGGAAAGTACTTTGAGAAACTCCAATGGCTGTCGCAATGGA
This sequence comes from Candidatus Pacearchaeota archaeon, assembly GCA_030699205.1. GTDB lineage: Archaea > Nanobdellota > Nanobdellia > Pacearchaeales > GW2011-AR1 > SICU01. The sequence goes on from JAUYJY010000028.1 coordinate 3,034, forward strand.
ATCGTCTATTTCGTATGTTAAATTTATATTATTTATAAAATAAATTGATATTCTTTCCCTATCTATTGATATATCTCCATTTGATATTGACTTTATTACTGCATCTTTTGGAAGAACGAGGTTAATTTCTGAATCTGGAAGAGAGTAAAAGAAGTTCCACAGGCCTCCTTGTTTTGCAGTGAGTGAATTTGTTTTTCCAGAAATTGTTGAACCTCTAATTTCTATTCCTGCCGGCAATGGTGGGGAGTCAGAACTTTCTCCGAGAAATGTTGCCTGACCTTTTTCATCTACATAAATATTTAGAAATGTGAACGCGGAGGCTGTCTGCACTAGGAGGATTAAATATATCAATGATATTGTTAGCTTTTTCATACTTATCTAAGGGGTTTTTATTTTATAAATCTCCTGCTTGGAGGGTTCTTCTGCCATTTGCTTTTGCTCTTCCGGATGCTTTATCGAGGATTTCTAAAATTAATTTATTCAGGGCTTCCGGGACTTCTCCAGAGACTTGCATATCTGGGACTGCAGATTTTATCTTGCTCTTTATTATTAGTTCAACCATTTTATTTGTTTTTTGATTCTAAGGGTTTCATTAAGGGGAAGATAACACATTCTCTTATTGGTTTTCCTTCGAGGAATGAAAAAAGCCTTTCTGAGAATCCAAATCCGCAAGTGGGGGGCATTCCGTGTTTTAATGCATCTACAAAGCTCTTATCATGCACATGAGCTTCTTCATCCCCTGCTTCTCCAAGCTTTCTTTGTTCAAGAAACCTTGCTTCTTGGTCTAATGGATCATTTAATTCGGAATACCCATTTCCAACCTCACTTCCTGCAAGAATTATCTGAAATTGTGCAACTTTTCTAGGATCTGTGGGGAGGCGTTTTGCTAAAGGCGTTATATCAACTGGCTGTCCCGTAAGGAATGCAGGACCTGCAATTTTTCTTCTGCAATGTTTCCACAATATATCAACTAGCCTAAATTTATCAACATTGGAATCGAATGGTTCATGTAGTTCATTTAGTTTTTTTATGATATCTTTTTTTGACGCACTAAAAATATCTAGGTTTGTTTGTTTTTTTATTTCTGTAACATAATCTATTATTTTCCATTTCGCTGAAAGGTCAAATGTGTGTCCAGATCGTGTAAACTTTGTTGTTTTAAATACATCTTTTGCGACTTTTCTGTATAATCTGGTGACAAAATCCATCCCCATTTTATAATCTGCATATGCCCAGTAAAACTCCATTTGAGTATAGTCTTGTAAGTGGTCTGCATCCATCCCCTCATTTCTAAATTGTCTTCCGATTTCAAATGTCTTATCAAATCCTGCAACCATCAATCTTTTCTGCCAAAGTTCTCCCATTGAAATTCTTAAATAAACATCTGTGTCTAATGCGTTGTGATGTGTTGCAAAAGGAGTTGCTGCCGCGCCTCCTGCTTCATTTTCTAATACTGGTGTTTCAACTTCTAGGAAACCATTATCTAATAAAAATGACCTAACTGAATTCCAGAACTTACTTTTTCTGAGGAACATTTCCTTTATTTCTGGATTCATTAGGATATCTAAATATCTTTTTCTATATCTTGATTCTTCGTCTTTGATTCCATGCCATTTTTCAGGCAAGGGTAAAATAGATTTTGAAAGTAAAGTTAGGGATTTTACTAAAATTGAAAGCTCTCCTCTTTGAGTTCTTATCATTGTTCCTTCTACACCTATGAAATCGCCTGTGTCAATATATTTTTTTAGGAGTTCTAGAAATTTTTTGGGAGTTTCTTTGTCTTGGAAAGTTAATTGTATTTTTCCATTATTATCCTGTAAAACTCCGAAGGATATCTTTCCTAAATTTCTTAGAGACATTAACCTGCCTGCGACTTTTGCTTTTGCTTTTGATTTTTGTCCTGGTTTAAGTTTTTTGTGCTTTTCCTGCAAATCCGCAGAATAATCTTTTACGTCAAAATTATATGGGTATGGATTTATTCCCTGAGCCCTTAGATATTTTAATTTTCTAATGCGTTCTGAAATTATTTGATCTTCTCTTCCCATTTTACTTTAAGAAAATGGTTGTTTTTAATTATTCTCTTTTTGTTTTTTGAGTTATTAATGCAATTGATTTGAAATGATTAATTTGATGTCTGATTTATTTCATAAACTTCCAGGATAATGATTAATAAAGAGTGGGTTATATGAAATTTATTTTTCTTGCTAGAAAAAGATAAATTTAATAAAATGGAGTTATTTTTAGAGAAGACCTCTGACTTGTTTTTAAAAATAATTATGGGACAGGCTGAGCGATTATCTTGGATTTTCCTGCAAAAAATCACAAAATTTCACTTCGTGAAACTTCAGATAATCATGATGTTGTGAAAATGAGAGATTTAAAGTAATATAAATCAAATTTTAATTTTCTGTATAAAAATTGGAACAAGTTCAATCAATGTGTTAAGTTAATATTTGATATGAAGGTTTAGTGACTATTAAGATTTGACATCCTTGCAGAAAGGTTTTGAATTTGGTTTATAAGTGTTTGTGTTCGTTTAAACCTGTGAAATTTTGATTCATAATCTTTATATAATGTGATTAGTAGGGAAAATAATCAGGGAGGTTAAAATGAGTGAAGAAGAAATGACAGAGGATGAGAAATCTGGAGATGAGGAAGAATCGGGGGATGAGGAAGAGTCTGAAAAAGAGAACGACGACTCGACTGAGGAAAGTTCCGACGATTCTGGAGATGAAGAAGAATCTGAGGATGAGAAATCTGGAGATGAAGAATCTAATAAAGCAGAATAATCTTAATTTAGTTTTTTGTTTTTAATTTTTTTGTTTTTAATTGTTTAATTGTGGGGGTTTATTGATCTATAAATCATAAATTTGGTAAGATGATTAGAAATTTAATACTCTAAAATCTGGAAATCCCTGATATTTCTCTTCTTTTTCTTCGACTTGTTTTATTATTGAATGTCTTGGTCCTTTCTGGCATATGGGTGCCATTAGAGTTACTGAATTTGTATCTCCTTCAACAAATATTTCCATCTTTCCGCTGTCTAATGCTCTTATGAATCCTTTGATATTTAATTTGTCTGCATTTTCTTTTATGAATCGACTGAAGATGGTTGGCTGAATCGAACCTGAGACGAAGAAACGCATTGATTTTTTCATGTTGATTAAGAATGATTGGGGTTAATATAGTTTTATGTTTTTTAATGTATAGCGGAAGAACAAAAAACTGTTCAAAATATTTTGTCTTCTGCTATATTATTGATAGAGGTAATGATTATAAAGATTTGAAGAAATATCTGAGAAAGTTAGGTATTAATTAGAATATATTTTCTTTATAATATTTTTTCTAAGTATGTAAGTATTTGCTAATTTGCATATGTTTGCCATCCTTGAAAAATTTTAAGTATTTTTCTTCTTGAAATCTTTTCTTTTTTATATTTATAAATCTTTGAGAAAATCTTTCTTTCTTATAATTACTTCAGGTGATTAATTTGACTCTTTTATAATACTATCTACTTCTTCCTCTTTTTTAGTCTTTTCGGTTATGCTTTCATCTATCAAACGCAGATGCTGAACATTTCTCCAATTTAAACCGAGTGCTGTTGATGCCTGTTTATCCATTTCCAATGGCTGACCAATTAAAAGGTTCCCTATTTCATTCGCGTCTATAATTGCAAAGTCAGGCATCTTGCATTTTAATATATCATGAATTTGATATTTTAACGGATATTTTGAAAGCTTGTTTTTTGTTGATGAAAAGAACCCCTTATAGTGCTTTGATGGAAACGCTCCGAGCATATTATCTAATGAAGCCGCAATACCTAATTCTCCGTGTTTTCCAAGTTGGGGGACTGAAATAATAAAACTTTCTTTAAGGATAGTTGGATATTTTATGGTGGTGAATCTTAAAAATTCGGAGTTTTCTATTTCATCTGTTTCTGTGTTGTTTAAATCTATCAATCCAACACCGTATTTCTCAGCAAGTCGGGTATATCCAAATTCATCAAAAACCTCTGAAGTTTCTTGACCGTCACATCCCTCTGCAATTAAGATTTCGGTGCCGGGATTTTTATTTTCCATGCAAAACTTCAATATTGGGCTTAAAAATTCTGGTTTTGTGGATAATTCGGGAAATCCGGGAATTAAATTTGGTTTTAAGACTATTTTTTCGTGTTTTTTTAATTCTTTATCAAATTTAATTAATTTCAAAACCTTTGGAATTGTTTCCTCATAAGAAATAAGTTTTATTGCTACTCCTTTTGCCATGAGAACTTAGAATAAGTTGGGTTTTTAATGATTGTTGTTGTTTGATTGTTATGTCCTATCTTGGTTCTTGTTTTAATTCTTATATGCCCTAAAAGAGATTCATCTTTCTTCTCTTCGGTCTAATTCGTTATTCACTATTGCAACTGTGTGCGATGCAAAATATGTCTTTTTTCCGATATTTATTGAGTTGCATATTTTTTTGAGGCGTTTTAGCTCTTTTGCGGGCAAACCTATATGGTCTCCTAATATAAAAACGGGATTTTCTGAAATTTCCGCCGTCCTAATATCCTCGCCTTTTTGGTCTAATAAGTATAGGTCTTTTCCATGTTTTTGGAGTTCTTCTAAAACTTTTAAGAGGGATTTTTTTTCAATAAAAAATCCGGGGAAAACTTCGTGTTTTTCTCCCTCTCTGTATTTGTAAAGCATTTTTTTTAGAACGGTTGAGACATCTTTTTTATTAAGATATATTTTGTCTACGCCTGTCACACCAAGGGTTTCAGGGAAAATTTCAAGATGTTTTACCGGGTCAGGAGGTCCTGCAAAAATCAAATGAAGTTTTGTGTCTTTTCTTATTGAATGTGAAAGAAACAATGCAGAAATTACTGTGTGAATTGCAATATCTAAACGACCTGCACGCAGGTCTTCTTTTACCTGGTTTCCTTTTGTCGGTGCGGTTCTTGAATAATATACAAATTCCCTCATTTTTGAACCTCTTTGTATCTAAAACAATCTGTAGAATGGTCGTTTACCATTCCGGATGCTTGCATGAAGGCATAACAAATTGTTGGACCTACAAATTTGAAACCTCTTTCTTTTAAACTTAAAGACATTCTGTCTGATTCAGCTGTTTTAGATGGAAGTTCTGAATTGTATTTGAACCTGTTTTTTATTACTTTGTTTTCAGTAAACTGCCAGATGTATTTATCAAAAGAACCAAATTCCTTCTGAACTTCTAAAAATTTTTGAGCATTTATAATTGTTGCTTTTATTTTTAGTTTATTTCTGATAATTCCTGCATCTTCTTTTAATCTTGCTTCGTCTTTTTCTGTGTATCTTGAAATCTTCTTTGCATCAAAGTTGTCAAAAGCTTTTTTGAAACCTTCTCTTTTGTTTAGGATTATCTCCCACGAGAGCCCTGCCTGAAACGCGTCTAAGATAAGAAACTCAAATAACTTCCCATCATTGTGTAATGGGATCCCCCACTCTTTATCGTGATATTCTTTCATTAATTTGTTTTTTCCTGGCCACTGACAACTTTTTCTTTCTTCCATTTATTTTAGAAATATATCTTCTTTAATATCTTTTCTATAGCAGAAGACAAAATATATAGCAGAAGACAAAATATTTTGAACAGTTTTTTGTTCTTCCGCTAATAGTCTAAGACAAATACTGTTCAATTATAAATGTCTTAGACTATAGATAATTCTGATAATTGGAACACTATTTGTCCAGAATTCTCTATCTGTACAATTCTGAAAACAATTGTGCTAATCAACAGAATTGTCCATATTTTGAATAGTTTTTTGTTCTTCCGTTAATAGTCTAAGACAAATACCTTTCAATTATAAATGTCTTAGGCTATATTGAGAAGTATTAAAAATAAAAGAACTTAATTATTAGGATGGGTTTGCTTGAATTATTGTTGATATATTTTTCTTCAAATTTAGTTCTTCTTTCGTTAATTGCCGGATTTTTAAGCGAAGATTTATTTTTGTTTGTGATTATATTATCAGGAGTTGGATTTCTAAAACTGGAGATTATTGTGTTATTTGGATTTATTGGAGTTCTTATCCATGATGCAGTTATTTATTTTTTAGCAAAATCAAGCATCGTTAAAAAAATAAATGGGAAACTGAAATTCCAAGAGAAAAATAGAATGGTCAAGAAATTAATTAATAATTTGGATAAAAGAGAATATCTTGGAGCACTCATATTTTCTAAGTTTATTTATGGTGCACGGATTGGATTTGTAATTTATCTTGCTCATAGAGAACATAGTTTAAAAAAATTCTTATTATTTAATGGGTTTGCATGTTTTATTTGGTTTTTAATAATGGTTCCATTGGGTTGGTTAGCTGGACAAGGGATTTTAAGACTTCTTTATATTGCTAAGGGAATAGAAAAAATCTTTGTGATAATTTTAATAGTAATTTTAATAGGATATGTACTAAGGAAATTTATTAGTTTTGAGTTTTTGAAATCTAAAAATTAATTAAGGACAAATTCCGGCTTAGCAGTTAGATTTTCTTTTCCGATATAATTGTAAACTCCGATAAATTTGTCATCACAAAAAATGCAGATTTTATCATTTTCTTTTAGTTTTTTTATTTCATCTGTATTTTTCAAGAAAGAAGGAAATATGGGGGAGCCGGTTAAAGCTTTTTTTACTACATCCTTTCGGATTTGAACTATTGGTAAGATTGTAGAAATAATTTCTCCGGGAATTAGTATTTCTCTTAATGCCTCGTCATTTCCTAATTTATATTCTTCTATGGCTTTTTTGAAATCATAAAGATTTACTATTGGGTAATATTTATCTTGTTCATCAAATAAACCTGCTTTTGTTCTTCTTAATTCAAGCATATGTGCTCCGCCCATTTTTTCTCCTAAATCGTGTATTAGTTTACGGATATAAGTTCCTGCCTGAACATCTGATTCAAATAAGACATCTTTTCCTTTAATTTCTAATATGTTGAATGTTTCTATTTTTCTGGTTCTTTCTGCACGTTTTACTCTGCTCCTTACTGGAGGAAGTTGAATTATCTCTCCTACGAAGTTTTGCATTTCTTTTTTTAAATCGGATAGAGAAACTTTCCCATGTAAACGCATAATTCCAACATATGTCTTGTTGCGGTGCATTAAGTATTCATTTAATCTGCATGCCCTGTTTAATGCAACGGGAAGAACTCCCGAAACTTGGGGGTCAAGAGTGCCTAGGTGGCTTGTTTTTTTTAAATCTAAAGAGCGTTTAACAAATTGCGAAGTCCAGAAACTTGTAGGTCCTGAAGACTTGTCTATATTTATTATTGAAAATTGTATGAGTTCTTTTATTGATTTCTTGGATTTTATTTCTTCTATGTCCATTTTATAGTAGATGAATTTAATTTTTGTATATTTTTATGTGTTTATTATTTAGCGGAAGCTTATAATTATTTAATGCTTCCATTATTGTTCCGTTATAGTTCCACATGACATTATTAAATACTTTATTCTTGTAAAAGATATGAAAACGAAAGTCATAAACGACGCAAATGAAATGAAAGGAGGTATTAATAGAATGAAAACAATAGGAATAGTTTTAACTGTTTTGCTGATTTCGAGTTTATTTGCAGGAATTGCAATAGCGGCTAAAGGAGAAGGAAAACTTGGAATTTTTAGCTCTGATGACAAAAAAATCGCAGAAGTTAGAGAATATGTGGAAGGAGACTCTCTTGACTCCTTAGATATATATGAAGTTGAAACGGAAATAGAAGTGGAAATAGAAGGCATTTCTTCGGGAGATGTTTTATCTAGATCCAGAAAGCTTGTTCAAGTTTGGGGATTTACTTATAACGACGAAGATTCTGCTGCTATGATAAATGGTATTTTTTTGAAAAATACAATTTACTTTTCAGAAGATTCTAATTTCCTGAGCGTAACTAAGGGAAAGCTAAATATTGGAGGAAAGACATTTGACTTGGAAAGAGTTGGAGTTGAATCTGAGGATAAGATGGTATTTAATCTAAGGGGCCCTTCAAATACTGATGGAGTTTTAGAAGTAAGTCTTGAAAGCAAATATAATAAGGGCAAGATAAAAACATGGACTGGAACTCTTGAAATTGGAGGAGAAGATGCAAGTTATAAGGGAAATGTTATTTTTTATACTGAAGAGAGAATATTGAGACCAGAACCTTCAATCTCTACAAGAAGTGGAGTTGTGAGTGTTAAGGCGAATAGTAGAGAAAGTTTTTCTTATGAAGGCACTTTTTCTCTTATTGATTTAGAATTTAAGTTTCAGGATGCTGGAAGCGATGGACCTCAAAAAATTAAATCATATATTCAGGGAGCAGATACTGAAGGAAAGATGAGCTTGAAACTTCTTGAGAAAAATGAAGATGACACAATCAGAACCTATGAGGGAAATTTATTTATCCAGAATGTTAATGGTGAAGAGATAGAAGGAAAGGTTGTTGTAGAAATTGAAAGAGAAAGTTCTTCTTCCAATAAATGGTATGGAAAGATTGGAGTATCAGACAAGCAAATAATTAATGGAGAGGAAACTGATGTTTCTCTTAGAGAATACATTACAATGTATGAAAAAACATCTGTGATTTCAACTCAAGAAGAATCTCCTTCTGAAGACCACTCCGAAGATGATATATCTACAAGAGTTAAATCTGAAGAGAACACTAACTTTATCAGGAAATTCTTTAAACAAATTTTTGGTTAATTTTTTATTTTAATCAAGTAGGATGACTGAAGGGCTTTTTCGTGGGAAAAAAGTTCCTCCAATAGTCCACTCCTACTTGTTTATTTTCACTTGAAAAAGTGATATCTAACCTCTTTTTGATTCCCTGTCCTTAAGGCACTCTGGGCAGGGAG
>JAUYJY010000037.1 GCA_030699205.1 Candidatus Pacearchaeota archaeon
GTATTTGTCTTAGACTATTAGCGGAAGAACAAAAAACTGTTCAAAATATGGACAATTCTGTTGATTAGCACAATTATTTTCAGAATTGTACAGATAGAGAATTCTGGACAAATAGTGTTCCAATTATCAGAATTATCTATATTTTGTCTTCTGCTACCATAAATCGCAGGATTAAACATTCCCAAATCCCCCATGCTTTTCAGATTCTGTCCAATCACAATAATCAATAAATACCTCAAGAAATGTGGGATTTCATGATAAATATAGGTTTTATATAATGAAATTTGCACATCTCGCCGACTGCCATCTTGGAGGGTGGAGGTATCCCGAATTGCAGGAACTGAATTTTTTAAGCTTCCAAAATGCATTATCTATATGTGTAAAAGAAAATGTAGATTTTATACTCATTGCAGGAGATTTATTTGATTCGGCATATCCTCCAATTGATACAATAAAAGAAACATTTCACGAATTTAGAAAACTAAAAGAGGCAAAAATTCCAGTCTTCCTCATCGCCGGCTCACATGACTATTCAGTTTCAGGAAAAAGTTTCTTAGACGTCTTAGAAAAAGCAGGATTTGCAGTAAACATTTCTAAATTTGAACCTTATAATGATTCCATCATGCTTCTTCCCACAATTTACAAAAACATCGCCCTTTACGGATATCCCGGAAAGAAATCAGGACTTGAAGTGCATGATATAAAAAAAATAAAAATCCACGATTCCCCAGGATTATTCAAAATTCTTGCGTTACACACAACTTTAACAGACGCAATTGGAACTCTTCCAATACCTTCCGTAAACTATCAAGACCTCCCAAAAGTTGATTATCTTGCATTAGGACATCTACACCTAAAATATGAAAAGCAAAATCCAAGCAGAGTATATGCAGGACCTACATTCCCCAACAATGCCTCTGAATTAGAAATTTTAAATCACGGTTGTTTTTATATCATCGACACCAAAGGCGAAATAAAAAGGCAAGAACTAAAATTAAAGGAGGTGATTGTATTAGATATAGAGATAACAGATGCATTAACAGCCACAGAAAAATTAATTGAAAAACTAAAAAATCAGGAAATAAGAAATAAAATAGTTATTTTAAAATTAAAAGGCGTTTTAGAAAGGGGAAAAGTGTCCGATATAAATTTCAATAAAATACAATCTTACTTACAGGAAGAGGGAGTTTACTTTTTTTTAAAAAATACAACTAAATTGCTTGCACCTATTGCTGATTTGGAAGTTGAAATAAAATCAGACAATTTAGAAGAAGAAATAATTTCCAAATTCGCAGAAAAAAATCCCCACAAGTTTAACAAATTAATAGGTCTATTAGTTTCAGCTTTGGAAGTTGAAAAAAAAGAAGATGAGACATCAAGGGTTTTTGAAGACAGATTATTTTCAGAAGCTAAAAAAATAATTAGTGCAGAATAAGAATGAAATTAAAAAGAATAAAAATAAAAGATATAAGAAGCTATTCGGATGAAGAAATAATCTTTCCAGATGGTTCTGTTCTTCTCTCAGGAGACATTGGCTCCGGAAAAACATCAATTCTTTTAGCAATAGAATATGCATTATTCGGTTTACAGGCAGGACAGAGAGGTTCAGCACTTTTAGCAAATAATGCCTCTGCCGGAAAAGTAGAATTAGAGATTGAAATAGACGGAAAAAGAATAATTATTGAGAGAGGTTTAAAAAGAGGCTCAAAGTCGGTAAGCAACGAATACGCTTCAATTACTATAGAAAACGAAAAAATTGAATCTTCAATCACAGAGATAAAAACAAAAATTCTTGGGCTGTTAAATTATCCAATAGAGTTTATCAGGAAAAACAACCTTCTTTACAAATATACCGTTTATACCCCTCAAGAACAAATGAAACAGATAATATTGGATGATGCAGAATCAAGACTTGATGTTTTAAGGCACGTATTTGGCATAGACAAATATAAAAGAATCAAAGAAAATCTTCAAAGAATTACATCTAATTTAAAAGATGAATCAAGAATTTTGCAGGCAGAAATAAACAATTTAGAAGAAATAAAAAATGATTTGGATTCAAATATAAAATTTATAGCAATACTTGAAAAAAAGATTTTTGAAAAAGAAAAGGAACTAACAACAAAAAAGGAAAACAGGAAACAAATAGAAAAAGAAGTGGAAAAATTAGAAGCATTAGTAAAAGAAAAAGAAAACTTCAAGAAAGAAATAGAAAAAACCCAAATTATGCTTTCAACAAAAAGAGAATATTCCGCCGAGATAATAAAAGATATTCAAAATCTTGAATCTAAACTAAATATTGGGCAGGAACAATTTGATGAATCAAAACTTAATGAAGTTATCACTGAAATTTCATTAAAAAATAAAAATATAGAAGAATTGAGTTCTTATTTAATTGAAATTTCATCCAAATTAGACTCTATAAGCCTGTTAAAAAAAAGGGATTTAGAGAAAAAGAACAGAATTTTTAAGATAGACATTTGCCCCACATGTCTTCAGGATGTAAAAGAGAATCACAAGCACAACATATTAAATGAAACAGAAAGACAAATATCCAAGAATGAAAAAGAAGAGAAAATACTAAGCATAGAAAAAGAAAAAACCCTTAATAATCTGGAAGAGGAAAAAACAAAATTAAAATTTTTAGTAAATGCTAAATCTTCATTAGAAATACAAAAAGTAAATCTTAAAGAGTTAAATCAAGCACAAGAAAAAATAAAAGACCTCACAAAGACAAAAGAAAGTCTTCTAAAGGACATTGATTCGTTAGAGGAACACCTCACAGGATTAAAAACTTCAACCTTTGAATTCTCTAAATTTGACAATCTTTTAAAAATAAAAAAAGAAGATCTAAAAAATGCATTTAATATTGAGAAGAATGCCGAAATAGAGTCAGCAGAATTAAGAAAAGAACTTCAAATAACAAAGAAAGAGATAGATGAGATAAATGTAAAAATCACACATGGAGAAAAAAAGAGAACTAAGCTGATTTACATTCAGGAAATAGAAGATTGGCTTTCAAATAATTTTTCAAATCTCATAAGCTTCACAGAAAAGAATATAATGATTACGCTAAGAAAAGAATTCTCAATAATATTCAACAAATGGTTTTCTATGCTCACAACAGATTCTTTTCAGGTTTTTTTAGACGAAAGTTTTTCCCCAGTAATCACACAAGGGGATTTTGAATTAGATTATTCATTTCTTTCAGGAGGAGAAAGGACTGCAGTAGCTCTTGCATACAGGCTCGCTTTAAACCAGATAATAAATTCAATCTTAAGTAAAATAAAAACCCGCGATTTAGTAATTTTAGACGAACCTACAGATGGTTTTTCAGAATCCCAGTTAGATAAAGTAAGAGATATTTTTCAGGAATTAAATGCAGGTCAATTAATTATTGTAAGCCACGAACAAAAAATAGAAAATTTTGTAGATAACATAATTCGCCTGAAAAAAGAAAATGGTATTTCAAAAAAAGAAGATAATTAACTTTCTTCAAGCAGGCACAAATATCTCTGGCAATATTCTGCAGGAAAATAAACCAGTCACCCAAACATTTAAATACATCTTTTTTTCATAAATATGATAGAGGCTTTTATAGTTTATTATGGATGAAGAAATTTCTAAAAGTATAATAAAATCAAACACAAGTTTAGTTGGAGTCGTTTGTAAGGACGGCATCATAATGGGAGCTGATAGAAGGGCAACTGTCGGCGGAAGCATCATAATGAGCAAGAACGAACGAAAAGTTGTCCAGATAAATAATTATATTCTCATGTCTGGCACAGGGACTGCTTCAGATATAGACATGACTCAAAAAATAATCGCGGCAGAATTAAGGCTCCACGAATTAAGAACAAAGACAAGACCTTCGGTGAGAGAAGCCGCAAGTTTCATAGGCATGTTTTTGTATCGGAGCATAAGAACTCCTTCGATGATACCCCATATGGTTGGAACTTTAGTTGGTGGAGTAAATGAAGACGGTACAACAGAACTTTATACTATTGAGCCGGCAGGCGGAGTATATCCAGTAAAAGAATATGACGCTAACTTTTCTTCGGGAATGCCCTATATTCTTGGTCTTCTGGAAAGGCAGTGGAGAAAAGACCTTTCATTAAAGGAAGGAATTCATTTAGCAGTAGAATCTTTAAAGGCTTCAACAGAAAGAGATACTGCATCGGGAAGCGGAATAGATGTATTCTCAATAACCTCTGCAGGAATAAAAGAAGAAGTCTCCCAGAAAATAACCGCAAGCTACAATTAACACTCATACTTTACAATTGATTTTGAAAAATTAAAATGACTGAAATTTTAAAAAATATTAAAAGTGAACTCCCTAATGGAGTAGTTAGCGAAGCAATTTTTGAAGCTGCAAATATTGTAGTTTACACAGAGGATAAGGAATTTTTTAAAGAAGGCGAGGGGAAGATAAAAGAAATTGTTTCAAAAATTAAAAAAAGAATAGAACTCCGAGCACACAAAAGTATTTTGCTGTCCGAAGAGGAAACAGAAAAAACTATCCGCGAATTAGTTCCGGAAGAAGCGGAAATAGAAAATATTATTTTTGATATTCAAAGAAGTATCGTCATCATCGAATCAAAAAAACCCGGAATAGTCATAGGAAAACAGGGGAGTATATTAAAAGATATAAGAAATTCAACAATGTGGATACCCCAAATACAAAGAAGTCCCGCAATTCCTTCAAAAATAACGGAAAAAATTCGTTCGGTATTATACGCAAACAATAATTACAGAAAAAAATTCCTCCATGATTTAGGTCTTAAAATTTATGAAAACTGGAATCCTGAAAAAATGGATATATGGGTTAGATTAACTTACTTAGGTTCTGGAAGGCAGGTCGGAAGGTCATGTCTTATGCTCCATACACCAAAATCAAAAGTTTTATTTGATTGCGGAATAAATCCGGGAATTTCAGAAGGCCCTGAAAGGTTTCCTTACTTAGATGTATCCGAAGTTGGAAGTTTAGATACTATTGATGCAATTGTTTTATCTCACGCACATACGGACCACTCCGGAATGATTCCTTATTTGTATAAGATGGGATACAAAGGTCCCGTATATATGACTGCACCTACGAGAGATATTGCATCTCTTCTTGCATTAGACTTTGTTGGTGTTGCATACAAGCAGGCCGCATCCCCGCTATATAGGGCAGAAGACATAAAAGAGATGGTTAGACATTCAATCTGTTTAAATTTTGGAGAAGTTTTTGACATCACTCCTGATATGAGAATTACATTCTTCAACGCAGGACACGTTTTAGGTTCTGCAGTAACTCATGTAAATATTGGAAATGGATTGCATAACTTTGTTTATACAGGAGATTCAAAATATGCAAAAACAAGACTCTTAGACCCTGCTATAAACAGTTATCCCCGAGTTGAATCTTTAATGATAGAATCTACATATGGTGCAAAAGACCAGGTTCACCCCCCGTTAAGCGAAACAGAAGAAAAGTTCCTTGAATTAGTCAACAAAGTAATTGCAAGAAACGGGAAAGTCCTTCTTCCAGAATTAGGGTTAGGTCATGCACAGGAAACTCTCCTGAGGGTTGAAGAAGCAATCCGCACAGGAAAACTTCCAGAGATTCCAGTTTATTTAGACGGAATGTTATGGGACATTACGGCAATTCATACAGCATATCCTGAATTTTTAGGTTCAAATGTAAAAAATAAAATCTTCCAAGATATAAATCCATTTCTTTCAAACGTCTTCAAAAGAATAGGTTCTCCAGCAGAAAGAAAGCAGGCAATTGAAGGAGGACCCTGCATTATTATAGCAACATCTGGAATGCTCGTTGGAGGAGCATCCGTAGAATACTTCAGGCAGTTAGCAGATAATCCAAACAATTGTATTATTTTTGGAAGTTATCAGGCGCCTGGCTCTTTGGGAAGACAGGTTTCAGAAGGAAATAAAATTGTAACTATGGATAAATCATACGGGGGAGAAACAATAGAAGTAAAAATGCAGGTTGAAAGAATGTACGGGCTTTCACCGCATTCAGGAAGAAATGAATTAATGAATTTTGTAGCGAGAATGAATCCAAAACCAAAAAAGATAATCGTCAGCCACGGGGAGCAGTCAAGGTCTTTAGATCTCGCATCAAGTATTTATCGGCAGTACAGAATTGAGACAGTAGTTCCTAAAAATCTGGAAACAATCAGATTAAGATAAATTTAATTTTAAGATTAAATTTTCAACTTTTTAATGTTAATCTGAATAACCTCCAAAATGTTTAACTCTTAATATAGGCAAGGCATTTAATTTCTGTATCCTTTTATGCGTTTACTATTTAGCGGAAGCTTACAATTATTTAATGCTTCTGCTATAACCACAACATTAAAAATTACAAGAGATTAAATGATATTATTAAAATATTTAAGCATTATGAGTTAGATTTATTAAAAATTGATAAAATTTTAAAGCATTCTTAAAAGACAAGAAGCAAAATATACTATTAATGTAGGGGATTTATTAGTTGAGAAAGTATTTAGCACTATTTGGGGAAGAGGATTATTATTTTTTCCAGAGCACAATAAGAAGAAGATAGTTCTTGGACAAGGAAGAGATTTTGAAAGTTAGAGTTGTCCAAGGGCATTATTTTGTTTTCAACAAAATAAAAAATTAGCCGCTATAAATCTTATCGTCGTATTTTTAAACAAAATAATTAATACATTTAAATACTATAATCTATATAGATAAAGAATTTATAAAATGAAACACACAGCAAAGATAACTTTAATTCTTATTGGCATGTTCTTCATAACTCAACTGATAGGAATTCTTATTGCAGGAATTTATTCTCCTGAAATAATTCAGGTTGTAAATCAAACCACTGGAGAAATAATAACACTTACACAATATAATCTTCCTTATGGCTTAGAACCTCCCCAAGAAATTCAGCCACAAACTTCAGCTATTTCAATTATTATTGCATTATTCATAGCAGTTACATTAATGCTTCTTCTAATGAAACTAAAAGCAGAAATATTCCTAAGAATTTGGTTTTTGATTGTGGTAATTCTTGGAATTGGATTAGCATTAAATGCATTTCTAATAAAAATCCCTAACTCTGCACTAATTGCTTTAATTATTGCAATTCCCCTCGGACTAATAAAAATATTCCAGAGGAATATTATAGTTCATAATTTAACCGAAATGTTAATCTATCCGGGAATTGCCTCTGTTTTCATTCCTATTTTAAATATATGGTCTGTCGTAGTCCTGCTAATAATCATTTCTTTATATGACATGTATGCAGTATGGAAAGCAGGGTTTATGCAAAAAATGGCAAAATATCAAATAGAAAAACTAAAAATATTTTCAGGATTTTTCATTCCCTATATTAACAAGAAAGACCGGCTTCTTTTGAAAAACGCAAGGCAAAAAACAGCAGATAAAAAGACAAAGAATAAAGGAAAGAAAGTAAAAGTCAATCTAGCAATTCTCGGAGGCGGAGATGTCGTATTTCCAATACTCCTCGCTGGAGTTGTTCTTAGAACCCTCGGTATTTTCCCAGCAATAATTATTTCAATAGGTGCAACTCTCTCTCTTGCATTTTTGTTCTACAAATCAGAAAAGGGAAAGTTCTATCCTGCAATGCCATTCATTTCCGTCGGTTGTTTAATCGCACTTGCGGTGGCTTATTTTATTTAACCTTATAATCAAAAAGATTTCCTTGAACTTCATCCCCTGAATTACTTTCACTAACAATCTTCTCTAAATACTCCCCACTTATCGGTTTTATTACAGAAACAGCTGTTCCCGGTATCAAACAAGGAGGCTCATCTACCCAAAAAAATATTTTCTTCCCTCGTTCTGGGGGAACATTAGGATCTCTTGGTCTTCTTTCCATAGTAATAAAAGGACTTAACACAACATTTCCATCATGGTCAATACCTTGATAACATCCATATTCCTGCCCAGTTCCTTGAACATCCACTTCAACAAATTTATCCCTAAAAAGAAAATAGGGATCATCCCTTGGATTTACAAATCCCTCAAGAATTCTTCCATATCTCCCAGTTTCACTACTATCGCCAGCATTAAACATTCCTGCAAATCCAATTCTCTTAGCCATGATACAAATCCCTCTCCATCTTCCTTTTTAAACTTTTCCATTACTTTCTCCCTCTTAAGTTACAACAAAACCAAAAGATTTAAATACCCTTTATTTTATCACTTCCTATGAGTAAACTAACAAATGCCCTAAAGAAAGCAGGCTTAGCAGGATTAACAATAGCATCCCCACCTATAGGCGGAGCAGTAATCGGAGCATTAAGTTCTGTTAAAGGGGAAAAAATTATAGCTACAGTTGTGGGACTATTTTCAGGTGGACTGCTTAGTATGGTCGCCCTTTCCGGAGATTACATTTTTACCAAAGAAGAAACACTATACACTAATCCAGAAACTTTTGTTATGAGAGACACCGCTTTAATGAGTGATGAAGAAAGGGATATTCCAAAGTATCTTACTTTTCCCATAGCTTCTTTTTTTAATACTCAACCAATAACTTACTCATTAACTGAAGATAGTAAATATATCAAGGCTTTAGGAGATGATGTAATTCAATTTGATTCTCAAACGGGAAGATATAAATTAAATATGGATGAATCAAGAATAGTTGATGCACCTAACGATAATCTTGGATTTTTCTCTCTTAGAGATATGCAGAATACAATGCATGAAGCAAGTGCAAGATTAGAATCAATAACTCAAACAGGAAATACAGCCGATTTAAAAGAAGGAAAAGAAATTCTTGAAAAGGCAAGAGAAGCAAGAGAAGAATTAGATGAGGCAAGAAAAGAATATGAGGAAGGGAGAGAGAGTTACACTGGTGTTGAAGAACATTTCAAATACGTAGTTGACCAAATGAATTTAGAACTTGGAAAGATAAGATCAGAAATTAAGAATGGAGAAAACAGATGATAATTAATCAAGAATTAGTAAGAAAAGTAAAAGAACACTTCAATCTTAATATTTATGAAACTAAAGTATGGCTTGCCTTGCTGTCCAAGGGAGTTGTTTCAGCAGGAGAAACAGCCGAATTATCCGGAGTTCCAAGGTCAAGAACATACGATGTTCTTGAAAGTCTTGCAAAGAGGGGTTTCGCAATTATAAAAGTAGGAAAGCCCGTAAAATATATTGCTGTTGAACCTAAAACTGTATTAGAAAGAATGAAAACAAACACCCTTACAGAAGCTCAAGAAAAAGTAGATAGATTATCTGTATTAAAAGATACTCCCGAATATGATGAGTTAGTTCAATTACATAAAAATGGAGTTATTCCAATAAGAATTGAAGATTTATCAGGACACATAAAAGGCAGGGCAAATTTACTTTCAAAAATAAAAGAATTAGTTTTAAAAACAGAAAAAGAAATTATAATTCACACATCAATAGATGATATAGAAGGAAAATCCCGTGTAATTCTCCCAGTTTTAAGCAAATTAAACCAAGAAAATATAAAAGTAAGATTATCTCTTTCAGGGGATTCATATAGAATCAAAAGATTTGCTTCCCGTAATGATTTAAAAGTAAAAGAATCAACACATTCAGGAAGATTCTTCATAGTGGATAGAAAAGAAATCCTGTTTATGATTCACCAAGACAACGCAGATGAAGAAATTGGGGTATGGATAAATTCTCCATATTTTGCAAATGCATTCAGCGGAATGTTTGACAAGCAAATAAGGAGTTAAAATAAAATGGTTGATAGAATCCAATATGAATCACCACGTTCTCAAGAATCTGATATAACTAGAATTTTATTAGGAACGGAAAAGAAAGGTTTTTTTGGGAGTAGAACTTTCACTCTTGAAATTCCAGGAAAACCCACGAAGCCAGAATATAGAACTATTGATGATGCGATAGATAGCATCACAGACTACCTAGGAGGAGCTACTGGGTTTCTTGAAATTATTGAAACCCCCAAACTAACAGAATATTGTTCAAGATGGGGTCCTCGTGGAGGGGACAGAACTCCTGAAAGAAGAAAGCTCATGATGTTGGGGGAAATCATTTATTGGTACAATACAGCGATAATAGCAGAAAATAAATCTAAGGAACAAAAATAGTTTATTTAATTTCCATTTCAATAACGCCCATTTCATTCATCTTATTTTTCTTTGTTTTTTTCCAGACATCT
Organism: Candidatus Pacearchaeota archaeon; assembly: GCA_030699205.1. Lineage (GTDB taxonomy): Archaea > Nanobdellota > Nanobdellia > Pacearchaeales > GW2011-AR1 > SICU01. The sequence goes on from JAUYJY010000037.1 coordinate 10,169, forward strand.
ATATAGCTTCTTGCAGTAAACATAACCTTTATTTT
>JAUYJY010000041.1 GCA_030699205.1 Candidatus Pacearchaeota archaeon
ATCTATTTCTATATTGTTTAAGTAAGGATTTAATTCAGAATCTTCACTCTCAAAATAAAAAATATATTGTAAATACTGGCTTTCAAGGTTAAGTTCTTCAAAAGAGCCAGAAAAGAATGTATCTCCCGTGCCGTCGGGTCCAATAAAAGAGCCATCAGCACAATCAGAAGAAGAACAGTTTCTGACCTGATATGTTAAATTGCTTTGAACAAAATAATTTGTGAGTCCTTTAACATCACTCCCACTTGCACCATTAAAATCTCCCGTATTGTTCCAAGAAATTCCTAAATCTTCGGATTTAAATACATCTCCCGAAGGGTCTATAATATAAAACCAGTCATTTATATCAGAAATCATTGTCAAACCATCCTGATTTGTGCTAAAAGTATTATTCACAATAATCCAATTAACTCCTTCATCAACGGACTTATACACATCCCTCTTGAATAAAATATATAATTCATCAGCATCATCTGAAATTAAATCATCTGCGGTGTTTCCCCCATAATCTCCTGTCTGTTGCACCCAATTGACTCCCAAGTCAGAGGAAACATAAACCGCATCAGAGCCATCAACTACAAAAATAGAGACAGAAGAATTTATTGTAATCCCCTTCGGTGTATTTGAAGAGCCCTCATTAATGTCTCCCATCGTTATCCAAGTAGTTCCATTATCATCTGACTTAATGACCTCTCCGTTTGCCCTCGCTATAAACAAGTTTCCATTATAATCTGCCTCCCCAACCTGAAATCCAGGGGCTCCAAGAGAATCATTTATTAAAGTCCAATTAACCCCAAGATTTTCAGACCTATAAATTCTTTTATTTGTTCCTGAAAATAATAGATAAATATAATTATCATCCGAGAATAAATCAACTACACTCCCTCCACCATCTCCATAGTTTGAAGTCTGTTCAATCCAATTAACTCCAGAATCTTTAGAAATAAATACCTCTGCAGTTCCATCAACCGCGAGCAAATAATCCGCAGAAGGATTATTTTTAACAACTGAAATATTATTCCAATTTACCAATTGTCCTCCATCAATTATTTCGCTTGTATAATTCCCGCTTAAATTATTTCCGGACAAAACAATTCCTGTCCCGTTATGCTCTGTATTAATATAAACTCCATTTGAAAAATTTTCCACTGTGCTTTGCTCAAAAATTGTGAATCCTGTAATTGTCCCCGGACCAGAAAAAAGAACAAAAAAACCAAAGGACAGCATTAAACACAACAAAAATATCTGCAATCCATTTCTTTTACTTTTAATCATCTTGCCTCCTTGCATTTTATAGTTCATTTATTTTAAATCTTTTTCTAATAGGGGACTATAAATCTTTATAAATGAATTGTCCTTTAATAACCTATGATAAAAAAGAGAATATTCCTCACTTTTCTAATTTCATTCTTAATGATTTCCTTCGCAATAGCTCAATCAAATGAATCAAACAACTCCTCTTCTTCAAATACAGCGAGCTCAACAGGAAGTGGAGAAACAATAAATAAAGCATATCAATGTTTGGAAAATCAAATAGATTCAAAACAAGAAACCTCAATTTCGTTGCAAGAAGCTATTTTTGGATTATTGGCTCTCGGTTCCGACCAAAAATTAATCTCTGTAATAGAAGAAAAATCAATAAATGGAAATCATTGGGGAGAATCAGGAAGCGAAATAAAAGATACGGCGCAGGTTTTGCTTGCATATAATCGAATAAACAAAAATACGGAAAATATTAAATCATGGCTCTTATCAAAAGAAATATCCTCTGCAGATTTATTATGGTTTATTCAAATTGATATTCCTACAAGAAATCAGGCCTCCTGCACACTTTCCTATAAATCCGAGGAGAAAATAATTTCATTGAACTCTGACCAGACATTATCAGGGAATCCTGGTTCCTGTCTTTCAATTTCAAATTCTGGATTTTGGCTGAAAGTAAACAACAATTGCATAGATGAAAATTTCACAATTTCATGCGATGAAGATTTTGTGTCTTCATTACTCTACCAAAGATCAAGTGCCTCAACGATTTTTGTTTCTCCCGAGACACATTCTGCAGCTGCTCTCGGCACGACACTTGAAACGATAAATTCAAAGTGCCTTTCTTCTTCAAATTCCTGTGATTATGAGGGAACTTTGTGGTCTGCAATAGCTTTAGATTCTTCTAATTCTGATTCTTCTAAATATCTCCCTTATTTACTTGCATTGTCTGAAAACAATGTAAAATACCTTCCAAGTGCGTTTCTGCACAAAATAACATTAGGTCCCGAACAATATTCCCAACTAATTCAATCACAACAACAAAACAAATATTGGCAGGCACCAAACACACCATATAACCGATTTTATGATTCTGCATTGGCGATGCTCTCCTTGCAATCTTCATCTGCAATAGAATTATCTAACTCAAAAGATTATTTTGAGAGTATAACAACTACAGATGGTTGTTGGAATAATAACAATATTAGAGATACTGGATTCCTGCTTTACTCCGGCTGGCCTAAAACTGTGCAAACCTCTTCCAGCTCCAGCACCCCATCCTGCATTTCATCAGGATATAGTTGCACTTCTGAATTTTCCTGCAGTTCATTAAATGGGAGTTCTCTATCGGATTATTATTGCAGTTCCGGAATCTGCTGTTCTGAAAAACCTGCTGAACAGTCTTGTTCCGCTCAAAATGGATTGCTTTGCACTTCTCAAGAAACCTGCTCAGGAACATCAGTTTCTTCATTAGACGGCTCATGCTGTCTTGGCTCCTGCACCCCGTTGCCTTCAACAAATGAGTGTGAAACATCAGGGGGTGCTTGTTGGAGTGAATGTGACTCAGACGAAGAGCAAAAATCATTTTCCTGTACTGATGCAGGGGATGTTTGTTGCATTAGTAGCACGTCTTCTTCAGAAGGAAGTTCTTTAGGTATTTGGATAACTATTTTGATAATACTAATAGTTTTAATTGCATTAGCAATAATATTCAGAAAAAGAATACAATTAATTATATTTAAAAGAAAAAATCAGGGAGGACCATCTCCTACAAAAGGATTCCCTCCTGGAAGAAGGCCCCCATTTCCTCCGGGAATGCCTATGATGGCGAGAGGACAGCCAAGAAGAATACTAAGTTCTTCAAATCAAGGTCAGAATACAAGACCTTCAAATTCTAAGGAAGACAGAGAAATGGAAGAAACAATGCGTAAGCTTAAGGAAATGAGCAATTAAAACACAATTTCAACAAGTAAGGGAATCTTCTTGCATACATTTTTAATCACACTTATTCAGGATAAAGAGAAAATAGATTCTTATTCTTTTATTCGTTCAATTGTTACCTCATTGGCAGGTCATTATATAGAATGATTTGGTTACTCTTAAAGCCTATATTAGAGAGGTTGCAAAAAGAAAGGTAAAAGTTGAAGGAACACTATATATTGCACAAAAAGAGGCAATAAAAAAAGAGATAACAAAGTCTTTTTAATGTCCTGTTTCATTGATTTTATATGGACTTATCAGAAAAAGAAACAAGAGAAAAAATTATAGACCCTTGGCTAATCAAAGATGCTGGTTGGAAAGAAGAATACTTAAGAAGAGAAGTTAATTCCGTTAAGTCTGATTTTAAGATTAAAAGATACGACCCTAAACAAGGAGAAGGTAAGGAAGAAGGGAGATTCATCGATTATATTTTGTTAGATGAGCATAACAATCCATTAGCCATTATTGAAGCTAAAAGGTTTTCATTAGATGCAGAAAAGGGAAGCATACAAGCCACCACTTACCAAAAAGACATAGAATCACAAATTGGTTTTGCTGTTCCAATATTCTTAACAAATGGACAAAAATGGTTCTTTAAAGAAAAGGGTTATCCTACCAGAGAAATATCTGGGCCATTCTCTCAAAAAGATTTACAAAGAAGAACTCAATTAGCTAAGGAAAGACAAAAGTTATCTAATATTGGAATTAATCCTAAGATAGTTGATAGGTCAAGAAATGTGGAAGTTGTTAAACAAATCTTAGACCATTTAGAAAAAGGAAATAGGAAAGCATTAATCAATATGGCAACTGGGACAGGAAAGACCAGAGTATCAATGGCCATAATAGATGCTTTGATTAGAGCAAGATATATTCAGAATGTTTTATTTGTTGTTGATAGAATATCTTTAGGAAGACAGGCGTTTAATCAAGGTTTTGGTAGTTTCTTAAAAGGAGAACCAAAAACTTTACTTAATGAAGAGGGAGATTTTGAGATGGATAAAAGAATGTATGTTACCACAGTTCAAACCCTAAAGAGTAAAAGAAAAGAAGGAGGTTTTAAACTTCAGGATTTTACACCAGGATTTTTTGATTTAATTGTTTTTGATGAAGCTCACAGGTCTTATTATGACTCAGAAAAATTGTTATTCAAATATTTTGATGCTATACAAATAGGTTTAACTGCAACTCCTTCAAAAAGTGAAGTAAGAGATACTTTTGATTTATTTGATTGCCCAAAAGGAGAACCAACGGTTAGATATGATTATGATGAAGCTGTCAGAGATGGAGTTTTGGTTCCTTATGATGCTCAAGTTATTTCTACAAAAGTATTGGAATTAGGAATTAAGGGAATTGAATTAGATAATGAACTTAAAACAGCGTTGATAAAACAAGATGAAGACCCAGACCACTTTCAAGTTCCAGGAACAAGATTTGCAAAATACTTTACTGATAAAAAAACAAATGACTTAATCATTCAGGAATTTATGAATAGATGTTATAAGACTGAAGATGACAAACCATGCAAAACTATTTTCTTTTGTGTAAATGTGACTCATGCAGAAAAGTTAAAGAAAAGATTTGATAAGCTTTACCCTAATCTATGTGATGATGTTTCTATTATTGTATCTAATAAAGATAGATATATGGATGAAGTTAATAGATTTATTAAAGACCCTAGTCCAAAAATAGCTTTATCTGTTGGTGTCTTAGATACTGGAATAGACTTACCTGAACTTATGAATTTAGTTTTTGTTACACCTGTATTCTCACACATAAGATTTTGGCAAATGCTTGGGAGGGGAACAAGAAGTTTATCTGCTTGTAAATATAAGTCGTGGCTTCCATTAAAAGATGGAATACACACTAAAGAAGATTTTAGAATATTAGATTTTAAGTTTGGAGATTTCTCAAACATTAAACAACACCAATTAGAAACAGTAGATAAATCAAGAATAACAGAAGATACGAAAGTTAAGATATTCAATAAAGAAGTTGATTTGTTAAACAAAAAATTAACTGAAGATGAAAAAGGAATTATAGAAACAAGAATTATAGAAGAGGTTAATAAGATTGATAGAAAATCTTTTATTGTTAAACCTAAAGTTGAAATAATTAAAAAGGTTGTTTCCAAAAGATTTGATTTAAAAGAACATATTGAAGATTTGAAAAAAGAAATAGCTCCATTAATTAGATTCACTGATTTTGGAGATGGTAGAGTTCAAACATTCATTTCTCATTGTGTAGATTTATTTAGTTATGTTAAAGATGGGAATACTGAATCACTTTTAGAAGAACAGGATTTCTTATTAGAAAGAATTGAAAATGTCTGGAGTTCAAATCTTCAAGCTGTTAGACAGAAACATGAGCAAATTATGAGAGTAATGCAAGATAAGTTTTGGAGTGAATTAACTTTTGCAGATATTGATTTCTTAATTAGAGAAATTGCTCCTTTAATGAAATATTATGAGCCAGAAAGAAAGAAGATTGTTAGAGTTGACGCACCAGACTTAACCAGAAGTGTTGAAGATTTTAAGATGGTTATTAAAGAAGATTCCGATTTGACATACCTCAGAAATACTCCTTTAATGCAGAAAATGGTTAACCAAGGAGTAACATGGAAAGAGCTTTTAGAAATAGAAAAACAACTAAGAGAACTTAATTCTGCTTGGACGATTGAGAATATCCAAAATATTAGGAAAACGGATTTTGTTCTTTTTTTAAGAGATATACTGAACTTAAAAGATTTACCAGACCCACAGGAAATGATTAAAAATGAATTTGAGAAATTGATAGTTGAGAATAACAAAGAGTATAATGCTGAACAGATTAAGTTTTTGAGATTATTAGAAAAGTTCTTTGCTTTCAATAAACACCTAACACCTAAGGACTTAACAAATCATCCCTTAGCAGATGAAAATCCTCTGGATAAGTTCAGTTCAGAGCAACTTATGAACATAGTCAAAGAAGTTGAGAAGATTAAGATAAAATGATGTCTACATTTTAATACGGAAATCTTTATAAAGCCCTTTCTACTCAGAAATCCATGGTGAATATAACAGATTCAGATTATAGGACTATTTCAGTTAGGCTTCCTCGTCAGGAATTTATTAAATTTGATAAACTATGCAAAGATACACATAGCGCAAAATTAAGAGAACTTATAAATAAAGAAATAAAGAGCAACTCAAAAAGCAATTTCCTTTCAGGCATTAATAAAATAACATATAACAAAGTAAACAATTCTTTTTCATGGCTTGTAAAACTTGATTCTGGACAAGAAACTGAAATACTGAACAATCTCTCACTTGAATTCTTGAAAAATCTACAACAGGACATTCAGGAAGCAATTAAAGAAAGAAACCAATGGGTTCATCAAACAAAAGACGATTCTGTGGGTATTCCAAAAGATTTGGTTGAGGGGGAAAAGTAATGGAACTTGGAACTTTTCTTATATTTCTTGTGATTTTTGGGATTATCGGATTTATTACTGAAAAAATCTGGGGATTGAATCCATATAAAATTTACTCAGATATGGGTGCGTTAGTTCTTGTAACTGGAGTTATGTTTGTGATGTTTCCAGCGATACTTCACCCAGAGGATTTGGATGGAAACATAAATCGTATTGTAACATTTTTTACAAATATCTTACCTGGGGCAGTAATAGGAGATATTGCGGGGTCGATTATTTCTAAAATAACTGGTGGTGGAAGATGATTATTTATAATAAACAAAAAGCAAGAGAAAAAATAAAAGAAATAATGGACTCACCATATGAGCAGATGTATCCTTTTGAAATTGAACAAGCGTTAGGGCGTTTATTCAAGGAAGTTGAGAAAGAAAAAGATGATGAAATTAAACAGGAAATTCTTTGGGAAATTGATTTATTAAATAGAACATTTGGACATAAGGGAAATTTTCAAGGAAAAGAAGTTGAAGAGATAAGTAATAAGTGGAAATATATCTTGGAAAATGGATTGCTAAAACCTTTTTCAGACATTCCTTTCTGTGAATGGAAGAAAGAGGCTACGGAATATTATAAAAAAAGATTTCAAGAAGCTAAGAGTGAATTATCTCAGGCAAGATATGCATTCGCTGTAATGACATTTATTGAAGGGGACAGATTAGATTATGCTAAAAACTCTTTTAAGTGCTGGCTAAAAACTGCAGAAAAATATATAGAAGAGGGAGTTTATAATAAAAAATATTATGAAATGCCTCCCTTTGCTTATTCATTCTCTCTAAAAATAGCTACTTTATTAAATCAAAAAGATTTACAGAAGGGTGCTTTAGAATCCTTACATAAGAATATTATTAAGATTTTAGAATCTGGTGAAAATAGATGGTATCTAGAATTCTTTGAAGTAGAATCGGATTATATCAATAAATTTGAAGATATTAGTAGAGTAAAAGAAGAGAGTGTTAATAAACTCAAGGATATAATTAAAAGACTAGAAAGCGATTTTAAAAAAAGTGAAGATAAAACTAAGAGCCATCATTTCTTAAGACATCACCTAAAGATACTCTCTAAATATAAAACAGAAGATGAAGATGAATTAGATAAAAAAATTGCAGACTCTTATATTGATGAAGCAGAAGGAAGAGAAACCCCCCTAGTTAAATCATCTTTTCTTAATGATGCTATTAAATATTATAAATCAATGCAAAGTAATGATAAATATTCTGACTTAAAACAAAAAGAAGAAATCAGCAAAACAATAGAAGAATTAACTATTAAAATAAAAGAATTAGAAAAAGAGTCCAAAGAGGAATATAAGAAATTCGAATCTTCTACTACAATAAAAATAGAAGATATAAGAAAGATTGTTAAGAGTCTAGGGGGAGAAAATATTTTTCATAACCTATTGAAAGATGATTCTTTTTTACCAAAATACGGACAAACAATAGAGATGACTAAAGGGATAAAAGAAAGTAATCCCTTAAGTTTTATTATTCCTAATACAATTGCTAAAGAAGATTATCCCATAATAAAACATGATTCAGAAGAAGCCATCTTTGATTTTAAAGTAAGAAAGAATATCTTGATAGGGATAAAAATTGGAGGAGTTATTATAAAAATGATATTAGAAGAGCTAAAAAAAGAATACGATATAAATCCATTTGAAGAATCAAAGAAATTACTTTTAGATAATAAAGAGTTAGAAAATATTAAAGAGATACTTGAAAAAGGATTTTCTTATGTTTTAACAGAACAGAAAGATTTAATTGCAGGAACACATATTTTAATCCCTTATTTTGAAGAGATAATAAGAAGAATTCTTGTTAAATCGGGAAGAAAAGACCTTGTTTTAGAAAATAAAAAAGAGAAATATTTTAGGAAAATAGAATTAGGAACACTTCTAATTGATGAAGAAGTAAAAAATATTATTGGAGAAAATTTTCAGAAAACATTAAAAGTTTTTTTAGTTGATAATGACCAATTAAATCTAAGACAAGATTTAGCTCATGGCCTCTTAACAACAGACAGAATTAACGAAGAAGATACTATATATGTAACTTATTGTTTATGGAGGTTAATTTTTATTTTAAAAAATATTAAATCAAAATGAAAACTAAACAATTACCTAAAGGTTGGAGAGAAGTTGAACTTGGAGATATTTGTGAGGTTCTCACAGGTTTTGCATTCAAATCAAATTTATTTAATGAAGAAGAGAAAGGTAAACCTATAATTAGGATTAGAGATTTAGCTAAGGGAAAATCAAAAACATATTACTCTGGAAAGTTTGAAGAAAAATATTTGGTAAAAAGAGGAGATTTCTTAATTGGAATGGATGGGGAATTTAAGGTATTTGAATGGAAATCAGAGAATGCTTTATTGAATCAAAGAGTTTGCAAATTAATCTTAAACAAAGATTTAGTCATTCCTAAATATATCTATTATATGATTTCCAAAAAATTAAAAGAAATAGAAGATAAAACCCCTTTTGTTACTGTTAAACATATATCCAATAAACAGATTTTATCCATCAAGTTTATTCTTCCACCCACCTCCATTCAAAATAGTATAGTCCAAATTTTAGAAAAAGCAGAAACTTTAAAACAAAAAAGAGAAGATGCTGATAAATTAACAAAAGAATATCTACAAAGTGTTTTT
>JAUYJY010000048.1 GCA_030699205.1 Candidatus Pacearchaeota archaeon
GCAGTCACTGTCGCAGTAATAGTATCAGTAAGCTGTCCTGTAATAGAGCTTTCAGGAATTGTCAAATTAATATCAATTCTTATTGTATCTTTGCCCGCCTCATAAGGAAAAACATCGCACCAAATTGCAGAGGCCTCTGCAGATGTTACTGTTAAAAGCCGATTCATTGTAAATGAAATATTCTGAGCCGTGCCGTTCAAGCAAGAACCAGCTTCAATAGCCGTTAAATTCCATTCATAAGCTGGATTTGTTCCCCCAATAAATGTAGCGGCATTCTTTCCTGCAGTAAAATTAATTGTAACATTAACATTTCCTATATTCTCAATAACAAACCCACCATCCTGAAGACCAGCAGTTTTAGGATCATTATCAAGGGTCCAATTCCCCCCAGTAACATTAAGAAGCCCGTCATAATTAGAAGTTGTAAGAGACGCGGCAGTAGAACCCAAGCCAACTCTTCCAGAACCCCAAGTTACAACAGCAGTGGTAAAATTTATCTGTGCAAGAGTTTCAACAGTCAAATTAGCTATACCCGTAGTTGTAACAGTTGTAACATACCCTGATATTTGAGAAATTAAATTAGAAACAGAAAGATAAGTAATTCCTGTAGCAATCGCCGCAATAACAACGGCAACAATCACTAACCCCATAAAAACTTTATTTCCTTCCATTATTCACCAACTCCTGTTGAATCGGGTACACTTTCAACAACAAGTGCTAATCCTCCCCCGCTGTTCCCAACAGCATTTCCGGTAACATCACTAGGACTTAAAATAAAATCAAGATTGCTAATCCCTAAACTAATCGCAATAGAAAACGCAGAAAAAACAATCGCTAAGATTAAAAGTGCTATCATCGTTTTTTGAGAAGTATTCATTTGCTCTTTTATCCCCTTCTGCTAACAAAAATAATAAAACTATTTAAACCTTACTATAGTCTAAGACATTATAATTGAAAGAAGACATTATAATTGAAAGGTATTTGTCTTAGACTATTAGCGGAAGAACAAAAAACTGTTCAAAATATTTTGTCTTCTGCTATACAATCCACTACCTATTTTTTTTCAGCTTTTTCCTTAAAACTAAAAACCAAAGCAGATTAATTAAAACCAATACAATGATTGCAGTAACTAAAATTGTCGTCAGAGAATTCCCTGATTTAGAACTGCTCTTTGAAATTACATATCCCGTGCCGACGATATCAATATTGCTATCTTTCACTTTTAACTCTAAATCTGTTCTTGTTTCCTGTGAACCATATTTCAAAAAGACAGCAGAATTATAATTTCCTTTTTTAACTCCGTCGGTATCCCAAAATGCAACAAATAATTTCTTCTCAAGTGCACCAACATCATATGTCTGTGACTTAAAGTCTGCTAAAACCCCACCCTGATTATTGAATATCTGCATTTGAGCAAAGGCACCAAGAATCGGCTCACTCCATTTGTTTTCAACTAAAAGCTCAAATTTAGCAATTTCTCCGAGAAGAAAATCATTAACTTCTGCCTGAATTAATTCTAATATCCTATTTCCAATGGAAAATTCTTTTTCAAGATTCAAGGTTTCTTCATCATAAATAACCGTAGCCACCGCTTTATAACCGCCAGGATTAACTCCATTAACATCCCATTCGGCAACAATTTCCTTTCTTTCTTTACTTAAGATAGAAACTTCATTTGTCTGCAATGTTTCTATTTTTTCATTTAAAGAAGTATAAATATCAATAGTTCCTCTTGCCCTAACAATATCAAGGTCTCCCAAGCTCACTATAGGAATCACAAAAGTTATTTTTCCATCATCTGGACCAATCACATTTAGTGAGGCTTCTGCATACTTCCCAGGATAAGGAACATTAATTTGAATTTGCGTTGCAACCCCCACCGCAGAACCTATAAACGCCTCGCTCTTCGGAGATTTTTCAGGAAGCTTCAAAACAACAACTTCTGCAGTATGGCCTCCCGGACTCAAACTTGAAGGCATTTTAAACTTGTATACTAATCTTTTTCTTTCTTCAGATTCCTTCATCTTAAAAGAAACCTCCGAAACTGAAATACTCGCGTTTAATTCTCCCTGCACCAATACAACTATTTCCATCTTTTCATGTTCTGAATTTATCACCTCAAATCCTGCTTCAACTTCTTTCCCAGGTTCAAAATCAAAAGTAGTTCTCCCGGGAGTCACTCCCAATGCACTAACATTCTTAAAAGAATAATTAAAAATAACTAACAGCATGACTAAATAAAACATAATTTTTAAAAATCCACCATCTTTCAAGAAAGAATTAACCATTTATTTTTCCCCCAACAAATTTATTTCCTTCTAAAACCCCTACATTTATTGAATCAGAAACATCTAAAACAACACTCCCTGTAAATCTGCCACCCTCATAAATATCCACATCCAATCTATCATTCCCTGAATTAACGACCCTATATTCCCCTTTATTATTAGATTTTTCAAGACGCAAACCAACTTCACTTTCAATTGTAAACTGCCTCACCTCACTTTCTAAAACCCCAATAATCTTCCAGTAATAAACTCCTGGAAGAAGGTTTATCACTAAATTATCTTCAACCCTAAACTCTTGGGGAGAACTAAATTCTAAATTATCGTCCAATAAAATCAAATCAGCATTCTTAAATTCAAACAAAATATTTCCATTTGTGCTTACATAATCATTAATCGGGGCTATAACTCTTGGCTGTGTATATCCAACCAATCCCCCAATTAACAAGAGACTTCCAACTAATAAAATCATGTCAATTACCAAAATATATTTTTTATTTATCATCCTAAACTCGCTATAAAAGTAATTGTAGAATTTCTAATTGATGAACCCTCGTCTGGAGGAACTGTAATATTAATATCAATCTCCGCACTATCCGTAGCGTTAGTATAATTAAGTCTATTTAAAAACAGCGTGGGATTAGAAGGCATATTATGATAATCCCCTATCTTGCCAATCCAAAATATCTCTGGATTAAATGAACCGTTCTCCCCACTTTCAGTAACATTATCAAAATTAAAGGTATAATACTTATTTGGATTTGCTTGTGTTCTCCACAAACTGCTTGCATTTATTGTAACATTAACAAAAACATTTCCATCATTCTGAATAATCAGCGGTGGAGGAGAATTATCTTCAGTATCATTATATCCAAGAAAATTAATCTCCCCAAATTCAGCCGTAGAATTTGGTAAAAATATTATTATTTCTGAAGAAATATTCACAGCCCTAGTCGAAGTCCATGAAGAATATTCTTCCCCATCAAATGCTCTTACGCTCCAATTATAATAATCTCCAAAGTCAAATAGACACTGCAATTCATCCACAAGTTCATAGGTTGTTGGACCCATACTTTCTATATGTATTGAGTTATCAAAACACGTGCTTACAGCAATTAAAGAAACATTCAAATCATAAGTTAAAGAATCCAAATCGTCATCGCTCCCCTCTTCCCATGTAAATGTAGGCGTCCTATCAGTAGTTAATGCACCTATCTCAGGGCTAACCAAAGCACCCGCCGTTGGAGGAGTATTATTTATATGTATTGAGAAAGAAGAATTAATCTGCGAGCTATTTGAAGTCCCGTCAAAAACAACATACCCGACACTCCAATTCTCTCCTTTTGTCGTATTTCCAGAAAGCAAAGTCGCATTAACTTTTGAAGCATTTGCAAAACTCTCATTCAAATATTGAGTTAAATGTAAAACTGTTTCATTAAACCAAAATACCGTCACATTCAAAACATCTCCATCAGGATCTGAAACAACTGCGGAAGAATGAAGATTCTGTGCAGTCCTATTTGTTCCGTCAGTGGAATTTAATGTTATTGAAGTTGCATTATTTGGAATATTAGTTGAATCAATTGTTACAGTCCTATGTTCTGTATTATTTGTATTTCCTGCGACATCTGAAGTATATCCTCTAAAAATATAATCTCCTGAAGAAAGGCTTGTGAAATTTCTATAATATTCATTTGCAGACGCATTATATAATGCCTTAATTTCAATACTTGACAGGCTTCTATTGAACTCCAAAACTTCATCTATCCCACCGACAAATAAAGAAGTCGGAGTCTCTGACCCGGTGAAACTTGCACCAACTGAAAGAACATCAGGAGCACCAACATCAGAACCAATCGCTGCAGTATTGCTTTCCTTATGAACTCCATCTAAATAAATAGAAACATTTGTATTATTTCTCACTCCAACGACA
>JAUYJY010000042.1 GCA_030699205.1 Candidatus Pacearchaeota archaeon
CAATAACCAAACCATTGTCATCCTGGAGCGAACGTAGTGAGCGATAGGATCTAGGGAGAGTGTCATCCTCAACTCGATTGAGGATCTGGTTAACGGCAGATTCCAAATCAAGTTTGGAATGACATACGTAAGATTCTATCAGTCGCTTTGCTCCTTCCAGAATGACACTGGTTATATTTTGGTAATTGGTCCTTGCCACAGTACCAGAACGAAGTTCGGTACATGGTCCTGAACCGTACTATGTACTGGTTCATGGATTTGGAATACTTGTGTTATTGGTCATTGGTACTTGATTAGAAATTAGATTAATTAGATATTAGAAATTTGTTTTTATAGGTCTAGGGATGCCATTTTGGCGTGTGTAACAATAAATTTTTTTCTTGGTGGAACCTCATCACCCATAAGCATTGAAAATACATAATCAGTTTCTTGATGGTCTTCAATAGTTATTTGTTTTAATATTCTATTTGCTGGATCCATAGTTGTTTCCCAAAGTTGATCAGGGTTCATTTCTCCAAGGCCTTTATATCGTTGGATCATTGGGGAATTTTTAAATTCTTTAGTCATTGAATCAACAATTTTATTTTTCTCCTCATCAGAGTAAGCGTATTCGACTTTTTTAGCATGGGTTATTTTAAAAAGTGGGGGTTGTGCAACATATAAATGTCCTTTTTCAATAATAGACGGCATGTGTCGGAAAAAGAATGTCAAAATAAGAGTTCTTATGTGTTCTCCATCAACATCAGCATCTGTCATTATGACAACTTTGTGATATCGAAGTTTTGCATAGTCAACATTTTCACCAATTCCCATACCAAGCGCAATTACTAATTCCTTTAATTCTTTAAATTCTAAAATTCTGTCAAGATATGCTCGCTCTGTATTTAAAATTTTTCCTCGAAGTGGGAAAATTGCTTGATACTTTCTATTTCTTCCTTGTTTTGCAGACCCACCTGCTGAGTCTCCTTCAACTAAGAAAAGTTCAGATTTTGCAGGATCTTTTTCCTGACAATCTGCGAGTTTTCCAGGGAGACTTGCACCGTCAAGAGCTCCTTTTCGAAGAACTGCATCTTTTGCTGCTTTTGCCGCAAGTCGTGCTCTTTGCGCTAAAAATACTTTTGATACAACGTCTCTCGCAATACCTGGATTTTCTTCGAAAAGAACATCTAAATATTCAGAAACTGCTTGTTGTACAAATGCTTGTGCTTCTGAATTTCCTAATTTTGATTTTGTTTGGCCTTCAAACTGTAAATTTGTCGAAGACATTTTAAGATAAATAATTGCCGATAATCCTTCTTTAGTATCGTCTCCAGTTAGGGCTTCTTTAAAATCTTTTTCACTTAATATTTTTTTTGCATAACTATTTATTGCTTTGGTTAAAGCAATTCTAAATCCTGTTAGATGTGTTCCACCTTCATGAGTATTTATAACGTTAACAAATGACATAACATTTTCAGAAATTGAATCGTTATATTGAATAACAATTTCAACTTCTTTGTCGTCTTCTTGTTTTTTAATATAAATTGGAGTATGAAGTTCTTTTTTTCCACGATTCATATCTTTAATAAGTGATTTAATTCCACCATCAAAGTAGTACGACAATCTATCGTTTTCTTTTAAATTTTGGATTTGAAAGGTTACACCGCTTATCAAATATGCCCTTTCTTTTACCTGTCTTTTAAATGCAGGATAATTAATTTCAATTGTTTCTTTAAATATTTCTTTATCAGGTAAGAATGAAACAGCTGTCCCTTGATTAAATGGAAAGTTAAGAATAGATTTGTCAGTATTTTTTACAGGATATTTTGGTTTACCTCTTGTGTATTCTTGTCTATATATTTTTCCTTCTCTTTTTACCTCAACTATCAAATGTTCAGAAAGAGCATTAACAACAGAAGCTCCTACTCCATGAAGTCCTCCTGATATTTTATATGCAGACGATGAAAATTTTCCTCCAGCATGAAGCTTGGTCATTACAAGTTCTAGTGCTGAAAGATTATATTTTTTATTTTTTTCAATAGGTATTCCTCTACCGTCATCATAGACAGTCAAATACCCATCTTTTTGCATTATTATATGGATGTTTTTAGAAAATCCAGCCAATGCTTCATCAATTGCGTTATCAACTATTTCACGAAGACACTCATTAACACCTTTTTGGGAAGTCGTTCCGATATACATTCCAGGCCTTTTTCTTACAGGCTCAAGTCCTTCAAGTACGACAATAGATTCTGCGCTGTAATTTGGGGAATCTGTTTTAGCCATCTTATTATTATAGTCTATATTACAACGTAAATAAATTATAAATACTAAATTACAAATAACAAATAAGCATCAAATTTTAAGTTATAAATTTTAAACGTTTATTGCTTAAAATTTATTTGGAGCTTGAAATTTATGACTTATTATTTTAATTCGACTTTTGCTCCTGCTGTTTCTAGCTTTTTCTTTGCTTCTTCTGCCGCTTCTTTCTTAGCATCTTTTAGTAATTCTTTAGGTGCAGATTCAACTAATTTCTTTGCTTCCATAAGCCCAAGATTTTGATCAATCTCTCTAACTGCTTTTATGACTGCAAGTTTATTAGCTCCTGCTTCAGTTAACACTACTGTAAATGATGTTTTTTCTTCTTGTGGTTCTCCTGTTCCTGCTGCTGGTGCTCCTGCCGCTGGCATAACTGCCATTGGTGCATTTGAAATACCGAATTTATCTTCCATATATTTTGCAAGTTCTGCAAGTTCTATAGCTGTTAATCCTTCAATTTCTTTAGCAACTTTATCTAATTTTGCTGACAATTTTATTTCTTCACTCATTAATACTCACCTCCCCTTTTGATGGTATTAAATTTTCACTTTTTAAAACATTAATAATTTTTGACATTGGCGATTTTAGAGAATAATAAAGTTTTGACGATGGGCCCTTAAAAATATATAAAAGTTTTGATAAAAGTTGATCTTTTGATGGAAGAGCGGCAATTTTAGAAAGTTCTAATGATTCATAGAGAATACCATCTAAAAGTCCAAATTTAAATGAAATATTTTCGTCGGTTTTTGAATAGTCTAAAACTGATTTTAAAGCTCCTGAATAATCTTGATCTAATATCAAAAGAGCTGTATTATCTTGAATATCTTTTGATTGTTTTATTACTGCACTATATTTTTTATCTTCAATTGTTAATTTAGATAACGCTTTTTTTATTAGATTATTTTTAACAACCTTGATTTTTGCTGAAGTTTTTCTTACGCTTTTTCTAAGTTCTTCAAGATTTTGATGTTTAATTTTATTAAAGCCAATAAGTGCGAAGTTTGGAGTATTTTTTATGAGTTCCTGAATTGATTTTACTTGTTCTTGTTTTTTTGTACTTGCCATAATCACTTGTTGATCAATTTATAACAGATCAAACTATTTCAGGAGAATTTCTTCTTACTATCCAGCTAATCTAGACAAGCCTGAAGTTTTGGTGAACTTTAATTATATCAAATTTCATTTAAAAGTTCTTTTAATGTTTTTGGTCTATTCTCATCATCGTCTTTTAATCTTTTCTTTTTAGAAGATGAAGTGCTTTTCATTTGGCGTGCAATTTCTTGTTTCTTTTGGAATTCTTCAACACGACCTTTTATATCTATAAATCTATGTTCACCGGTAAAGTAAGGATGACAACTTGAACAGACTTCGACGTTTATACTTTTTTTTGTAGATCTTGTTATGAATGATTTACCACAAGAACATACGACTTGAGAATCTTCGAAAATTTGTGGATGAATATTGGCTTTCATAGTCTGAAATTATACCAAA
>JAUYJY010000049.1 GCA_030699205.1 Candidatus Pacearchaeota archaeon
TCCAGAATTCTCTATCTGTACAATTCTGAAAACAATTGTGCTAATCAACAGAATTGTCCATATTTTGAACAGTTTTTTGTTCTTCCGCTAATAGTCTAAGACAAATACCTTTCAATTATAAATGTCTTAGACTATATTAAAGATTATGAAAGTTATTCAAAATGAATTACATTACAATGAAGGTTTTACTTAATCACTCTAAATTATTAAGTTGTATTGGGTAAGTTATGAAATATAGATGAATTTCATCTTGACAATGCTCATAAATCCTAAGAATATTTGTATCCTGTGGATATTGGGAAAAACCCTTGTGGAGAATCGAAACGGGTGGTCGTTGGTTCAGGCGTTTTCTATTTGTGTTTCAATTCTTACTGTTTGTCTTTATGATATAAATCTAGAATATAAACTACATTCTCATTTTTTAAATAATAATATGATAATCTAAAAGGCTTGACATACAATTCTCTTGTTTCCTTCCTTACATTTCTCATAGGTTTTCCCACTTCCGGATTTTCTGAAATCTTTTTTATTTGTTTCATAATCTTTTCTTTTAACAGATTATCTTTAATTTTAGAAAATAAGACCTTGACTCTCTTATCAAATCTGATCTCTACCATTTTTTCATTTCTTCAAACAAATTATCAGAATCAACGCTTATGTATTCCCCAGAATCTACCCTTTTATAAGCTTCTTCAGTTCGTTTGGCAAACTCTAAATCCTCTTCTATATTTTTATCAAATTTATCTGCTTTTTTTAAAATAATCTGATCATTATTTCTAATCACCACTATCTTATCTCCTTCCTTGAAATCTTTTCTTAGCGCTTGAGGTATTACTACTTGCCCCTTTGAACTCATTTTTGTTATATCTATGTAAGCCATAGTAAGACTATTCTTACTCAATATATAAATCTTTCGATTCTGAAAACTGATGCTTTTCCCTACCTTATTTAATTAAATTCCCAGTTGGGACATTTTTTTCTTGAGCCTTGTCCGTGCGTCTCACACCTCAGTCATAGTAGGCTAAATATATTAAGGGGACTACAAAATCTAATAATGTGGTCACCCAAGTATCTTTCTTAACGCTTTATATTCTTTAATGAATAAATTTATTGTAGGTCTTAAATCGTGTTTATTTTGATACGCTTGAAGAGAAGCGTAATACTCTGCTCTACTCTTGAAGTCTATATTAATTGGTGGCAACTTATTTTTAAGTAATATGTAATTGAGCAATATCCTTCCTACTCGGCCATTTCCGTCTCTAAATGGGTGAATGTTTTCAAACTGGTTATGAACGACTGCCGCTACAATTAAGCCAGGATATGTCTTTTTATGTTTGGAATACCACTCCATTAATTCATTAAGAAGATATAAAACTCTGGACTGGGGTGCACCTTCGTGAACTATTTCGCCCAATCTGTTCTTAACAACCACTTCTTCTCCCGATTTTCTTAACTGTCCTGCAAAATTTTTAGAATTCTTAAAAACTATTTTATGTATCTTCTTTATTAAATCAAGAGATAACTCTTCTTTTGTTTCTCTTATATATTTTATTGCTTCACTAACGCCATATGCTTCAGCTATATCTTGTTTTGATTTTTCTTCGGGCCATTTATTATCTTCAAGTATTTCTTTTACTTCTTTGCTATTAAGTTCACTACCCTCGATAGCATTGGTATTATAGGTAAATAACTCTGAAAATTGAATCCATTGTTGTTCTGAAAGATGACTTATCTTAACATGTATTTCACTTTCAATTTTCTTAACAAATGCGATATCTCTCTCAGATAGCTTAAACTGCAATGGATCTTTAATTAAATTGTATTTTTCAATTTCTTCCCTGATTAATTCTCTTGATTTGGCTATTCTTTCATCTAAAATAGTTTTATTCAAATCGGCTCCAAGAAATTTTCTGATTTTGTGGACTTTTTTTCCTTCCCTAAACGAATGTGCAAGATAATACTTTACTTTTTTTCCAGCCTTTCTTTTTTCTACATACATATTATTATTATGGGTGACTACATATATAAATATTTCTATTATTCTTGTCTACATTAGAGTTTTGTGAATCTAATCCGGGCGTTTTATAAAAAGATTTATATATAAGTAGTTATATACTGAACTATGGAAACAACTATACAAATAAGCAGAGAGTTATTAGAGAGACTTAAGGGGATGAAGATTTATGCAAAAGAAAGTTATGAAAATATAATCTGGGACTTAGTTGAGGACAGACTTGAATTTTCTAAAGAAACAAAAAACAATATCAAAAAATCAGAAAAAGAGATAAAAGAAAACAAAACTATTTCTCTTGAAATAATAAAGAAAAGAATTGGTGGATAGATGTATTCTATTGATTTTACTAAAACCGCGGAGAAACAATTAGACAAGTTCCAAACCAATTTACAAAAAAGATTTATTTCTGTATTAGAAAGGATAAAAGTTAGGCCGTTCCATTTTGTTAAGAGAAAAGAAGGAAGTTCCTATTTTATAATGAGAGTTGGTGAATATAGAGCGATTCTAAACATTAAAGCAGATAAAAATATTATTTATGTGATGGAAGTTGGACACAGAAAAAATATTTATGATTGAAATTTATTATTTGGCATAGAAAACTGATGCTTTTTTATATCTCAATTTAATTAAATTCCAAGTTGGGACATTTTTTTCTTGAGCCTGGTCTGGGCGTCTCACACTCAAGTCATAGTTAAGTATTCGACAACAAAATATCAAATTTATTCTAATAACTTTAAAGTTTATTTTTTGTGCAAAAGATTGCTATGAATAAGATGAATTCAAACTAAGGTAATCTATTTAAATCAGAATAAACTAATTATAAGGGATGGGAAGATTTATATTAATAATTTAATTTAGTAGACAATGAGGATTTTGATAAATGAAAGATAAAGAATTTAGTGTCAGTCCGTGGGAAGTTTCTGGCGAGGTGGATTATGATAAGTTGATTAAAGAGTTTGGTGTTCAGAAACTGGAAAAGCTTCCTAAAGTATTTGAAGATAATATTTTATTTCGAAGGAAATTGATATTTGCGCATAGAGATATACAGAGAATCTTAGAAGCTATAAAGAACAAGAAAAAGTTTGCTATGGTTACTGGGCTGATGCCTTCGGGGAAGTTCCACATAGGGCATATGGTTGTTGCTTTGCAGATGATTTTTTATCAGAAACTTGGAGCTAAGATTTACATTGCTGTTGCTGATGTTGAGACGTACAATACAAGAAATCAAGATTTAGAAAAAAGTAGAGAAATTGCTATTGAAGAATATATAAAAAATTATATTGCCTTAGGTTTAAAACCTAAGAATTGCGAAATTTACTTTCAGAGTGCGCGAAGCAAAGATGCAGAAAAGTCAAATGCATATTACAGACTTCAGAATCTGCTTGCAAGGCGCGTTACATTTAATGAATTTAAAGCAGTTTATGGAGAAATAACTCCTGGGAAGATGATTTCTTCTTTATTGCAAGCTTCAGATATGTTACATCCTGGATTGAAAGAATTTACTAAGGAAAAAGAACTTCCTGTAATTGTTCCCGTTGGTGTGGACCAAGACCCTCACATAAGACTTGCAAGAGATATTTCTAAAAGATTTAAGGAAACAAATCTTCAGATAAGTTCAACTTATAACAGGTTTATTCCCGGACTTTCAGGAGGGAAGATGTCTTCTTCTGAAGAAAATTCATATATTGCTTTGACAGACAAACCAGAAGAAGTCAAAAGGAAAATAAATAAATATGCTTTTTCTGGGGGGAGAGATACGTTGGAAGAACATAGGAAGCACGGAGGGAATCCGGACATTGATGTTTCTTTTCAATATTTGAGAGATTTGTTTGAACCTGATGATAAGAAGCTGGATAAGATTTATAAGGATTATAAATCAGGGAAATTAACTTCTGGTGAGCTGAAGAATTATACAATTGATAAAATAAATACATTCTTGAAGGAACATCAAAAGAGAAGGGAAAACATTACTAAGAAAGATGTTGAGGGGTTTGTTTATAAAAGATAAAATTATTAAGTTGACGTTTAATATTCCGTGCATTTGAATGGCTATTTTTTGATGTAAATAATGTAATCTTTAATCTCAGATGTTATTTTCTAATTTGTGAAATATAAATTTAAGATATTTTGTTGTTTCATATCCTTAATTGTAGAAAAGCTTTTAATTGTATAATCTTAATAATTTTATGATTAAAAAAGCGATGTTTGGTGCTGGCTGTTTCTGGGGAGTTGAAGAGAGATTTAGGAGAGTTCTTGGTGTGAAAAAGACTGAGGTTGGATATGCTGGAGGCGTTAATGAAAACGCAACTTACAAAGAAGTTTGTTCAGGAGAAACTGGACACGCAGAAGTTGTTTTGATTGAATATGATGATAAAAAAATAAACTATAAAAAATTGCTGAAGATTTTTTGGGAAGTTCATAATCCAACCACTTTGAACAGGCAGGGTTTAGACATTGGATATCAATACAGGAGTGCTATATTTTATTTTTCTGATAAGCAAAAAGAAGAAGCCGAAGAAAGTTTGAGAGAAGAGGAGAAGAAACTGAAAAAGAAAATAGTATAGATAATTCTGATAATTGGAACACTATTTGTCCAGAATTCTCTATCTGTACAATTCTGAAAACAATTGTGCTAATCAACAGAATTGTCCATAACTGCAATTGAAAAATACACAACGTATGTTAAGGCGGAAGAATATCATCAAAAGTATGTTATGAAAACTGGGAGAAATGTTTGTTAGATAATTATTAAGACAAATTAAATTTCTCTCAACCCTGGAATGTTCCAATTAAAATCCCTTAATTTTGGGTCTCTTTTTGAATCCCAGAATATTGTATTGTCGTGGCCTAAAACTCCTATTGTTTGTGCGAGTAGAATGGACTGCTCATTCATGCGTGGCTTTCTTAATTTGTCTTTTGATTTTAGCGTTGAATCAAAAATAAGGACATTATTTCTTATTAATGTATGGACATATGCTAAAAGCTGTGAGGGTTTTGCGAATGGGTCCATCTCCCAGGGAACATTATTTCCTTCGCTTCTAAAGTGACTTACTGTGGCCCAGTAAGATGCAATATCCCCTCTATCAAAAAAGAAAACTCTGCTTTCTTCCTGGCTTCTTTCAGAAGTATACCTTATATTATATGTGCTAAATTCGGGTCTTCCCAGAGATCCTTCGTGATCTGTTGCAAATCCCCAAACGATGGCACGCTTCCATTGATTGTCTTTTACTGGAATATGAATTAATTTCTGCCTATATCTTGGTTTTTTTGTTGTTGTTGAAGGAACTTTTACAATTACTTCTGCACCCTCTTGAGAAACTTTCCTTGAATCGGGATATGCTTCAACAACAAACCCTCCTGCACGCCTTGTTGTATATGTATAAAGCCTTGCCGCTTCAAGAAGCTGCACAAATGGAACCATCCTTTTTCTTCTGTCTCTTCCTTGAACTGGCCTGAATGAATAACCTATGGTTTGAATTGATTCTTCAGGAACTTCTGAAAGAAAAGATAAATCCCTCACCCTGTATGAAAGAGGATTTCTTCTTGATGATAAGG
Organism: Candidatus Pacearchaeota archaeon; assembly: GCA_030699205.1. Lineage (GTDB taxonomy): Archaea > Nanobdellota > Nanobdellia > Pacearchaeales > GW2011-AR1 > SICU01. The sequence continues at coordinate 5,570 of JAUYJY010000049.1, forward strand.
CTGAACCTTGTGTTGTCGGATGGCTTAATAATTGATAATGCCCGTGTCTGTATGATTTTCTTGAAGCTTCTGCACTGTCTTTTGCATAAAATTCCTGAGTTGTTAAAGGAACTCTTATCTCAATAGCTTCTTCCGAAGGATTTAAAGTTATTAATTTATGGATTAATCCCACCCTCGTATCTGCAGGGATTCTTTCCGGAAGTTTTTCTATCTCTTGCAATGTTCTTTCTCTGAAGAAAGATTTCTTTTCGTCCGCCATTTCCAAATATGCCTTGGTGGATATTTGAGCTTATGAGGTGATATTTATCACCCCATTAGAAAGAGTTAAATATTGAATTAATTTTTTAAGAATATGGATTTAAAAGAAATCGGCTTAACAGGAAATGAAGAAAAGGTTTATCTTGCGTTGATTGATTTAGGTCCTGCTTTGGCAGGAAAAATTTCTAGAAAGACGGGATTGCATAGACGAACAGTATATGACACAACAGATAAATTGATTGAGAAAGGTTTTGTAAGTTATATCATAGAAAACAATAGAAAATTATTCAATGCAATTAATCCTGAAAGGATTATTGATATGCTGGAAGAAAAGAAAATGAATTTGCGCCCCATTGTTAATGAACTCGGGAAGAAATATGGGAAAAACAAGGAAAAAGAAGAAACCTGTTTTTATAAGGGAAAGGCAGGATTAAAGAATGTTTTTGAAAGCCAATTAGAACATAAAGAAATCTGGATTCTTGGTGCGACACCAAAGGCTTATGAAATAATCCCATATTATTTTAAATGGTATGACGAAAGACGAGTGAAGAAAAAGATTAAACTTAGGATATTAACTAACAATTTAAAAAAGAGACCTAAGAAGTTAGTTAATATAAGATATCTTCCTAAGAAATATAATAGCCCTGTGGTAATAAATATCTATGGAAATAATGTTGCAATAATATTGTGGAGTGTAAATCCCTTTGTAATTGTAATAAAGAATAAAGAAATTGCAGATGGATATAGGAATTATTTTGAATTGATATGGAATACGGCAAGGGAAAAGAATTAAAAGCAAAGTTAATTCTTTATTTTAATGAATAAAAAAGTTTTAATAGGGATTATTGCATTAGTAATTTTAGGAGGAATTCTATATATGACAAATAATGTAGAAAATAAGAGTGTTGAATTGGAAACTTCTAAAGGAACAATTGTTATTGAATTGTATTCTGCGAATATGCCTGTGACTTCCGGAAATTTTGAGAAATTAGTAAAACAAGGGTTTTATGATGGAGTGATTTTTCATAGGGTAATAAAGGGATTTATGATTCAGGGAGGAGATCCGACAGGAACAGGGATGGGAGGACCGGGATATACTATAAACGATGAATTTACTGGCTCCGAACTTGATAGAAATGATAGGGGAACAATATCAATGGCAAACGCAGGACCGAATACGGGGGGAAGCCAGTTTTTTATTAATGTTGTGGATAATAATTTCTTAGATGGGAAGCATCCAGTGTTTGGAAAAGTTATTTCTGGAATGGATATCATTGATAAAATTGTGAATGTCCAAACAGATGGAAATGATAAACCTCTTGAAGATGTGGTTATTTTAAAGGCAAAGATTTTATAAGGGGAGTTGTTTAAAATTTAAAGGGTGAGAAATGGCTTGGGGTTTAGAAAATTATATTGTAAATGATTATTTAAGGGCTTTTGTAGTTTTGCTAATTGTTTTTGCTGTTGTGAGGGCTATTTTAATTATCATTGAAAAAATTGCCGTTAAATTAACTTCTAAAACAAAGACGGATGTTGATGATAAATTTATTACTAAGACTTCGAAGCCGATAACGGCTTTAGTGTTCTTAATTGGAATTAGAGTTGCAGTTAATGAAATTTTACTTACAGAATATCTTGCAAATGTTATTAATCAGGTTATTTGGTCATTTATTGTTGTATGCATTGGGTTTATTGTTTATTATTTTATAGATATTGTTTTGTTTGTTTTGATCGGCAAAGCTATGAAAGGAGAATCAAATTCTGCAAGAAAGAGTTTGATGGGTCTTCTCCATAGTATAATGCAGGTTGTGTTTATTGCAATTGTGTTGTTGTATATTTTAGAGGTTTGGGGAATTCAAATTGGTCCTTTTCTGGCCGCTTTGGGAATTGCGGGTCTTGCCGTCGCTTTAGCATTACAGCCTGCGATGTCAAATATTTTTTCAGGAGTTTCTATTATATTAGATAAATCTGTTAAGGTTGGAGATTTAATTTATCTGGATGATACCACCAGAGGGAGAGTTAATAGAATTGGATTGAGAAGCACAAGAATAATTACCTTTGATAATGAGTTAATTATTGTGCCAAATAGTAAAGTTGCAGATAACAGAATACAAAATATCGGAGAACCAGAACTTAAGACAAGAGTAGTAATCCCATTCGGAGTTGCTTATGGTTCTGATGTTGATAAGGTAAAGAAAGTTGTTCTTGCTGAAATTAGGAAAATTAAACATTTTATTTCAGAGCCTGAGCCGGTAGTGAGGTTTTTAGAAATGGCTAATTCAAGCCTAAATTTCAAGGCATATTTTTATGTTGATTCTTATGAGAATAAGTGGATTGCAATAGACGAAGCAAACACAAGAATATATAACATCTTAAATAAGAATAAGGTTTTAATACCATTCCCTCAAATGGATGTTTATTTGAAAAGGGAAGGAAAAAAGTAATATGCTAATCAAAGAAATTATGAAGAAACCTTATGCCATTGAAAAAGATATTTTACTTAATGATGTAGCTAAACTGATGAAGAAACAGAACATAACCAGTTTGATTGTTGTTAATAATAATAAAATTGTGGGGATTATAACTCACGAGGATTTGGTTGAAAATTTTTCTGAGAAAAAAAAGGTTTATTCTGTAATGAGCAAGAATGTTGTAACCATAAGAGAAAATGATAATTTGAAGAGAGCAGTTGAATTAATAAGAGATAACAAAATCAGCATTCTTCCAGTTGTTGATTCTAAAAAAAATTTAGTGGGGGTAATAAGTGATAAAGATTTGATTGGAAATACTGAAGAATCTGATGACTTTTTGATTAATTAAAATGATTTTAAATATAATTATATTATTGCTTGCAATTCCTGTCGGATTTTTAATATCATGGCTTTCAAGAGATGAGCTTATCAATGGAAAAAAATATATTAAAATCTTATTTATTGCTTCCATTTTAGGAATAATTGGATTTTGGATTTATGGTTTTTCTACGGCGTCTTGGAGTTCTGGTTTTATGGGAATTGTTTCACTCATTGGGTTGATTAAGTCGGAAGATAAGAGGTGGGTAAAGAAGAGAGAAATTTGATTTTTCAATCTTTGGAAAAAATTAAAAGGCATGAATACGAGATTTTTATATGGATAATAATAAGACAGTGCAGGAAAAAGAGCAGGAAGTTTTGAAGTTCTGGGAAGATAATGAAATATATAAAAAAGTCAAAGAGAGGAATAAAAATGGGAAGAAGTTTTATTTTATGGATGGCCCCCCCTATGCCACGGGGGATCTGCATTTGGGAACTGCATTGAATAAGATTTTAAAAGATATTGCTATGAGGTCTAAACGATTGCAAGGTTTTGATGTTTTTGACAGACCAGGATATGACACTCATGGAGTTCCTATTGAATTGAAGATTGAAAAGGAAATTGGTTCTAAATGTAAGCAGGATATTGAGAAATATGGAGTTAAAAAATTTGTTGATAGATGCAAGGAATTTGCAACTGAATATATTGAGGTTATGAACTCTGGATTTATTAACTTGGGAGTCTGGATGGACTGGAAAAACCCTTATTTAACATTAGATGATAATTATATTGAATCTATTTGGACAGCTTTTAAAGAGGCTGAAAAGAAAGGAATTTTATTTTTAGATAAATATCCAGTACATATCTGCACGAGATGTGAAACTGCAGTTGCATTTAATGAAATTGAGTATGCAAAGCAAAAAGACACATCCGTTTTTGTAAAATTTCCATTAAAGGAAAAACAAAATACTTACCTAATAATTTTTACAACTACTCCATGGACTTTGCCCGCAAATACTGGAATAATGGTTAATCCGATGGCAGATTATCAGGAAGTTGAAGTTTCTGAAGGAGAAAGGTGGATTATTGCAAAAGATTTAGTTTTAGATTTAATGAAAAAAACAGAAAGAGAGTTTACAATTAAAGAAGAGTTTAAAGGAAAAGAAATGGCTGGCTGGGAATATGAAAATCCATTAAGCAAGAATTTAAAAATGAATTTAAAAAATGCGTACAGAGTTGTTTTATCTTCAAGATATGTTACGACAGAAGAAGGCACTGGATTGGTTCATGTAGCTCCGGGACATGGGAAGGAAGATTATGAGGTTGGAAAGGAAAATGGATTGGATATGATTTGTCCTGTTTCTGCTAATGGCTTGCTTACTGAAGAAACGGGAAAATATGCGGGGAAAAAAGCAAGAGTTGTTGATGTAGAAATTATTGATGACATAGATAAAGGTGGAAATTTAATTTACAAATTTGATTATGAACATGATTATCCATTATGTTGGAGATGTAAAACTCCTTTACTGATGGTATCTATTCCACAATGGTTTCTGAAGATTTCTGAAATTCAGGAAAAATTAATTTTAGATAATGATAAAGTTAATTGGATTCCGGATTATATGAAACTTAGAATGAAATCATGGTTAAAAGGAATTAGTGACTGGCCAGTATCAAGGCAAAGATATTGGGGAACACCCCTCCCCATCTGGTATGATCCTGAAAGTAGAGAAAGAATTGTCGTGGGAAGCATAAAAGAACTGGAGGAACTTTCGGGAGAAAAAAATATTGACCTTCATAAGCCCGGAATTGATAATATTGTTTTGAAATCAAAATCTGGAAAAGAGTTGAGAAGAGTCCCTGAAGTTCTTGATGTATGGTTTGATTCTGGAGTTTCAAGCTGGGCGGCTTTAGGATATCCGTCAGATAAAAAGAAGTTTGAGGAATTTTGGCCAGCTGATTTGAACATAGAAGGAAAAGACCAATTTAGAGGGTGGTGGAACTCGCAGATGATTTTGTCTGAAATTTCATTTAATAAGATGCCTTTTAAGAATGTAATGGTTCATGGAATGGTTTTAGATATTGGAAAGAGAAAAATGTCCAAATCGGAAGGAAATGTTTTGTCTCCTAAAGAAATTATTGAAAAATATGGGCGGGATTCTATGAGGTATTATTTTTCAAAAATTTCAAAAGGAGAAGATTTTGGATTTAATGAATTAGAGTTTAAAGAAATTCACAAAGTTTTTAGTATGATTTCTAATATTGATGCCTTTATCAATAAAATTGAAAAGAAAAAAAATAAGACAAGAATAGAAGATGGGTGGATTTTATCAAAATTTAATTCGATGATAAAAGAAGCTACTGAAAAATATAATTCTTATAAGTATTTTGAAGTATTAAATATATTTGAAAAATTCTTAATTGACGACTTAAGCAGGTCTTATATAAAGATGATAAGAGAAAGGTCTGGAGAAACCAGTGGGGTTCTTGAAACAATTAGAAATAGTTTGTTAAAATTATTATCCCCTATAATTCCATTTCTTGCTGAAAGCATATGGCAGGAATTAAGGAATAAAAAAATTGTCGAAGAAGAAAGTGTGCATTTATGTGACTGGCCTAAATTTGACGAGGAGAAAATTGATAAAGATTTAGAAAAAGAGTTTGAAGCTGTAATGAAAATTATTGAATCTGGACTGCGAGAGAGAGATAAGAACGGGATTGGATTAAAATGGCCATTGAGACATGCGGACATTTCTTCAGATGTTCCAATTAGGGAAGAAATTTTTGAGATAATTAAGAGTCAGTTGAATGTTAAAAACATTGATTTTAAATTGAGTGAAAAAGAAACTAACACAATTTTGGATTTTGTTCTCGATAAAGAGCTGGAAGCTGAGGGTTTTGCGAGGGAAATTGCGAGGAGAGTTCAGGCCGAAAGAAAAAATAAAGGAATGGAAAGAACTGAAAAGATTAATTTGAAACTCTCAGTTGATAGTGAATTGGAAGAAATGCTTAAAAAATATATAAATTTTATAGAGAAAAGAACGGGAGCTAAATCATTAAAGTTTATTAAAGATAAAACTAAAGAGTTTATAGACTTAAAAATTAAGGAAAAAATGATAGGATTCTATTTTTAAAGGTTTAAATTTCATAGTTCAGGGTTAAAAAGATTTAAATAGTAAAAGAATTTATTGTAGGTAGGTTACAACATGATAGTAAATGGAGAATTTTTGAGCAGGCTGAGGAAGATATTTGATTTGAATTTGTATGAGGTAAAAGTTTGGACATCTTTGCTTTCCAGAGGGGTCTCAACTGCAGGGGAGTTAAGCACTATTTCGGATGTTCCGAGAAGCAGAACGTATGATATTCTTGAATCTTTGGAGAAAAAGGGATTTGTAGTTTTGAAGTTGGGTAAGCCAATTAAATTTATTGCATTGAAACCTGATGAAGTCGTCGATAGAGTGAAGAGAAATATGCTTTCTAATGCCCAGATGAAATCAAAGAGGCTTGAGGAAACTAAGGGGACGGATATAATAAAAGAGTTAAGCAACTTGTATGATAATGGAATTAAATTTGTTGAGCCTGCAGATTTGTCGGGAAGTTTGAAGGGAAGACAGAATGTTTATAATCATTTAGATATGATGATAAAGAATGCAAAGAAAAGTGCAGTCATATTTACTACTGCGGATGGGTTGAGCAGGAAGTTTGAATCATTAATGCCAACGTTAGAGAAAGCAAAAAAGAGAGGGATTAATGTGAGAATTGCGGCCCCTATTAACTCAGCTAACTATCAGGTTGCAAAAGATTTGTCTAAGGTTGCTGAAGTTCGTGCATTGGAAAAATCACATGGAAGGTTTGCATTGGTTGATGAAGAGCAATTAATGTTTTTGCTTTTAGATGATAAGAAAGTCCATCCGAATTATGATGTTGGAGTTTGGCTTTCTTCTGATTATTTTGCTAAATCTGTGAGCAATATGCTTGAAACTTCATGGAAGGGATTTGTTCCTTTGAGCAAAGTTAAATCCAAGTGATTTTGATGAATTCTGATTATAGTCTAAGACATTTATAATTGAACAGTATTGGTCTTAGACTATTAGCGGAAGAACAAAAAACTATTCAAAATATTTTGTCTTCTGCTATAAGACATACTTTGTTTGGGGTTGTTTATAAAGAACAGGTTTATATATGATTATTATGAAGATTTATTATGGACTATGATGATTTTGAAAGGCAGAAAAACTCCGGAGAAATGGAGAGAGGTGGGATTTTAAATAGTGCAAGACGAGCAGCTAATTGGGGGTATAAAATTGGGGCGGGTGCAGGAGTTTTAACGGCAGGCATTGTTGCAACAGAAGTTACTTATTTAATAAGAGATTCTGCCGATTTGGGATTGAATGATATTCCGGGAACTTATCTTTCTGCTTTAGCCGTATCTGTGGTCCCCATAGTATCTGCGGGTTTGGGTGCCGGAAGTGCTGTAGGATATGTAGTTGGTTTTGCGGGTCATCCAATTGTTGCAGGAGTAAAAACTCTATGGCAATTAATCTTAGGACGGGAAACTCCTCAAAAGAATATTTGAGAAACTAATTAGAGAAAAGTCCTTTGAACCATTCCACTAATCTTTCAAAAAAGCCCTGTCTTTCAGGAGGGGCCTCCACAAATGTGCCTATGTTTTCCGGGGGGTTTTCATCTTCCGGATTTTGGATTTGAACTGTTTGATTTTCAATGTTTTGAGTTTGATTTGTTTGATTCTCCGCTTCTGGTTCTGGAATGGATACGGAAGAAATTTCAGTTAGTTCCCCTTCTAAACAATAATTAACTTTTAATATTGCCTCATTATTTGAGCCTGAAACCAATGTGACTGCATATTTCTTTGAAGCAAAATCAACTATTTCTGAAGGATTTTCATTTGTATTTAATATTATCTTTTGAGCACCGACTAATGCGTTTACTATAGATGTCTGTCCTGTTCCTGAAATTTCTGCAAGAATGATTTGAGTGCTGCCTATCAATTCACATTCCCCTAAATCAATCTCTTTAGTCGTGCTTCCAATTTTAATTTCGGCACGGTCTGAACTTGCAGACACAAGATTTACAGAAGAATTTGAAGAGATTAATTCAGTACCTACGGTCGAATTTGTGCCCTCTATTATTATCTTATTTGAGTCTATAAAAACTTCGGATTCAATCCACCCATAAACAGAATTAGAGGTAATAGAACATACCCCTATTGAAAGTCCCCCCACTTTTTCCCTGTTTGCGATATTAATCTCATCTGTATCAACTCTTAGTTTATCTGGATTTGTGCAGGTATATGAAACTGCACTTGCTGTATAAAATAAAAAAATTAATAATACAACTAATACACACTTCTTTTCCATTTCTATACCAGTGTTTCTTATTTTTTAAATTGTTTGGAAATTGGATTTTGGCTTAATTTCTGAAAGAAGTTGCATTCATCTGCATCAGCAACTTCAACATAATAAAATATAACTTGATGTTATGTGCAAATATTTCTAGAATTTATATTCATAGATTTTGAGGTCAATTTTGTTATTTTTTATTTCAACACCTTCAGATTTTAGAAGTTTGATTTTCTCTTTTATACCATAAGCAAATCCCCCTAATTCTCCCGAAGAATTTATAACTCTGTGGCAAGGAACTTCAGGTGCAAATGGATTTTTGTTCATTGCTTTTCCAACTGCTCTGTATGCTTTGGAGTTTAGTGCTTCGGCAAGAGCTTTATAGGTTGTAACTTTTCCTTTTGGAACTTTCCTTAAAAGATTGTAGCATTTTTCAGGGAAATTCATTTTATTATATTTAACATCTTTATTTGAACTAATCACCTAAGTTTTTTATATATTCTCTAGTATTTTTGATAGTGAAAGAGCGGAGCTGAAAGAATTATAGAATGGAGAAATAAAAGAGATAATTTATCATTTCAATTCTTTTATAAAATCTAAAACTTCTTTTGCATGTCCTAAAGCATTTACTTTTTCATAGGCTGGGAGTGTTGTCTTTTGGATAAGGTTTACTTAACTTCTTAGTTGACTATATTCTTTAACTGCTTTGCCACCAAGATAAACATTGCCCTAATATTTTTAGACATATTAATTTCCTTAATATCATAGGGTGATGAAGTTTTTCCCCTTATATATTCGTGGGCTGCAGAGCGAGAGATGAATTCTATACCATTAAAGTCTAAAACTATGGGCCCATCTGCTAAGCTATCAAAAAGATCCCTTATGGCGTTTCTGGTTATTATTAAACTACCAAATTGTTCAAATAATTGTAATTTTTTCATATTATTCTAGATAATTATAGATATTTAAGCCTTCTCCCTTATTAGAAAATGTCAGGAATATAAGGGTGCCGTTTAGTTTTTCAGTAATTTTTGAGAATTCTTTATTCTTATAAACTCCTTCTCTTGAAACCACTGCAAAATCACCCTTAAGGCCTTCTTCAATAAGTTTTTTGGATGAAGAAAGCCCAAAGCCCCTTCCCTTTTCTTTCTTGGTAGATTTTCCATTGAACGCTAGTTCAATAGCTTCAAAGTCATTATTGAAAGAAACATTATTCTTTTTAAAACCCCCTGGAATTGAAATTCCGTCATCAAAAACTAAAATATAGCAGAAGACAAAATATTTTGAACAGTTTTTTGTTCTTCCGCTAATAGTCTAAGACAAATACTGTTCAATTATAAATGTCTTAGACTATACTAACTCTCTTGGATGAATTATCAACGCTTAGGAAAATGAAACCTTCAGAAAAACTAGAATGTTGGTTAATATTATCTGATAATTCTCCCAATAAGTAGAAAATTGGATTAAGCATCTGAGATGGTAAATTTTCTTTTGTAAATGAAAAAATATTTTCTAATTCTTTTTCCATGTCACCCTCTTTTTTTAATGAAAAGAGTCTCCCATCTTCAAAGAAGTCTAATGACTTATCTTTTAAATACCTATGAAATAATCTCTTAACCTCTCCAATCATTTAATTGGGTTGGAGAATTAATATTTAAAACTTTCAGAAGTCATTTCTTTTGAAGAGCTGAAAGAATTATGGAATGGAGAAATAAAAGAGATAATTTATCATTTCAATTCTTTTATAAAATCTAAAACTTCTTTTGCATGTCCTAAAGCATTTACTTTTTCATAGACTTTTAGAATGTTATTGTTTTTATCTAAGATAAAAGTTCTCCTGTTTATTCCTAAGAACTTTCTTCCCATGAATGATTTTTCTCCATAGACTTTGAAATCTTTAGATACTTTGAAGTCAGGGTCTGATAATAATAAGACCTTAAGATTATATTTCTCACAGAATTTTGTTTTTGATTTTTCATCTCCTCCCGAGATTCCAATTATTTTTGTAGATAGCTTTTTGAAGTCTTTTAATAACTCTGAGAATTGATTTGCTTCAATTGTACAACCCGGAGTGTTGTCTTTTGGATAGAAGTAAATTACCTTGTATTTTTCTTTGAAGTCATTTAATTCGTGAGGTTTTCCAAATTTGTCTTTTAGCTTGAAGTTTTTTGATTTCATTTTATTCTTTAGGATTTTGAATTTTTATATTTAATGGATTTAAATATAGTCTAAGACATTTATAATTGAACTGTATTTGTCTTAGACTATTAGCGGAAGAACAAAAAACTGTTCAAATGTTTTGTCTTCTGCTATATCTCACTTGGCAACCTCACCGGTCTTTGAAAACCAGAGGAGTAAATCCAATTTTGCTTGTGAAATATTTAGTTCTTTTGCTATCTCTTTGAGCTTTAATTCTATATCAATATATGTCTTTGATGTTAATGATTTTGGTATTTCTTTGATAATTTTATTTTCATATAGTGTTCTTAATACGTGTCTATCTAAAATCGCCAGATTTTGTGAACCGGTATTCCTTAGAAAATGCGAGGCCTCTTTCATTCCAATACCCTTGATATTTTTTACTAAAAAGTCACGGGCTTGGGTTTCTGGCAGAATAGATAATTTTGATTTTATTGGATGGAACTTTCTGGCTTCTATAATGAATTTTGCCTTGTTGTTATGAAATCTGTGCTTGTTTTCTTTGATGAATAAAGATAAATCCTGCTGGGAGATTGTTAACAATTTGTTTTGTAATTTTTTCTGTATGTTTTGTGCTGTTTTTTGTTTTGAGTTTGCTGCCAAAATACAAAAGCATAATTCAGAAAACCATTCCACTTCTGATTTTTTTGAAAATGATTGGAATTCTTTTAGTCTTCTATTCACTAAATAATTTGTCTTGGAATTTTGCAAATTCTTGATTTGTTGGATTAATTTACGCATTGAAATCCATGAAAAAAGAAGTTTATAATTTCTCCTTTAGAAATTTATTAAGGTTTTTTCTTGCTTTTTCGTGGAAAATTGACTTGCCTTTTTTGTTGTAATATTTTGAGGTTAATTTTATATCCTGACTTAAATAAAATCTGATGATTTCTTTTGTTTTTTCTTTCCATAAATCCCACGATATCTTTATATTGTGAATCATTTCAAACTCTTTCTTTAGGTTTTTGTTGTTTTTAAGGAAAACTGGGAAGCCTGACGCAAGGCCTGAAAGGTCTGCAGACCTTACTATTTTTTCTTCTGTGGAGGAGAATTTTAAGTCTTTGTGAGTGCTTATAATTGCCTTTTTTACTTTTTTTATAAATGATTTATTAAACCCTAAATCTTTTAAGTTATTTTCCGCTAAATGTGCTGAATATTCCTCTTTTGTTTTAAATCCCTTTTCTATGTGGTTTTCGTGATATCCTGCATCATGAAATAATAATGAGATATAAACAACATTTTTGTCCACCAATATGCCTTCTTTTTCACAGATTTCAGAAATCTTGAGCCCTTTTTTTGCAACATCTAAGGCGTGTTGAAAATTATGATATTGCAAATTTGAATATAATTTTTTTGCTGTTTCTTCCATTTTATTCGAATAATAATAGGGCAGCCATTACTAAAATTCCTATTATTAGGGAGATTAATTGAACTATTGATTTTTTAATTGTGAAATTTTTGTGCAATTCTGGTATGAGATCTGAGCCGGCGATATAGATAAATCCGCCTATTGCTATGGGCACTATAAATTGTTCTATTATTGAAGTGTAATTTGAAGCGATTAAAGCAATTATTGCTCCGAGTATTGCAGTTAATGCAGACAGAAAGTTAAAGAGTAATGCTTTTCTTTTTGTATATCCCCCATGAATCAAAACTCCAAAATCTCCGATTTCCTGAGGGATTTCATGGAAGGCCACTGCGAGAGTTGTTGCAATTCCCACAGGAACATTAATTAAATAAGAAGCACCTATAATTAAGCCGTCTAAAAAGTTGTGTATTCCATCGCCAATTATATTCATTTTAGCAAATGAATGTGTGTGCTCTTTAGTTATTGGGTGGTGGCAGTGTTGCCAGTGTATAAATTTTTCTATTACAAAGAAGATTAGGATTCCTCCGAGGATTGAGAAAGACAATTGCAAAGTAAAGCCGGAAGATTCTACGGCTTCTGGAAGAAGATGTATAAATGCATCCCCGAACAATGCTCCTGCTGAAAAACTGATAAGATAAATTAATATCTTTTGAAGTTTTTCCTTCTTTAATGAAAGCGTGATTACACCTATTAAAGATATAAAGCTTATTATTAAAACACTTATTATTGTATATAGCCAGACTAATTCCATAAGGTATATATTTTAACAATGTATTTAAAAGTTATTGATTTAATTCATCAATAATGATGTTTAAGAAACTCAGAAACTAAGTGATGTGACAAAATTAAGAAATGCAAGAAAGTAATGGAGAATTTTAGATAATCAGAGAGGTTTTTCCTCCCAAACACAAATTCTTTAGCTAGTCCAAAAGAAGTAATGGCTTCTCCCCCTTTGTCTGCCACCTTTTTGTTTCTTTTTTTCTAAAAAAGAAGATAGGGCACTTTTCACATTCCTAAGGGTTTCCCGACGAACGTAGTGAAGAGAGCACAGCGGAGCAAAATCCGAATGATTTTGAGTTCAGGAGTGCGAACCCCTATACACCACTTTTGAATGAAAAACCTTATAAAGTTTTAATTAATACCTTAAATTATGGTAATACCTTATGCTTTTGTAAAAGTAATGCAAGGAGAAGAACCTTATTTAGATAAATTAGATAGGTTGCCAAAAAAACAAGCAAAATTCTTAATGACTGAAGGCAATATGGGAGGTAAATATCTTGGAGCGTGTCTGGATAGTTGCAGATGGGGAAGTCATACGACAGTTATGTATGAAATGAGTACAAAGGGACTAATGGGATTTATACAAAATTGGATGCAACAAAATCCAGAAAATTTTACAGGTTTATGGCATGAAAAACAAATTGAAGAGTTATACACAAAATTTGAACTTCCTTTTATTCACAACGAAACCTGCCCTAAGGATAAAAATCATTCAGGGGTTGTAAGGGATTTGGGAGGTAGATTAAGATGTGCCCACAAATCAGAAGAGAAATTAAAACCAAGTTTTGTAAGGTATTGGGATTCTTTTGATAAGCTTTCTGGGATGACGCAAAGACATTATTTTGAAGATGAACCATCTGACCCTCTTCCCGATGATGCTTGGAATGAAGAAACCGGAGAATTGCTTCCAGAATATAAAGAAGATGCGGAAAGATATCAAAGGGAATTGAAGGAATTTGAACAAGAAGAATCCTCTCTTTTAGTGACTGATGTCTGTTATTCGATTTTATCAGATCGGGGAAGAATTTTGCCTCTTGAAACAATTATAAAAAGATTGAACCTAAGACCAGAAACAGAAACAGTATATTGTGATAGGTTTGGACCATGCGAAAGAGTTGGTGAATTGTCAGAAATTGTTGGTTGGTGTCAAGGGCATATTCAAGAACATGATAAAGTTGAATTTCCATTTGATGGTTGGGATTTGGCATTTTATGTTCAAAGGTGGTATCAACAATCACCTGACAGAAAATCTCCGATTTTCGAAAAATGACTTCTTAGACTCGGGCTCCTGAATTAGACATGACATCGCAACTAAACGAAGTTTCAGTTTTCCTAGCGGAGCGACTGAAGGGAACGGAACAGAGCTGAAAACTGAAATTTGGAGAAATGGTAAGCCGAGCCATTTCTCATTAAATTCCGGTTAGGTCTTCCAACGACTGAAATGGGGAGAGTACAGAGGGGCACGGAGCGAAGCGGAGTGATTTCAAAAAAGACAAAATTTTCTTAATATAAATCAACATTTTTAAAAGGAATCAGTGATAAAATTACTGCCTCTGTATAATACTTCGTTCTGTCAATTACATCTCCTGTCAAAATCCCGACTGCTCCATTTTCCTGTTTTGAATTATTGTGCTTGAAAACAATGTCATCAGCCTCGCCGAGTTCCTTGCCTTCTTTTATCAATTCAACAACCTGTTTTGGTAGAAAAAATGTTCCCGTCCTTGCTTTACCATATTTGCCAGCCGACTTTATAACGACCCAAGCAAAAGCTTCCATTTCAGTTTCAACGTGTTCAATACCACCCTCTATACCAACATAAAAGTCGGCGTCTTTAACTTCATTGGACGAGTTATCTGCTCTATTCTGTGCACCAAGCAATGTCTCATCATTACTGAAAGGCTGGTCTGCAACATTTGAGGGAACAGATATTCCAACAAAATCAAATTCTTGATTGGGGAACATTTTTTCAAACCCATTTTTTACCGCTTGGATTTTGACAGGATTTTTAGATGCAATGATTACTTTTTTCATAATTATGTTGATTATAAACTAAAATACTTAAATTTTGTCTTTTTTGAATTGCGTATAAATCAGGATTTAGAGAAGTCGTGCGTAGCACGATTTGGGTGGAGGAGTCCGCAAGACTTCGGAACTCTTTATCCGCTGTTATGTCTGTCGAAACTTGTTTCGACCAAGGGTTAGTGCAACGTTCGGCGAAGCCGAAACCCTTAGAGTTTTATTTAAGCCCGTCTTTTATATATGTTTTTTCTATGACCTATATCAACAACAAGAACTAATAATTTATCATTTTCAAGATCGACAATTAATCTATAATCTCCTACTCTAAATTTGTATGATTTATCACCTACTAATCTTTTTAAATATGATTCAGGTCTAATTCTCAATTTATCTAATGAGAGAACAATTCTTTCTCTATCTTGAGAATTTAATTTATCAAGAAATTTTTCAACCCTTTTTGATAATATTATTTCATACATTTAAGAAACCTATTGAAGATTATATTTCTTTTTTAAATCAGATAGTGTTACAAATTTTCCTTCAGAAATTTCTTTTCTGGAAAGAGCAATATCCTTTCTAGTTTGTTCAGATAATTCTTTAGTATCTTCAATTATGTTCCAAATTACTTCTTCATAGGTTTCTCTATTAAAAAGTTTCATTTTGTTTAGTTCTTGTTGTAAATTTGAACTTATTTGAATAGTTGTTGAGGTCATAGTAGACTATAATTAGCTATAGTATATAAATATTTCGTTTTTTTAGGGCTTAAAATAAAATTAGACATAACCTCTGAATTTAACAAAGTTGCCGAAGGCGATTCGGGAAAAATGCGAGCTGAGGCATTTCTCGTTAAATTCCTGTTAGTTGCCCTGAGCCGAAGGCGAAAGCGCAGGGGGGTCTGATGGGCGTAGCGGCGAAGAAGTTTGAGGTTCGGGCGTATTTTAGAGGTTGGCATCGTCTTTTAGAAGTAGTTACTAATCGAAAGATTTAAATACTATCTATTTATTATTCTTTTTATGGTAAACCAAAGTAAAATAAAAGATTCAAGATTTTGGAAAAGGTGGAGAGAATCTGGAGCAGTTGGAACTATTGAAGATGCAATATTGAGAACTATGAGAACAGACAGAAAACAAAGACCTGTTTGTGTTCATGTAAATGAATCTGCTGGATTTTATGGAGATACTGTTTTCAATAATAAAAGCGGAAAGTATGAGCCAAA
>JAUYJY010000056.1 GCA_030699205.1 Candidatus Pacearchaeota archaeon
TGTATTACCAAAGAGCTTTACATTCTAAAAGATTCATGCCATATTCTTTTTTTATACTCATTACATATGTTTCCATAAACATTTCAAAACTCCTTTTCTTAAAAAACTATCTCTAAGGTGACTTTAACTTAACAGCCCACTCAAAATTGAGCTGTGAAGTAAACGGGAGCTAAAACCATGCACAATTCACCTCACCGCTAAATGTGAGGGGTTCTTGCTGATTATCTAAATTTGACTAAATCCTCTGAATAAGTTTTGCATTTATGTACTCATCATTTTAAAGCTTTTTTTATTGCTGATTTATCAAAGCCAACGATTATCTCCCCATTTATATCTATAACAGGAACTCCTGTTTGTCCTGATTTTTTTATCATTTCCTGTGCTGATTTTTTATTCTTTCCAACATTTATATCTTTGAATTTTATTTTATTTTCTTTAAAGAACTCGCGAGCTTTATGACACCAAGGACATGTGCTTGTGCTGTACATGACTACACCCATATACTATTTTAGATAAATTATTATATAAATATTTGGTTAACAAGAGTTGGAGTGAACCCCTAAAATTGAACAAATATAACCAAGTTACTTGATTAACTTCTATTAATTAAGAATCTCATATGTTTAGCATACTTGCCTTGGATTTTTATTTCCTTAAAATTATAATTTTTTATTGTGTTATAAAAAGATTCAGTAGCACCAGCCCTCATTTTTTCATGAAGTTCCAATATAATTACTTTCACTTTACCAAGCCACTTTTCGTAGCCCTCATAAAACAATTCCTTCTCTGAACCTTCAATATCTAACTTCAGCAAATCTATTTTATCCCAACCCATCATTTTCATGCACGATTCAATAGGAATCCCTCTAACTTCACAATCCTCCTCTTTTTTTACTTCTTCAACCATAAACCCCCAGTGTTCTGTTTTCCCTCTATTGCTTATTTTAAGATTTGCTTCTTTTACCCACAACGCTTTATTTAAGATTTTAATATTCTTGTAAGAAGTTACGTTCCTTTTTAGCACAGAAAAGTTTGATTTTTCTGGCTCTAATGCAAGTATTTTTGCATTTTTAAAGATTTTAGAAAAAAAGATTGAAGCAAAGCCTATATTTGCTCCTGCATCAATTATTCTAGTTATGTTCTCTGGAAAATTAAAATTATAATCTCCATTAATAAAAATTTCTTCTGCATTTAATATATCAGATGTTTGGGCTCGGATATATATTGGATATTTAAAATCTGGCAAATCTATTTTAAGCAGTTTTTCTTTTTCAAACATTTTTGTTAATGGTAAAAAAATCCTAGAAAAGAATCTTTTATTTAACAAATCCTGCTCAACAACAATTTTAGGATATCCCCTTGTATTTATAATTGTTTTATGATTCATATCCGGTTTAATATAGTTTTATATTTATAAGTTTTGTTTCTCGCAGATAACAAATCTTTTAAACCTATTTAATAATTCATTATCATGGAAAATATAATGATAATCGGGATAGGTCATCATTGTAGAAGGATTTATTATCCTCTTTTTGAAAAGCTTGGGACTTATAATTTCATACTTGTAGATATTTCTTCTGAAAAGAAAAAAATAAAAAGATATTTATCAAAAATGAAACTTAAGCCCCTAGAGGAGATATATGTAGGAAAATTTTCCGAGGAGGATACTTCATTGCCTATAGAAATTAAGGAGAAGTTAAATGAACAGATTAAAAAATATTCCGTGAAAGGAATTATAGTTTCTACAGATCCACTATATCATTACCAATATGCAAAATGGGCACTTGAAAATGAATTATCGATATTGATGGATAAACCAATAACAATTTCTAAAGATGTCTCCACAAACCCTGAACAATCCAATAAATTAATAGAACATTATTTGGATCTTAAAGAGATGTACAAGAAAGTTAATAACAAAAAGAGAAAAATTCTTTTTTCAATAGTGTCACAAAGAAGATTTCATAAAGGTTTTGAAAAAGTTAAAGAATTTCTCAGAGAAGTTTATGAAGAAACAAACTGCCCTCCAACTTCAATTCAGATAAGTCACTCCGATGGACAATGGAGATTACCTTCTGAAATAATAGATATAGACTATCATTCTTATAATCAGGGATATGGTAAGGTTTCTCATTCGGGATACCATTTTATAGACATAATGAATTTCCTTACAGATTTTGTAAGAAAGGATAAAAAAGCAAATAATGTAGAAATAAATTCCGAATTCCTAAGACCGCTGGATTTTATATCACAAATAAATCTTAAGGATTATGAAAAAATATTTAGGACAAGATTTGCAAGAACCAATAAGTACAATTTGGAAGACCTAAATAAAAAGATGAAAAACTTTGGAGAGATTGATGCATTTATTACTATGGCTTTTAAAAAAGAAGACAGAATAATTTTTCTTGGCAGTATTAATTTAATCCATAATTCATTTTCATTAAGGGGGAATTTAATCCCAAATAAAGATCTTTACAAAGGCAATGGTAGAGTAAGACATGAATCTTATACTATTCAGCAAGGACCATTTCAATGTATACAAATAATCTCTTTTCAAAGTAAAGAAGTCACAAAAGAGAAAAGACATAACTACAATTTAGGCGGAGAATATCACTTTGACATTTATATTTTTAGAAATAACAATCTGATAAAGAAGTGGGAAAGATTCAAAAAAATCTCAATAAAGAGCTTACAAAATAGCATAATGAGTGGTAGATCTAGAGGTCACCAAGAGGATGCAAGAATGGTTGCAACTAAGGAATTTCTTGATTTTTTAGGAGAAAAAACAAAAGAGAAATATATTTCTGATTTTCTTGATCATGAAAATAATGTTAAACTAATTGCTGGGATATATAGGTCTGCTGCACTAGATTTTAATAATTTAAATTCAAAAGTGGGGGTAAGATATGAAAACTAATCAAGTTAAATCAGTCGGATTTGATGGTCTACATAGATGTGGAAAAGGAACTCAAATTAGATTACTTGGAAATTATCTAAATAAAAGAGGGATAAAATCAGTAATTGTTAGAGGGGATGGAACAAGGAAAGGGTTGGGACTATCCCCAGAAGATCCTTATTCAGTTTGGTGGCAAGAACATTACAAGTCTTTTTTTAAGGAAAATAGAACTCCTGAAGAAAATAAATATTTGTCTAATCTTGTTTACTCTAGATTGACACGAGAGGCAAGAGAAATTATGGATAAACTCAGGAGAAGCAACGAAAGTGGAGCACTTCTTATGGATCGCACATTTGTTTCAAGATGGTTTGTAAAAAGACAGCAAGAAAGTTCTATCTCTCTTGAAGACGCTGTTTATACTATAGATCCTGAAACAAATAGAAGAGTGTCCCCTTTAATTCCTGATAGAACCTATATAATCCATGTTCAACTAGAAGAGTTACTAAAAAGAGTGGAAAATTCAAGCGATTCTCCAGAGAAGAAGCAATTTAGATTAAATAACTTGATAAAGTATTCTGAAGATTTCGAACGATTACTGGATGAACTCCCAAGCTATTTTATGGGAGGAGAAATAAAAATTATAGATGGCAATAATTCTCCAGAAAAAATGCATGAGGAAATATTAAGATATGGGAGAGATAAGAATGATTCTACCTTGGATTAAATTGCCTTCTTGTAAGAAAAAATTATATATATTCAAAAATGCTCCAGATAAAGTTAATGAGAAGTTCATTAATGACCTCTCAATTTCTTGGTTACATTTTATGAAAGATAATACTTCATTGGGATTTCTTTTTGATAGAAACACCTATAAAGAAGACCTTTTAGGAAGAAAAATTCGTCTGTTACATGTTACACCCTCTCTTAATAAATTAAAAAAATCCAAGAGATTAAATTCAAGTGGGGGCGGTTTGGGATCAGTGATATATTGTTGTCCATTACATAAAAACTTTACCCCCCATAACTTATTTTATTTATATTCACAATTTCAACTTCCAAAAAAGATACCAAGAGAAAAAATTGGATCAATTTGCATAGAAATAGATTCAAAATTTAGTCTTAATCAAATTGCTAATTTTGGAGTTGATTATACTCTATTTGGGAGATTACATTGTCAAGTATGGGGGGAACTAAAATCTATTTCAAAAGATAAAGAATATTTTAAGCAACTGGAGAAAAATATATTAGACAGAATGAATGAAAATAAAAATTATTTAAACTTATTAACAAGTTATAAGATGGAAAAGATTAGCTTTAATAAATTTCAAATAATTTATGATAAGATATTCAACGAATTTCCAGAACTTAGATTTATTTTATACGAAGTCTTAGCAGAATATATCCTGCTGAATCAAAACAATAAAAAAGCATTATATTATGCCAAGAAAAGAGAATTTTTTAATGAAAATCACAAGAAATTTATTTGGGATTTATGCCCAACAATGTTAAAGAAATTTGATATGAAAAATTTTTTTATTTCGATAAACAAAATAAGTAACTACCTAAAAAAGAGAGATATAATTAAAGATTTTAATGAAAAATCATTTCAGAACTGGTTTAAGTGGAGGATATCCTACTATTTTCTAAAAGTAGGAGAAAAATTAATTGATGAACATAATAGTTTTGAAGATTTAATGGATAGTCATCCGAATTTAGTAGGACAAGTTTTATACAGAGCATTTAGGGATAAACATTTATTTGAATTATTCAGATCTAAACATTTGTATAAATATTGGCAAAAAGAGGGTATTATCATTCCGATTTATTCAATTGTAGCAAAGGGAGAGATGGGAATAAATCCTAATTTGGATAAATTAAATATTAGGTACTCTGTTTATGAAACAGAGGTGTTAAATGGAAAAATTAGACTAGGCAAAAAAATTGATCTAAAGATATCCCCTAATATGATAAATAAGTCCGATGTTGTGACAAGATGAAACCGCTTTATATGAAAATAAAAGATAGGGAATATGAAGATAACCAAGAATTAGATAAAGAATCTATAGAATGGTTGAAGAAACAATTAGGTCTAAAGAAGGAAATTGGATCATTGGATATAACTCCGATGAAAGAAAAAACTTTATTACAATATGTTCCAAAAGAATCTTGGTTTAATTCAGACAGAATCAAAACAATTCATGGAGTTAGCCATGCTTTGCGCGTTATGATGTATTCTTATATACTATGTAAAATCTACAAAATAGATAGAGTTGAACCATTTTTGGTAGCTGCTTCTATTCATGATATAAAGAGAATAAATGACAGAAAGGATATAAATCATGGCAAAAGAGCATCTGAATGGTTTTATAAAAATAATATAATGATAAAGAATGACTTTTCTAAAGAAGAAATAAAAGAAATTTGTTTAGCCGTTGAAGGTAGGGATAGTAAACTAAAAATAGATTCTATCCTAAAGAGTGCAGACGCACTTGACAGATATAGGTTGCCCAGAAGAAAATGGTGGCTAAAAAAGGAATTAACTCCCTTTTCAATTCCCAATAAAATAATTAATTTCTCTAAACATTTTACTATATGGACAGAAGAAGAAATCCTTAATGGAAAAGATCCATTAAAAGCAATATTAGACTTAGCAAAGAAGTGTAATTTGATTACCGATTAATCAAAGAAAAGTTTATAAGGATTGTTATTTTGACATTTTTATGGGAGAAAAACCAACATTCAGAATTGTGCTTACTTGTGCAATTATCAAGGAGGGGAGAGCATTATTAGGTAAACGAAGTGAGGATGAAGATGTTTTACCCGGTTACTGGGGATTGCCAGGAGGTAATTTAACGACGATTGGAAATATACCAGACATTATTGAAAAAGAATTAAAAAGAGAAATTTTAGAAGAAGTCGGTGTGGAAATTGGTAATATAAAATATATAGAGAGTCATTCTCATGAAAAACAGATAATAAATATGTGTTTTGTGGCAGATATAATCTCAGGCGAGCCACAAGCTTTAGACGAAACAGAAGAAGTTAAATGGTTTACTCTTGAAGAAGCAAAAGAACTAAAATTGACACCCCATACAATAGAGAGACTAGAAAAGATTTTTAATAACTAATTTTTTTCTATTAGAAAGTCTCCTATCGCAAGGTATTTTAGATTAGATGAAAAGAAAGTCCTTATGGCATCTTTTGGTGTGCAAACCAATGGTTCTCCTTTATCGTTAAAAGAAGTATTAAGTATAACGGGAATGCCGGATAACTTTTCAAAATTTTTTATTAGATTATAATATTTTTTATTAGAATTTTGATAAACTGCATGTGGGCGAGAGGTTTTATCTTGATGTACTACTGCGGGAATTTCTTTTATTTTATCTTTCTTGACTTTTGATGCAATAATCATGAAGTAAAAATTATCTCTAATATCAAAATAATTTTCTGTTTTCTCGAATAAAATACTTGGAGCGAAAGGTCTCCACAATTCTCTATTTTTTATTTTGTTCACTTTTATCCAAGTATCTTTTTTTGTTGGATTTGCCAGAATGGATCTGTTACCTAAAGCTCTTGGACCAAATTCCATTTTTCCTTGAAACCATGCTACTACCTCGCCTTTATGAAGTAGCTCGGCACATATTTTAGAAATATCTCTAAATTTTTTATAATTTATTCTATATGAATCCAATAATTTTTTAATATCCTTGTTAGAATAATCTGGTCCAAAATAAACACTAGATAACTTTTCAAGTGAACGATTCTCCTCAAGCATAAAACTTGCTTCCATAGCCGCCCCTATTGCTGTTCCAGCATCATTAGATGCAGGTTGAACATACATTTCTTTTACAATTCCATTCTCAAGTATCTTTGAGTTAGCAACACAATTTAAAGCAACTCCTCCTGCTAAACATAGATTATCAGAACCAGTCATGTTCACAGCTTTTTTAGCTAGTTTGATAACCTCAATTTCAAGATATTTCTGAACAGAAGCTGCAAAGTCTTTTTGGAATTTTGTAAACTTAATGTTTTTCGTCATTGAGCCCTCTAAATTATTAAAACTAATTTTTGTGGAATCTTTTGAGCCAAATTCTTTTTCAAAAAATCTAATCCATTGTTCTATAATTGGCCTCATTTGACCATCGCGTCGGTTCAAATCGTCTTTGATTAATCTCGGTCTAAATTTAGATATTTTTGTTATGGTGGTATCTTGAGGTTTTCCATATGGCGCAAGACCCATCATCTTTCCCTCGTCTCCATTTCTCATTCCAATATATCTACAAGCAGCACTATAAAGAAATCCTAATGATTCTTCTATGCTATTAGACCATACTTTTGAAATGGACTCGTCTTTTTTACCCACCCAAATGGAAGAAGAACAATATTCTCCTTGACCATCCACGACTAAAATTGCGGCATTCTCAAATCCAGAACATCTAAAAGTACTGGAAGCGTGAGCAAGATGGTGTTCTATTTTTAAGATTTTAGGCTTTTTGGTATAAGAAAAGAATTTTTTCGGAAAGAAACTATTTAAAAGGGCTTCATTGGACTCGTACTCTTGATGTAACCTCTTTGAGAGATATTTATCCCAATTCCAACTAAATGCGACTATGTCTATATCGTCCAGAGAAACCTTTTCTTTTTCTAAGCAGAATTTTATCGCATTAAATGGTTTTTTATCATAAGCTCTTTTTTGTCTAATAAACCTCTCCTCTTCAACTGCCCATTTTATTTTTCCTTTTTCTAAGAAAACCGCTGAAGCATCATGAGCTACATTTAACCAACCACATCCATTTATTCCTAAAATTTTCATAATATTAATACCAAAGACCATATTATAAAATATTTGGTTATTAAGAGTTGCTTAAACCTCCTTTTAACGTTACAATGCAGGTTAACAAAGTTATTAAAGAAGTATTTTAATAGTTTAAATAATAGAAGATATGGCGGAATAATGGCGGATAAGAAAAAATTATTTTTGATTGTCTTCTTAATTTTAGTTGTGGTTATTTTTATCTATTATCTTTTTTATATTCCATTAGAAGAAAGGGCTGAAAATAAAGTATGTTTTGATTCTTACTGCTTTGATGTTGAAATTGTTTCAACTCCCGAATCCAGAACACAGGGGCTTATGTTTCGTGAGGAACTTGGAGAAAATGAGGGGATGTTGTTTATTTTTGAACAAGAAGGAATTTATCCTTTCTGGATGAAAAATACGTTGATTTCACTTGATATGATTTGGATTAATTCGGATAAAGAAATTGTTTTTATTAAACAAAACACAACACCTGAAAGTTTGGAAAGCATAAATCCTGGAAAGAAAGCTAAATATGTTTTGGAGGTTAATGGGGGCAAGGCTGAAGAATTAGGGATTGATGTGGGGGAGATGATTGAGTTTTGAAAATGAGGAAGAAAAATGCATTGTTTGTTGCTTTGGTGATAACATTTGTAATCGCTGGAAACTATTTATTTTTTTATGATTTCTCCGAGTTTAATCGGGAAATGGTTGTTATTTCCCGTGTGCTTGATGGAGATACTGTGGAGTTAGATGATGGGAGAGTAATAAGAATGTTGAATATAAATACCGAAGAGAAAGGGAGGGCGTGGAGTGATGAAGCTCGTAGTTTTTTGGAGGGTTTTCAAAATAAAAGTGTGGAATTAGAAATTACGGGGATAGAAAAATATGGGAGAATCTTGGGGAGGTTATATTCCGAAGAATATATTAATTTGGAAATTGTTCGTCTTGGATTGGGACATGTGTATCTTGCTGGAGATGATGAACTTAATGAATTTAAAGATGCGGAAAGCGAAGCAAAAAGAAACGGCTTGGGAATATGGAAACCTTCTGAATTTTCTGAATGTTTGAATGTGGAAATTAATAAATACGATGAATATGTTATAATTAGTAATGATTGCGGAATAGATTTTAAGGACTGGTCAATAAAAGATGAAAGCACAAAGAGGTATGTTTTAAAGTCCCATGAAGATTCTGAGAAACTTGTTTTATATTCGGGGAAGGGAGAAGATAAGAAGGGCGAGATGTATTGGGGTGCCGCAGGAAATGTCTGGAATAATGACAAGGATGCAATATTTATCAGAGATGCGAAAGGTCTTCTTGCTTATTATGATAGTTATGGTTATTAACATCTCTGGAGGTTTTGCACTTGATTTTTCTTTTGATTCTCCTGTGAGTGTGGAAATAAATGAAGAATTTGATGTTGTGATAAATGCTGAGACCAACGAAACTTATGATGTGAAAATATTTGTTTATAGAGAAAACAAAGACAGGGGAAATTTAATTTCGGAAATTTATTCAGATGGTGCTTGGAAAGATTCCTATTACTATTTGCAGGATATTTTCCCGCAGGAAAGCACATTTAAAAATAGAGTTGTTGAATCTCAAGGGAACAGGGAAATTTGCGTTAGACTTAGACTTGCAGAACAATCCAGTTTTGATGAACTTTGCAAGGCAATTGAGATTACTGATGAATCTCAAGGATCTGGAAATCAGAACAGCCAGCCAGAGCCAGACGAACCTGAAATACCAGTGGAACCTCTGGTTGTTGATAATAAAAAAGAGGATTTAATAAATGAAAATAAGATTAATCCCATTCAAACAGTTAAGAAAAAAATAGTGTTGAATTCTCCTTCTACTAATAGCGTTGAAGAAGATTCCGGTTTTTATATGTCCAAACAAGAGAAAGTTAGGAGGGGTGTAATTTATTCTTTTATTGGATTTTTAGGGGTTCTTGTTATTTTATTGGCTTTGAAAAAGCTTTGATTGTAGGGAAATTGAAAAGAGGATTAAACACAAAAACAATTCTTAATTAAGTTAGATTGATTTGCAGATTGATTAAAGAAGATTATAATTAGAGTGATTAGCGGAAAAACGGACTAAATTTTTGATAGTTGCTGGTGATAAAGTATAATGCTCTAAAACTTTTACTAATCGTGTTGTTTAAATTAATTTTATTTTTTGTAATAATCTCCATAATTAACATTCAGGAATATTATCTATTTCCCTTATGTTTTGACATTCATTTATTTGAAATTTTAAATTTAAGGGTTTTTCTTCAAGTGCGAGGAAAAAAGTTTTTTTTCCGGATTCATGAATATTGCATTTTCCTTCGCAGGCAAGGCCACAGGAAAATGTTTCTTCACCTGTGAAAAAAGTGAAGGATGAAATTTTATTATCACCTACAGATTTATCTACGGAGACCTCTAAGTTTTTTGTTTCTGAATTATAGCACGTTTCTGTAATTGATGTTCGCATTTCAAGACATGAAATTGATGGAGATAAAGTAGAATCAAGGTTTTGTGCATATACTGAAAGATATGAAAAAATCATTGAAACTGCAACTACACTTAATGCGATTATTAACACTGTTGCAACGATATCTGCTATGCCTTTTTTGTTTTTAGTTTTGTTTAGATTATGCATGCTTCTGATCCTGCGAGTGTTAAAGAAGAGCTTGATATTAGATTGCCTTCGGAGTCATATATCTTTATTTCATCTCCTTTGGGGGGATAAGTAAGAGTTATTAATGCTTTATTAATTTCTTTGAAGGATTCTCCATTTAAGGTTTCTTGGTCTTCAAACTGGGTTTCTGTAATTAATTCAGAACTAAAAAATAGTTCTTCTATTTTGATACCTTTGTTAGAAATTATTGCTTTATTTTCTCCTTTTTTATTTATATTTCCATTAGCACATCCTGGAAAAACTCTAGCTTCTTCTTTATAAACATCATATAAAGTATACTTTTGATTTTCACATTCAGTATATCTATCTAATACTTGTTTTCCTGTAATTGCGTTTTGAGATTTTGGTGCCTGTTCTTCAATTGCTTTAATAATTAAATCTTCATTAAATTTTCCGAAAGTTTGTGAAGATAATGTCCTCATTATTCCGTTAGGTATTGACCTGTAATAATTTGTTTCTGAACATCCTGAAGAACAGGAGTCTATGTCTTGAGGAAAATCTGAACATTCCTTGACGCAGTTTTCTGAATTTCTTAAAATATTTGCGGGGGTATATTCTTCGGCAAGATTTGAAAGTGTGTGTCCGATTTCATGCAATAAAACAGTTAAAGGAAGATTTAAATTTAAGCTCATTACTTGTCTATATGCAGAGCTTCTTGTTTTAGTTTCTTCAGATTTTAAAACGATTATATAATCGTTTGGACAGGACGCTGCTTTCTTCAATAAATCGGGAGAATAACAAAGAATGGCAATTCCTTTATAAAACTCGCATTCTGGCTCATAATTTATGGAAAATGTATTAAATGAACTTTTGTATTCATTAAAGGGAGCAGAGTTGAAAAGAAAATCAGAATACTCTTCTGCCTGCTCATTTGTTGAAAAGAAAACAAGATTTATTGCATCTTCAGAATTGTAATCTATGATATTGCATTCTTCTAAATCTGTCTGTGAAAGCGCGCTCGTCTTTTCAGTTATTAGAAGAAATCCAAAGATTAAGATTATTGTTAAAAGAATAAACATTATAACAAAGTATCCTTTTGTTCTTCCTTCCATACATTTTTATGTATTAAAAAGGTTTTAAAACTTGCTTTTCTAATCTGCCTTGATTATAGGATGGAAAACATAAAGGCAAAATTTATTATTGAAATCATGGGAAGGCCCCCAGAACATATAAAAGAAACTCTTAATACTTTGGTAATTAGAATAGGCTCGGATAAAGGAGTTTCATTAATTGATAAAAGATATGGCGAGCCTACCCCTGTTAAGGAAAATAAAAATTTATGGACGGCATTTGCAGAGGTTGATTTAGAATTTGAGACAATAGGTCATTTTTTCATTAGTATTTTATCTTATATGCCCGCCCATGTTGAGATATATGAACCAAGCAAGATTAAATTAAATATGGCTGAATTAAATGATTTAAGCAGTATAATTGTAAATAAACTTCATAATTATGATGCTATTGCAAAAAGCCTTCTTGGAGAGAAAGAGATTCTTATTAATAAATTAGAATATTTAAGGCAGGGTGGAAGTCTTGAGAAGGTTTTTGGAGAGCAAACAAAAGAAGAAAGACATGGAAAAAAGAAGAAAGTAGAAAAAAAAGAAGTTAAAGAAATTATAAAAAGAAAAAAGAAAAATACAAAAAAGAAATCTAAAAAATAGTTTGTTAGCCTGATTTGAGTTTTGATAGATAGAGTGTTATGATTTGTTAGGAAAGTATGCTAAATTTGTTTGTCTTGGTGTGGATAAAGATATGAATATCAAAAGTCCATCTCGTTTCGTCTTGAATTTTTAATTGCAAGAATAAGCAATTCTCTTGTGCTCGAAGCTGCATTCATCTGCATCTGCAACTTCGACATAAAAAATTTGAGATTTAAATATCTTTATTATTTACTTGTCTCATAGAGGTGATGGGAGATTTTATTGGAGAGATAGGACTTGGCTTTGTTTTATTCATTAAATCATTTAATTTATCATTTCCTTTTTTACCTGATTTTTTATATTTAAAGAAAATCCAGATTAATACAATTAAGATTATTACTCCAATAACCCATCCTATCCAAGCATAGCTTGTTTCCGATTGTGCGTCACATGTTCCCGTGCAACATTGTCCGTCTAAAGCAGAAATTGGAGAAGAGGAGCATACTTCATCGGCAGAACAGAAGACACCGGATAATTCAGAACAATAATATCCAGAATTTTCTTCATATGCTTCTAAATATGGTGTGTTTGTTTCACTTTCATTTTCAGTGTAAGAAATATTTATGATTAAATCTCTTGAATAATCTCCTGATGAAATTGTAATATTTTCATAAATGGGAACATTGATAGTTTTTATTGTTAAATTAAATTCAATTGATGAATTGGGGGTAATTGTGGATATTGTAGACGGATTTATCTCAAAAATATCGGGATTGAAAATAAACTCAAAATTAGACGCTGGGAAATTGCCTGAATTAATTATTTTAAAGGGATATGTTTCTTTTTTTCCTGAAAGAATGATGCTTTCTATTTTTGGAGGGAAAGGGTTTATGTTCTGTTGTGTGAATCCTGAAGAAGTTTCATCTAAAATCAATAAAGGTATTTGATATATTCCAAGATTTATCTTTCTAAATCCTGATTCTACTGAAGAAATAGATAAATCAATAATGTTTTCTCCGGGCTGTAAAACTATCTGATGTTCTGCCGGAAAGTCCAAAGAAATTGTTTCAGGCAAGTCCTTATTTAATCTTATTATGAATTGTATGTCTTTAGAAGTTATAAAAAATCCTGGAGAAACTGAATAACTTATTAATTCTCCTGAAATTGAGAAACTTTGATTAAAATTAATTATTGCTGGATTTCCAGAGATTGTTGTCTGGATATTGTTTATAAAGAGCGTGTAATTATTTTCTGTTGCGGGGAGAATGGCATATAGAAAATATCTGTCGCCTATTCTCTTAATGTCGTATGAGAAAGGAACTAAAATATGGCCTCTTTTGAATTCTATATCTGATGAAGAAATTGGCTGAAGAATGTTTCCAGATATTTCAATAATTAGAGTTTCGCCAGGTTGATATGTTTCTTTGAGGTCTGTTGAAATAGCATAAGTTGATGGAATTATTAATGCAAAAAACAATACTGACAAAAACATCATCCTCTTCATGAAGTATATTAAAAGAAGAATTATTTAAACTTGTTGAAATTGTGGGCTGTTAAGCTAACATTCTCTAATTGGCCCTTTTTATTTTACTTCCCATTGAGATTCTATTTTTTACCATCGTTATGATCTACATCAAATTGAGAAAGGATGTAATTAAGGTTATTAATAAAAGAATGGGGTTTAGTTTGCAGATCTATGGCTCATATGCTAAAATAAAAATTATTTCTACGTCTAACTAAACTAATTACAAATTTGTAATTTTTTCTATCTATTGTTTTTTTCATTCTCAAACTTCCAACTCCTTCAATCCTCCCAAAATATCTTCTTCTAATTGTATTATCTTCTTTTTTATTATAATTGGTTTCTCATACTCTACTTCTTCATATTCAATTTCCCTATATTTTGATATACTCAAATCCCAATCTTTATCCTTAATTTCTTTTATTGGAACAAAGAAATACTTCTTCTTCCTATCTGTTGGTTTTTCCTTTTCTCTATTGTTAAAGTGTTCTAAAATGTCTGGAATATCCCCTTTTCCGTCAATGAAAGTTCTTTTATCATCTAAGCTAAATCCGTCAGACCCCATTTTATAGAACCAGACTTTTTGTGTTGGTTCTCCTTTTGTAAAGAATAGAACAGCAGTAGAAACACCAGCATAAGGTTTGAATATACCAGAAGGCATAGATATAACAGCATCTAGTCTGCACTCTGTTAATAATATTTCCCTGATTCTTTTATGTGCTTTTGAGTTTCCAAATAAAACTCCTTCTGGAACAATTACAGCACATCTTCCTTGGCCAGATGGAGCTAAAGCCAGATACATTAATTCTAGGAATAAAAGTTCTGTTTTTGTTGTTTTAATTCTGAATCTCTGACTTATCTCTGCTTCATTCAAACTCCCTTTAAATGGCGGATTCGCAAGTATCACATCATAGGTGTTATCTGACACTCTTGGGATATTATTTGGATAAGAATCAGTTAGTGTATTAACCTGAAAAATATTTGGTTTTTTGATTCCATGCATCATTAAGTTCATTATGGATATTCTTCTCATTGTTTCATCAAAATCATAACCAAAGATAGACTCCTCATCCAATATCTTTTTTTGTTTTGGTGTTAATGCACTTATTCCGTCTCTTTTATTTGCTTCTAAAATATGATGATAAGCATTAACCAAAAAACCAGCTGTTCCACAAGCAGGGTCTAAAATTTTATCATCTGCTTTAGGGTCTGCTAAATCTACCATCATATTGATAATATGTCTTGGTGTTCTGAATTGCCCATTTTTTCCTGCTGTTGATAATTCCCCTAATAGATATTCATAA
The DNA here is from genome assembly GCA_030699205.1 of Candidatus Pacearchaeota archaeon. Taxonomy (GTDB): domain Archaea; phylum Nanobdellota; class Nanobdellia; order Pacearchaeales; family GW2011-AR1; genus SICU01. Next base: position 14,846 of record JAUYJY010000056.1, read on the forward strand.
ATATCTCCTTGTGTGTCTTGATTTTGTTCTTTAATATGCATATCATTAATAATATTTACAGCTTCAATTAACAGAGATGCTGTTGGAATTCCAAAATTAGCTCCTTTCATATATTCTTTATATAATGAACTTCCATTTCCTCCAAGATTTCTCATAAATGGAAACACTTCATCTCTAACATGGTCAAGTATTGTTTCAGCAGGTTTAGTTATCCACTTACTCCATTTACAATCTTCATGTCTTTTAAAGATTGAAACATATTTCTCTCCTGTAAAACCTGCTTCTCTAATTCTTTTCTCATCTTCATCCTCTAACTTTTTCATAAAAATTAGGAAAGACATCTGTTCAATTGCAGTGATAGGGTTACTAAGTCCACCACTCCAAAACTTATCCCAAAGTTTGTTTATTTTTGATTTTAGGTTTGAGTCTAACATGTTTAATTTGAGACCTCCAAAAATTTCTTTTTTCTTTTTTTCCTTAAAAATTTCTCTTTTTCACTTAGATAATTTTCATCAGTTACAACTTCTTCTCTTGTTATAGACTCTATTTCTTTTCTAGCATTTCCAGCTACTTTTCCACCTTTTCTTGCGATATCTATACTTTCTGAAAACTCAGAGGGACTTTCTTTTTTAGAAATTTCTTTAGTTGTAACCTCTGCAAGCATATTAAGAACAAGTTCCAAATTAGTCATGTTATCTCTTAAATTTTCTTTTTTAAGATTTTTTAATTTCTTATATTCTTTTATAGATAAATCAGACCATGCTTTTGTTATCTCATCAGTTAAAATTGCAAATTCCTCTTCCTCTTCAATTCCAACTCTTTCCCATTCATCAGTAAGCTCTTTTCTTACTTCTATTGTCTTAAGCCTTTGATTTATCCATTCTTTAGAATAACCCTTCTTGAGATAGGTTTTCATAGCTCTATCAAATGCTAATTCGGGGTTATGGGTTTCATCGATTCGCTCATTTCCAACTTTTGCAAGCCAAACCTTAAACGGCTCTGCTTTTTTTGAAGGAATTGATTGAATTAATCTTAAGATTTGTTCTGTATCCGCCACATCTGTAATATAATATTTTCCATCCGAGGAGATCATTTTCAGTTGTCCGATAAACTCGGACAACTCAGAGCCTTCTTCTTTTAATTTGGCTTTCAAATCCGCCCAATATTTTCGGGGTCTTGAACTTTCAGTTAAGATTTCAATAACATCCACAATAGAAAATAACCATTTTTCTTTTTCTTCATCCCAATGAGTTCTTATCTTTTTACCTGCAAATATCTTTGATTTTTTATCTCTTTCTTTTTCCATATTTATTGTTGTGAAGTCTTCTTTTTGTTTAATCTTTTTTTAATTAAGTTATTAAATAATTGAGCAATCTTATCAATGATAGTTTCTATCTTTTTAATGTTTGGCTTTATTTCTCTATGAATTGATTTTATATTTTCTCTTGGAAAGCGATAAACATTTTTTCCATCCATCAAAATAATATAAGTATTATCTTGTTTAATGAGTCTTCCATAGTATTTCCTGTTATCTAAATCCCTTATAGATACATCTTCATATTTTATTAATCTCGCATTATGTAAAATTATTAAATTATTGAAAGTTGAGATGGTAGCGATTATGATAAATATTCTTATTATCCAATTATTAAAAAAGAATATTCCATTAACAACTAAAAAGATAGTTATATATCCAAATAGTATAATTTTTAATTGGCTAGGTAATTTAGTAAAGAAACCATCAAATAACGCCTTTAACCATTTGTTTTCTTTCAAGCTAATCCCAAATTTAGATAAATTTCTCTCGGAAATTTCATAAAAATAAGATGTTGCTTTACCTCTATTTATCTTAAATACATCCATTTTTATTTTAAAATATAGTAAGAAAAATCCAAAAATAATCCAAAAGATAAAAAACCATGTCCAGTTAAGATCTAAAATTAAAAGAGGAAAATAGTAAAAAAATAAAGCAGGGATTGCAATATAGATTAAAAATAATATGAATCCTACTATGTAGTTTAATGATTTATCTTCCTGTGTTGGATAGAAGTCCATTACCAATTTTCCCAAGTAAAAAGAAATGAAACTTACTACTGTAATAAGTAAACCAATCCATCCAGGAGTTATAAATTCTTGTAAATTCATTTTACTAACTCCCCATTAAATGCTTGTTTCATCAATGAATCAAACATAACCTTTAATTCTTCTTTAGATTGTTTTTGTTTTTCTTTAAGTTTTTCAACCTCTTCTACTATGGAAGCGAATTTGTGTTGGAGGGGAAGAGGAGGGAGAGGAATTTCAAACCTCTTAAATTTATCTTGAGTAAAATGAGCTATAGTTACCTGAATAGTATCTTTTTTAATTAATCCTAATTTAACAGCAATTTCCATAAAATAAATAAAATATGTAGGATTTATTTTTTTATCTTTTATTCTTAATCTGTGAAGAGCATTTTGATAACAACAATTATTAATTTCTCCGTTATATATCGCAGTTCTTCCAACTTCTCCACCTTCACAAACTAAAATATCTCCTTTTTTAAGTTGATATTTTATATATTCATCTTCATCAAAATCCATTTCGTTAACATCACTTAAATCTAAATGTCCCCATTGAACATTAATATTTCTTAGATAAGGTCTTAGATTTTTTCCAGTATAATTCCTTGCTGAAAGCATTTTTCCTAACTTCATATCAAAAAGTTCTTGAGTTTCGATATATTTCCATTTTTTCTCATTCCTAACTGGATCCCCAAACATCTCATAAAAAACACTTTGTAGATATTCTTTTGTTAATTTATCAGCATCTTCTCTTTTTTGTTTTAAAGTTTCTGCTTTTTCTAAAATTTGGACTATACTATTTTGAATGGAGGTGGGTGGAAGAATAAACTTGATGGATAAAATCTG
>JAUYJY010000002.1 GCA_030699205.1 Candidatus Pacearchaeota archaeon
TATGATGATTCTAAAAGCTTATAATACCGAGGTTTCTTTTAGTTTTGTCCCCATAGTTTAGTGGATAGAACGTGACCTTGCGGAGGTTAAGACCGGAGTTCAATTCTCCGTGGGGACGTTTGGTAGAAAGTATAATATCTCAGGCCGTTATATTGTAAGGGCATTAAATAATCTTATTTACCATTCCTATCTAGTCAAGGCATAACTATAGCAGAAGACAAAATATTTTGAAGAGTTTTTTGTTCTTCCGCTAATAGTCTAAGACAAATACATTTCAACTTGACTTCGCCACTTGAAAAATCGTTACTCAACACGTTTTGACAGTTGAGGTTTTCATGAGCTTTTTTATATATTTTAGCCTGATTTTGGTTAAAATTTTAGAGATATTGGAGTATTTTTTTAGAATTTTAATGAATTTGTTGAAGTTTTTACCCAACTGTCAAATTTTACTGAATTTTTTTGAGTGAGGAAAATCTGTCAATAATGCGTCAAAAGTTTAACGGATTTTTTGAGTAAATCAATATCTTCTGATAAGACAAAACCGTCAAATTTATAGGTTTTAAGCCCTAATAATAGATAATTCTGATTTTGATTTTTTGCCAATAATGTGTCAAAAGAATGTGAGTAATTTTGAGTAATTTGGGGAGAATTTTAGCTAAAAATTGAAACTGGCGAACTCAAGTTTCAATTATAAATGTCTTAGACTATAGTTTTAAATTATAGTTTTATATAGACTATTATGCAAAAGAAACTAATTTTAAATATTTTGGGTGTTTTTTTTCTGGCTCTTGGTATTCTCGCAATGATAAACACAATTTATCAGGGAGTCAATTATGGCGTTGACTTGGCTTCTATTCTTTGGTTTTCTTATATCGGGATGATTTTATTGGGTATTGCTATTTTAAAGAAAGATTCTGATTTGGTTTTAAGTCAAATTAACATTTTAGGGATACCTTATGTGTTTTGGAATATTGATTTTTTTTATTATCTAATTAAAGGAAAGACCTTATTTGGTTTGGTTGACTACTTTTTTGAATCTGGTGCATTATTTGGAAAGATTATTAGTGCACAGCATTTGATTACAATTCCTCTTGGTTTATTTGCCATTTATTTAATTGGATTAAAAACTAAAAATGCATGGAAGCTTAGTTTTATCCAAATTTTTATTGTTTTTATTATCACGAGAATTGCAACTACACCCGCAGAGAATGTTAATTGTGTCTTTAAAAATTGTGCTAATTTTGACTTTGGAATTCCATATGTTTTAGAGTGGTTTTTATCCTACTTGATTATGATTTTTATAACTAATTGGATAATCTGCAGGATTTTTTATAAAAATAAAAAAATAAAAAAATAAAAATTTTTAGGATAATTCAGCGTCTAAAACTTGTTTGAATACTGAATATGGTTGTGCTCCTGATATGGGGACATAGCCGTTTTTATCATTTCCTATAAGGAATCCGGGAGTTCCTTCCACACCTACTGACGCACCATATGAAAAGTCTTCAGTTATTTCAGAATCAAATTTATTTGATGCCACACATGAAGCTATATCATATCCTATCTCTTTAGCCCAATTCTTAATGTCCTGCTCTGTGAACTGAACTGTGGAACTTACAGTGCCTCCGTCCAATATATTTTGCTCCTCAAATAATTTGTCGTGCATTTTGAAATACGCTTCATCTCCGCCTATCTCCTGAACGCAGTTAGCTGCGTTTGCAGAAGGAACTGCCATTGGATGAAAACTAAGAGGGAAATCTTTGTAAACTAAATTTGCTTTTCCAGTATCAATATAGTTTTCCTTTATTGCCGGATAACTATCCTGCCAAAACTTTCTACAGAATGGACACTGATAGTCTGAAAATTCAACTATAGTAACTTTTGCATTCTTGTCTCCTAACATAGGGTCGTCTCCTAAATCCAAGGTTTCTACTCTTGCTCCTTCGCTCGGTAAGTTGTTTCCTGGCTGGGTTCCGACTACTGCTCCAGTAGTGCTTTTTCCGGGTAGTATCGCAAATGCGACTACCAAAATTAAGATAGCCCCAAGAATCACTGTGGAATATTTCCATAATGAATCTTTTTTTATTGTGATTGTATCGCTTTTTCTTTCTTCTTGCATTTTATTTACCCCCTTTCAACTTTTTTAAATTTAAAGGTTTCTGCTTAATTTTGCAGGAATTGTTGTTTAATAAAGTTTTTGATACCTTATAATTTGCAAATAATAATAAAATTATTGATAGTAATGAGAGTTCAAGACCTTCATAAGGCAGGAAGGTTAAAAAGGCACCGAGCCCGAGTAAAGATGCAAGACCGACTCCGCAAGTGATACATCCGGGAGCTAAAACCCCTAAGAAAATTCCCGCAGAGGCAATAAATCCTGATTTGTTTTTGCGTTCTGACAAATTCTTTGATGTTTTGTAAGTTAATAGAGAAACCAATATTCCAAATAAAATACTAATTATAATTAGACTAACAAAAGAGTGTGTTAGGATTCTATTGTGAAATCCCAAGATGTCTAGATAAGTTAGTTTTAACGCAAATAAGAATTTGTAGTTAGAATAAAAAGATTTTATTGAGAAAATATCAGATATTACGGCATTTAATAAGTAAAATAATATTGCAACACTTAGGGATAGAACAATATATCTTTTATTTTTGAAAATTTTGTTTTGTAATTGCATTTTATTTAAATGATTTTTTTGTTTATAAGTGTGGTGTTAACCCTGCTTACTTCTAAATATAGCAGAAGACAAAATATTTTGAACAGTTTTTTGTTCTTCCGCTAATAGTCTAAGACAAATACAGTTCAATTATAAATGTCTTAGACTATAATTTTAATTTTTTTAAATCCAAGATAAATTAAAACTATTATTAAGAGAATGTACTCTAAAAGGATTATGGGATTTCTAAATATTAGGATGCTGAGAAGTCGGCTTTGAGTTAGGTAATTAGCGCCGTAATCTGTCTGTATTTTTATAAAATAAGATAGAATGAGGAGAGTAAATGTTGTTATTCCAATGAAAAAAGGAGTTTTTTGTTTTATTTTCATTTATTCTATTAGTTTTTTCTTTTTATAAATTAATCTTATTATCATCCAGAATAAAATAAGAATGAAGGCAGACAGGCCGATTATAACTTGGGTTTGAAAAGATATTCCCCCAATATATGCAAGTATGAATGAAAATGGGGTAATGCCTATTATTGTTGCAGTGATGTATGTGCTTCTTTTTATTTTACTAAATAATCCAAGAATGTAGCTTAAGATATCTGCAGGAAGAAAAATTCTTAACAAGACTATTGCAATGAAGATATTTTTCTCAGGAATTAATTTTTCTACTTTTTCTATTTTGTTTTTTGAAACTAATTTTTCTACTATTGGTTTTCCATATTTTCTGGCAATTTCAAATGCTATGATTGCTCCCAATGTCCATCCTATAATTCCCAATATTGCCGTTGTGAAACTCCCCCATAAATTAGATGCCAGAGGAATTAATGGAATTCCAGTTAATGGAAGAATTACTTCAGAGATTATAAGAAATAAAACAAATAATGCCATTCCAATATATGATTTTCCAATTAAATCTTCAAGGAAATCTAAATGTTCTTGTACTAAAAAAGAAGTGGTATAAAATAAGAGAATGATTAATAAAATAATAAAAATTGACTTGAATTGTTTTTCGTTTTGCATCTAATTATAAGAGGGGATTACATATAAGTAGTTTACCACCAAGAATACCAGTAATTAGAATACCACCCAGAAAAATATGTCCTTCTATTTCTATTATCTTCTTTTTTTATTTCTAAATCAAGTTGTTTTTGAGAGTCTTTCTGGAATGTGACAAATGCTTGTGATACTGCTTTGTCTCTGTCAAATTCATGTTTTGATTCCGTATAACCTTGAGAGATTTGATAGTTTCTTTTTGATAATGCTAAAGTCGCTTTACATTTTCTTCCGTCCGAAGACCAATCGTAATAATCACAGCCCGCATTTGTGCTTTGAGGTTCAGTGCTTTTGAAAGTTAATGAAAATCCTCTGTTTTCTCCTGCAATATCTTCATTATAAGACCATGATTCTGATGTGCTGAATAAGCTATATGACGATGCGAAGCTAATAGAAAAAATTATTAGTAAAAATAAAGGTGCAAACAAAATTGATTTTATTTTCATACTTTTTTAATGATTGTGAGATTTATAAATCTTTTGATTATGTGACTACTTTTAAGATTATACATTTTTGTAAATGTTGGATGTAAATATAAAGCATCGTCGTGGAAGGTTGCATAGATAAATTAATTTAAGAATAACAAAACACCTTTCTCATCGATAGAAATTATTTCATTTTTTAGAGTTATTAAAATATCAAAAAAACCCATTAAGCTATCAATTTTCTCATCGTCGATAAAAAATTAGCAAAAAATGCTTATCGTCTATGCTTTATAGATATAGCAGAAGACAAAATATTTTGAACAGTTTTTTGTTCTTCCACTAATAGTCTAAGACAAATACCTTTCAATTATAAATGTCTTAGATTATATAAGGATTCTTGACATATAGTAAACGCATAAAAGTATGCGGAAATTAAATCTGTTTGCTATATAATTCCGTAGATTTAAATATGTATATTTCTATATTTAAATATGGGCGAGAGAAAAGAAGCACTTATGAGAGTTGTTGTGTTGATTGTTTCGGGAATTGTTCTTGGGGTTTGGGGGATGCTCATCAAGATTTTTACAGGGATTAATTTTATTTGGACCCTTATTTCAGGAAAGAGTTTGAAAGATTTGGCAGTTTTATCTGAAATGTGGAATACGCAAAGCTATGTATATTTAAGATATATGACATTTGTGACTAATGAAAGACCAATGCCCTTTAATAGTTTGACTAAGAATTTTAGTAAATTTAAAAGATAAGATGAAATCAAAACAAGATTATATTTGGGCACTGTTAAGAATCTCTCTTGGACTAATATTCCTATGGGCTTTTTTTGATAAACTTATAGGACTTGGATTTTCAACTTGTTTGAATGCAGAGACTAATGCAGTAGATGTAATGTGTGATTCTTCTTGGTTAAACGGGGGCTCTCCAACCACAGGATTTTTGAAATTTGGGACTCAAGGTCCATTTGCATTTATATTTCAGGCACTCGCAGGGAATGTATTAATTGACTGGCTGTTTATGCTTGGATTGCTTGGCATTGGCTTTAGCCTTATTTTAGGAATTGCTGTTAGGCTTTCAGGAGTTTTTGGAATAATCCTTCTGGGTTTAATGTGGCTTGCGGGACTTCCTCCAGAACATCACCCCTTCTTAGATGAGCATATTATTTATTCTCTTGTTTTACTAGGAGTTATCTATTCAAATGCTGGGAGAGTTTTGGGATTGGGAAATTGGTGGGGGAATTTAAAGTTTGTTAAAAGGAATAGGTGGTTGGAGTAAGAAGAACGATAATATTGCAATAGGGCTATAATCGGAAGATAAATAAAATGGATTAGTTATCTCATTCTTTCAAAACAACTATATTCGTCATCCCTCTTCGTTTTCTTTCGATTATATTTTGACCTTCAAGTCGGTCTAATATTCTTGTGATTTTTGCTTTTGAAAAATCTGTTTTTTCTATTAAGTCTGCCTGAAAGATAGTTTTTTCTTCCTGAATTATTTTTAAGACATTCTTTTCTTCTGGTTTTAATCCTGAAGTATCAATTTTCTTCTTTTTTTGTTTTTCTTTCTTTACTATTATCTTTTCTTGCGGTTTTGAGAAAAATATAATTAATCCTATAAGGAAGATTATTCCAGATATTGATACTGCAAGATATGTTTGCTGTCTTATCGTTGTTTTAGCTGGGCATATGTTGCTTTCTTCATGAACCAAAGGGCAAGTAGTGTTTATGTATTCTTTCATAACATTGCTAAAAAATAATACCACTAAAAGTACAATTATTGCAATTCCCATTATTAACAAACCAACGTTTTTGTTTTTCATACTTACTGAATATGTTGGAGATTTAAGAAGTTATCGGTGTGAAACTAGTTTCACAAAAGCGCTTAAATAAAATGTTTTTCTAAAATACTTATGGAAAACGAATTTGGAAAAAAAATGAAAGGAGGAAAAACCGATACGGAGCTTTATGTTCAGATAGCCTTAATTAGTGTTTTGGTTCTTATTATGGTTTTTAATATTGGGAGGATTTATAGTGCTGGAGGAAGTGTAATTGGAGGTGTTGTTTCCGGAGGAATTGCACTCGTTTCTGCTTCAGAAATAATCCCCCAAGGAGTTCCTGCAATTTATGGAAGTGAAATGGGAATTTCATATAATGACATTTCTCCTGAAAATCCAAAGCTTGCTGATGAAACAATTTCTAAAATAAGTAAATATGAAAATATGGAGTTGACTGCTGGAGAAATGGAAAGATATATTTTAATTGCGGGGTCAATTAGTTGTGAGTATTGTTGTGGCGCGCCTTCAATTATTTTTGAGAATGGTGAGAGGGCATGTGGATGTGCTCATAGTTATGCAATGCGTGGCTTAGCAAAATATTTGCTTAGGAATCATCCCGATATGTCTGATGGAGAAATTTTATCAGAATTAGGGAAATGGAAAGTTTTGTTCTTTCCAGGAATTCATGAGGCAAAAGCACAGGTTTTGGAAAGCAAAGGAATAGACTCAAAGGATTACATAAATCTGGCTTCTAATAAATATAGAGGAATAGAAAAGGGACAGGGCTCTGGGCAAATGGTCGGTGGTTGTTAAATGGACAGAAGAATTACTTTATGGGTTGTGATTGCTGTTTTATTTGCAGCGACTCTTTTTTTAACTTTTAAAGCCGGATCTATTGATGTGGGTTCTGTGCAGGCACCAGCCTTAGCTGCAAAAAGTGCTGCACAATCAGCCAGTGCGATGGTCGGGGGATGTTAGAGATTTAAAATGAAAATGAAATTTATTTTTTTGGCAGTAATTATTTTAATAGTTGCTGCTTTTTTTATTTTTTCTGGAAACGCAAGTAGTTTTGAGGTGATTAATAATTTTGAAGGTAAAATAGAGATGTATAAATCTTCCAGTTGTGGCTGTTGTGGGGTTTATGCAAATTATCTTCAAAGGAATGGAAACTCAAATGCAGATATAATTAGTTTGGAAAGTGTTAGCGGAATAAAGAAAGCTTATAATGTTCCTTCTGCATTAGAAAGTTGTCATACAACAATTATTGGAGATTATTTTGTTGAGGGGCATATTCCTTTAGAAGCTGTTGAAAAACTTCTAACTGAAAAGCCAGATATTGCGGGTATTGCGATGCCTGGAATGCCTGAAGGAAGTCCCGGAATGCTAGGAAAAAAGATTGGAGATTTTGTGATTTATGCAGTTAATTATGATGGGAGTTATGGAGAGTTTATGAGGATTTAAGATGGATTGCTGTGGACATAAAAATTCAAGGGAGAACAAAGGAAACGAGAAGGATAACTGGAAGAACGAGAAAGATGAAGCGAGTGGCGAAAAGAAAAAAGGTTCAAGAGTTACAGAGATTACTATTTTAATAATTTTATTATTAATTTTTTGGCTGGTGTTATAAGATGAAAAAGAAATTTACTTTTTCTGTCTTGTTAATATTCTTTGGAATTTTATTTATGGATAGTGTTTATGCACATTGTCCCTTATGCACTATTGGTGCTGGTGCCGCCGCGGGGGCCGCAGTTTGGCTTGGAGTGAGCAAGGTTGTTGTTGCAATGTTTATTGGTGCCTTTGCTATGTCTATGGGGATGTGGTTTTCAAGAATAATAAAGAAGAAGTATGTTCCTTTTCAAAAGACATTAATTGTGCTTTTGATTTTTTTAACGACGGTTCTTCCTTTAATGCCTATTTTTAAGGCAATTGGACCTTTATATTTATCTTTTATCGGAGAATATGGAATAACTTATGCGATTAATTATTCTTTGATATCTTCTCTCTTTGGAGGGTTTATTGTTTTTATTTCTCCAAGTTTGAGCAGAAAAATAAAAGAAAAAAGAGGCAGGTTGATTCCTTTTCAAGGAACTATTTTAACATTATCTTTGTTGATAATTGCGGGAATTATAATTCAACTTTCTATTTAAATGGAAAATATTTTAAGAATTTTCTTAGGAATTAGTATACTGTTTTTTGTACTTCTTGGTGTTAAGGAGCTTTTTAAAGATAAATTAAAGAAAAAGTTTTGCGTGATTTGTCTTTCTGTGTTTTTGGTATGGATTTTTCTTCTTCTTTTGTTCTGGGTTGGAAGATTTTTTGACAAGACTATTTTGGCCTTGTTAATTGGAATGAGCAGTTTAGGAATATTTTATTTGTGGGAGAAAAATGCTAAGAAAAAAATTAATGTTTTTAGGCTTCCATTATTATTAACATTAATTTTAGCAGGGTATTCATTGATTGAAGGGTTTAGTTATATAACTGGAGGTGTAATTTTTATTGCGGTTTTGTGGCTTTTATTTTTTCTGATTTATTATCTTGGAAGAAATCCTAAGTTTAATGGATTTATTAAAAAATTAGTGGAGTGTTGCAGGAACTTTTAGATGGCAAAAGAAAATAATTCTATTCTTTACGGGATTCTTTCAGGTCTCGGATTGCTGTTGTTTTATCTTGGAGTTGTCTCAATTTTTCAAGGGGTTGATTTTGCTTTTTTAAATTTGAGAAGTTTGTGGTATTTGATTTTTCCATTAGCTATTGGATTTGGGACTCAAATTGGATTGTTTTTTTCTATAAAATATACTGCAGGAATTACCGGAATGGTTGCAGGAACTGGAGGAATTTCAGGAGGGAGCATGGTTGCTTGTTGCAGTCACTTTTTGCTTAATATTATTCCTCTTGCAGGATTTTCAGGAATAGCAATATTTTTAATGAAATATCAAAGTGGGTTTTTAGTTTTTGGAATATTATCAAATATTCTTGGAATAGGGCTTATGTTAAATCATAAAATGAAAATGAAAGGAGGTTTATGCAATGGATAAAAAAATTGTTTTGTATGTTGTTATTGGTGTTTTAATTTTGGGATTACTTGTTCTTACTTTTTTCCCAAATATGATTTATGCTTTTGCGGATGCGGGGAAATCAGTGGAAAATAAATGTGCTGTGCCTGCAGGACAGACAGAAGAGGAATGGAATGAGCATATGAGTCATCATCCGGAAATCTACAAAGATTGTTTGTAAAATGAGGGAGGGAAAGATAAATAATACGTTTGATGCGATTAAATTGGTTTTTGAAAAAACAAGATATAAGGTGATTTCAATAGTTTTGGGAATTTTATTTTTTGGATTTTTATATTATCTTTTAGTTGTTAATGTTGCAGATAAGGACATTTGGATTTCAGTTATGATGTCAGGTGAGGGGTTTGTTACATTTAGCGTAGTCAGTTTGTTGCTTATCTCAAGTTTATCTGCAATTTTAATTTCAATGATTTTATTTAAGTTTGATAATTTTAAGAGTATTGAGAGAAGAGGTTTTTTTGGTTTTATTGGCTCTGGAGTCGGTGTATTTGGAGTTGGTTGTCCGACCTGCGGGGCATTTTTGTTTGGTTTGGTGGGAATGCCTCTGGCCTTGACTTATTTGCCTTTCAAAGGTTTAGAATTGCAAGTTTTAAGTGTAATAATCTTAATGATTTCTATTTATTTGACAGGGAAGTCTATAAAGGGTGTTTGTGAAATCTGAAGGTTTAAAAGTTGCTTGGATATAGTCTAAGACATTTATAATTGAACTGTATTTGTCTTAGACTATTAGCGGAAGAACAAAAAACTGTTCAAAATATTTTGTCTTCTGCTATATTATGATAATCTTAATTTATTAATAAAGTCAATAGTAACTAATATAAATGCCAATCTCTAATTTGTTGAATGTTTAAGCAATTTTTAAAGGAAGTAAAACATGGGGAAAGAGTTGAATCTGAACTGATAAAGACTCTGTTTTATTCCCTCATTACATCTTTTCTGGTTTTAGGATTTTTGTGGGTTATTAAATTAAAAAATGTTGACAACTTTGTTTCTGATTATGGGTTCTTTTTGTTTTTTGCTGTTTTAAGTTATGCATTTCTTATTCCTGCTATAAGGCAGGTCAGGGCATATAATGAAATGCCTTGTATGTCTGGGATGATGGTTGGAATGACTACAGGAATGATTGCTGGATTTTTATCTGGGTTTTTTGTTGCTTCAACCAATGGTATGTTTGTTGGGAGTGTTTTTGGAATGTTTATTGGTATAACTCTTGGTGCGTGGAATGGAAAGTGCTGCGGAGTTATGGGCTTTCTTGAAGGAATTATGGCTGGGTTTATGGGTGGTTTAATGGGTGCGATGACGGCATTTATGCTATTCAATGACAACTTAAGGCCTGCAACTATAATCGTCTTTATTATTTCTGCAGTTATTTTGTTTTCTTTAAATTATATGATTTATCAGGACAGGCGTGAGTTTAAGAGAGAAAAGAAAGAAGGTCATTTTCTTACTATTCTATTGGCTTTGATTTTGGTTTCTCTGACAACTTGGATTATAGTCTTTGGTCCGAGAAGCGGGGTTTTTGGATAAAATTAATTAAGGGGTAATTGTTTTCCCAAATTATTTTGAGGATAAACAAGAATTATTTGTTTTATCCTTATTTTTATTTAATTTAAATTGACTATTTTTTGGTTTAAATTCCGGACAATATTTCAATCTCAATACATTTAAATATAAAATAAACCATATTTGAATATGAAAAATACAACGATTTTATTTTTAGTTATAGCAATGATAGTTTTAGCGGGGGGATTTGTTTTCGTCAATGGAGAATCAACGATTACTGGAAATGTTGTTTCAGGCGGAAGCTTAACAGGAGAAATGCAGAGAGTTGTTATTTCCCAAGATGGCTATAATTATAAAGATGCCGTTGCTGAAGAAGGGAAGCCGATTGCTATTAGTTTAGATTCTTCGGTTCAGGGTTGTTTAAGAGCTATTAATTTTAATCTTGATGGAAAGAAATATTCGCAATATTTAAAATCTGAAAGTGATGTTTTGCAATTGCCTGCGTTAAAGAAAGGAACTTATTCTTTTTCTTGCAGTATGGGGATGGGATTTGGGAAGTTAATTATTAAATAGTTTTTGATAATTTAACTTGTTATTAATGCGGGTAATGTAGAAATCTTTATATATCAGTTGATATATTATGTAATTGTGAAAAACGAAATAAAGAAAAACAGTTTATTGGCGAGGAGCCCTACTTTAGATACTGTTTTTATGGTTGAAAGTTTTATTAAAGAGAATAGCGGAGAATTCACAAGAACAGAGATTTGGAATAATTTGCCTAAGAAAGTAATGTGGCAGACATATTCAGTTATAAATAATTAAACATTTTCTCTCTTTTTTCAGGAGGAGGATCATCTACTATGAAGTTTGACATTTCATTAAAAAAAAATTTGCCTTGTTTTTCCATTGGTTAAATAGAAAAATTTATAAGTAAGGAAATTCTTACTTTGTTATGGAAATAAAAATAATTAAAGTAACCGATAAAGGACAGATTTCTTTGCCTGTAGGAATAAGGGATTCTTTAAACATTAAACAAGGCGATGAGCTATTTATTACAAAAGATAAAGATGCGATTATGATAAAGAAAGTTAAGAGGGAAGATTTTAGTTATCTATTAAAACATTCTGAGAAAGTTGCGAGGAAATTTTGGGATAATAAAGAGGATGAGGTTTGGGATAATGTATAAACAGGGAGAGATAGTCATTGTTCCATTCCCTTTTTCAGATTTAAGCAGTATTAAACAGAGACCAGTTCTTATCTTATCAAAGAACGCAGACAATGAAAGAGCAGAAGACGTAATAACTTGCGGTATAACCTCAAATATTAAAAATTCAAAATATTCTGTTTTAATTGAAAATAAAAACTTGATTGAGGGAAAAATACCAAAACCAAGCAGAGTTAAATTAGACAAGATATTTACAATAAGTCAAGATATTGTTAAGAAAAAAATAGGAAGAATTAGTAAAGAAACTTTTGAAAAAGCAAAGTTAGAATTTGTTAAATTAGTTTGATTTTGTCAAGAACTTCAGACCAATGTCTGAAGCGTGCTCGAGGTTCTTGAGCACATCAAAAATTCTGTTTGCTTTCTCACAAACTAAAGTAAGGAGTTTACGCAAACAGAATTTTCTCAGTATTAAACAAAATGCTTTTTGTGCAATACCTATTCCTAAAAGGCTAATTCCAAATGGATATATTTAAAAATATTTAATTGCAAATTTGTGGAAATATGGCCTGCCAGATGGTTGGCAATTAATTTATTCTGTTGCAACTCCAAATAAAATTGAAATTATTTCAATAAATTTATAAATTACCTTCCTCATCTATTAAAATGAAAGAAATATTTAAGAAACCTTATGTCTATTGGTTTTTAGGAATATTTATTTTCTATCTTTTATTAAATGTGTTAATAAGCGGATTTTATAACACAATTCCATTAATAGTAGTTTATGCTTCTACTGTGAATTGGTTTAAGTTGGGGCTTTCTTTATTGCTTACTCTTGGAATTGGGTTTTTTGTCTCTGCAAATTCTATCCTCATTTATTCTAAGTATAAAGAAAGAAAGAAATGCAAAGGTGAGGGAGTTTCTATTATTGGGGCTGTTGGTGGATTGATTGTGGGAGTTTGCCCGTTATGTGTTACTGGAATTTTTCCTTTAGTGCTGGGTTTTTTAGGGGTTGGATTTTCATTCGGCGTTTTGCCTTTTCAAGGTTTGGAAGTGCAAGCCTTAGTTTTGATAGCTTTGATTTTTGGATTTAGAATGCTGGGCGTTAAGTAAAGAAAGATTTAAATACCATATGTATTTAACTATCATATGATAAATAAGACCATTTTAAAGTCATGTCATTCTCAGGGCTTTCAAGAGGAGGAGCTTTATGGAGCATATAAGATATTTTTCGGGACTTTAGTTTCAGAGTCAAGACTTAAGATAATCAATTTGCTTAGAAAGAGAAAGCTGAATGTTGGAGAGATTGTTGAGGCATTAGGATTTGACCAGACCTCTGTTTCGCATGACCTCTCACGATTGAAAAAATGTGGATTTGTTATATCTGAAATTAGGGGGAAGTATAGAAATTATGGGCTGAATGAAGATACAATCGTGCCCTTAATGAAAATTATTGAGAAGCATATGGGGCAATATTGTGTTCATATCCTTAGTGAGATGAAGGGGGGAAATTAAAATGAAAAAGGAAAATGATATAATAATTATAACGGCTGTTATTTTAGGATTATTTTTAATATTTAGTGGATTTAGAATGGCGGGTTTTGGAGGATGTGGGATGATGGGTTACTGGTCTGGGTTGGGTTTTATGTGGATTTTCATGACGATTATCTGGATACTTGTGATAGTTGCTTTGGTGCTGGGGATAATTTGGCTAATAAGGCAGTTGCAAAACTCTGGGGAAGTTTCTAGAAGTAATCGGAGAAAGAGAAAGTAAAATGGCGGAAAACACATTAGAAGAAGACTTGAATTTTTATATGAAAGGGGGTACGCCGTAGAAAAGTTTAAATATATCTAATTGGTATATATTTATATAGATGGGGCATAAAGATGCAAGAACAAAAACATTCTCCCACATTAAACACTGTGCTTATGGTAGAGAGAACTCTGAAAAATGCAGAAGAAGTAATAACATTGGCAGAACTTAAAAGAAGGCTTCCAAGTAAGATAATGCATAGCACATTAATAACTATTTTAAACTACTTGCAACTAAGCGGGAAAATAATAATTGGAATAAAGGGTATATTGTGGGTTTTTGTTGATAGAAGAGAATTGAATAGATTAATTGAGAAAGGCATTGAAATATGAATAAGCCCGTAAGAGTTATATTGCTTGGGATGCCAAAGAATCTTTTGAAGAACTTAATTTTATTGTTGGAAAACAGATTGAGCAAGGTAAAGAGCACACAATTGAAATGCAACTAATTAAATCAATAAAAGAAAAAATAAATTTTATAAAATCAAATCCATTTTATGGGAATAATATAAAGAAAAGCCAAATACCTAAAGAATATAATGTTAGCAATTTGTGGAGGGTCGAATTAAGCCAGTTCTGGAGATTGCTTTACACTATTAAAGGAGACCAAATTGAAATAATTTGTTTTGTTTTGGACATCATTGATCATCAAACATATGATAAAAAATTTAGGTATGAAAAAAAATGAAAGGAGGAAATTAAAATGAAGAAAATAAAACTAACAATACAAGGAATGCATTGCGGTAGTTGTGCTGGGAATATAGAAAGAAGCTTGAAGAAAGTTTCAGGTGTTAAAACCGCCAGCGTCAGCATGATGACTAACAAAGGAATTGTTGAAATTGAAGATGATGTTTTGGAAGAAGATTTGAAGAAGGCTGTTTCTCGTGCGGGATATAAGGTTTTGAAAGCGGAAGAGGAGTAAAATGAAACATAAAATGGAAGAACCTAAATTAATGAGCGAATTAATGAAATATTGGAAGGAAGTTTATAATTGGGATGATGAACCAAATGAACATTATATTGAATTTGGGAATTATAATCTTAAACAAAATGATAGAGTGATAATAAAAAGAGGTAAATCTCACGAAGTTAAAATTGGGGTAAATTGGTGCAAGTGCATTGTCGCTGAAAAAATAAAATGAAAGATAAAATGGAAAACGAACATACACACCACACAGAAATCCAAGAAGAAAGTGTTGAAGCAATGGAAATGGCTATGTGGAAAAAGAAATTAATAGGGAGCTGGATATTTGGAGTCCCCCTTCTGATTATGATGGCTGTTACAAGAATCTTGGGCATAACTTTATTTTCTGAAGAAATTGATGTTGCCATATTTTTAGTTTTAGGATTTCCTATTGTTTTTATTTTTGGCTGGCAAACAATTCGCGGTGGGTTGAGAGGATTTTATACCTTTTATTTTAATATGGATTCTCTTATTGCTTTAGGAACAATTATTGCTTATTTGACTGGAATTTTTAGTTATTTTGATTTGGTTGCGGATTATTCAGGAGTTGCTGGTGCAATTATGGCTATTTTTATTACGGGGAAGTTTATTGAATCAAAAGCAAAGGGAAGAGCCTCGCAGGAAATCAAAAAACTTCTTGCACTGGGAGTTAAGAAAGCCATAATTTTAAAAAATGGAAAAGAAATTGAAATCTCGATTGAAGAAGTAAAAGTTGGTGATGTGATAATTGTAAAATCAGGGGAGAAAATTCCAACAGATGGAATAGTTGTGAAGGGAGAAAGTGCCGTTGATGAATCGATGGTTACCGGGGAGAGTCTTCCTGTTGAAAAGAAAAAAGGTGACAACGTTATTGGTGCTACAATAAATCAGGATGGAATCTTATATGTAAAAGCAACAAAAGTTGGAAAAGATACTTTCCTTGCGCATGTAATTAAATTAGTTGAAGAGGCACAAGGGACAAAAGTTCCAATACAAAAATTAGCAGATAAAATAACTTCAGTATTTGTTCCCGTAATTTTAATTTTAACAGTTCTCACATTTGCAAACTGGTGGTTTTTTACGGGCGAATTAAGCAGAGCTTTAGGTGTTGCGATTTCAGTTTTAGTTATTGCGTGTCCTTGTTCCTTGGGTCTTGCAGTCCCAATTTCTTTAATGGTTGGTTCAGGAATTGGAGCTAAGAAAGGAATTTTAATTAGAAAGGGCGAGGCAATTCAGACAATGAAGCAAGTCAGGATTGTCGTTTTTGATAAAACAGGGACAATAACTAAAGGAAAGCCGGAAGTCACAGATTTTTATTCAAAAGTAAGTGAAAAATATGTTTGGGAAATTGCAGGAAGCCTTGAAAAGCTTAGTGAACATCCAGTTGCAAAAGCAATAGTTATGAAGGCTGGATTAAAGAAATATAAATCAGTTAAGAGATTTAAAATTTTAAGAGGCAGGGGGGTTGAGGGATTTATAGGGAATAAAGAAATTGTTATTGGTAACAGAACTTTAATGAAAGAAAGGAAAGTTTCATTAAATGGTTTTGAGGATAAAATTTCTGAATTTGAAAATAAGGGAAAGACTACGATGATTGTTTCAGAAAATTCAAAAGTTATCGGAGTCATAGCAGTTGCAGATGCCATCAAAGAGGATTCTGTTTCTGCAATTAGTAAATTAAACTCTTTTGGTTACAGGGCGATAATGATTACTGGAGATAATGAAAAAACTGCACAGGCAATTGCGAAGCAAGTTGGAATTAAGGAAATTATTGCAAATGTTCTTCCAGAAGACAAGGCGAGAAAAGTTGAAGAATTGCAGGACAATGGAAAGAATTTTGTTGCTTTTGTTGGTGATGGAATAAATGATGCACCTGCATTAAAGCAGGCAAATGTAGGAATTGCAATGGGCTCTGGAACAGATATAGCAATTGAATCTGGTGATTTAGTTCTTGCTAAAAGCTCTTTGGTTGGAGTTGTAGAAGCAATTTCATTATCTAAAGCGACATTTAGAAAGATAAAACAAAACTTATTTTGGGCTTTTGCTTATAATGTTGTTGCAATTCCTGTTGCGGTTGCGGGATTGTTGCATCCTATAATTGCAGAGATTGCAATGGCATTATCTTCCGTTACTGTTGTGACAAACGCTAATCTGTTGAGAAGGGCTCGGATTTGATAGATGTTTTATTTTATTTTATCCTATACCCCGATGCTCTGCATCGGTTGGGTAAAAGCTTAAGTAAAAGTTGAACAAGTCTTTTAGATGGATGTTGAACATGATTGTCATTCTACTTACAGAATACGTTACCACATGGTTTTTGTAGTCAAGTACCGAAAGCAAATGCTGTTGAAAAAAGTTCCTCTCGAATATTTCAAGAAAATTATAATTGGCATTGGAGAAAGATATTGGTTCAAATTTGATGCAATTGTTGTGGAAGAAGACCATTTTCTCATTGTGGTTGGAGCTGCACCAAGCTATTCACCATCGAGAGTAATGCAAATAATCAAAAGCATAACAG
>JAUYJY010000027.1 GCA_030699205.1 Candidatus Pacearchaeota archaeon
AGTACATTGTTACCTTAAAGGTTGGTGGATAAGTTTTTAAGTTTCCAAAACATATTATTTTTATGTTTAAAATAAAAAATGCAGAGCTAATAAAAGAGATTTCTGGAGAAGCCAAAATCTTCCCAAAATATACAACTCAAATAATTAATCTCGCTAATCAAAACTCTCAAGGAACACGCCCAAAAGTTGTTGGGCAACTATCAGAACTTATACAAGAATGTCCTCATAAGGAGTATTCTAAATGGAAAGAATGGTATTTGCAGAAGCAACCTAAGGCAATAGATAACGCAACAGATAAAATATTTCCTATGATTGAAGAATTAAAGAAAGCGATTAATCAAATTGATAAGAATATGGTTAGAGAGTGGGTTAAGGACTTAGTTATTGATAAAACATTTATCGGTTTAAAATTTCAAGAAGCAATTTTAAAGAGAGTTGCCAAATTAAAGAAAACAACTTATAAATTATCTAATCCTCAAGAAGAAAGCAAAGGAATAGACGGATTTATTGGAGATGTTCCAGTTTCAATAAAGCCAATAACATATAAAACTAAAAATATGTTAAGTGAGAAAATAGAAGTGAAGTTTATTTTCTATGACAAGAAAAAAGATGGTATTAATGTGGATATTTCTGAATTAGAAAATTAATCAAATCCTGCCTCAAATATCCCCTCTTCTTTTTGGTTAAAATATTTTAAGATAGGTAATTTTATTTTTAATTCCTGTCTTGTCATAACTGGAAAACCATAATTTTCACTAATATATTTTAATTCCCCTTTTTCTTCTGTCCTCTTTTTAACAAATTCTTTATGATTTTCTATTCTTTTATTAGTTATATCATTAACTACTTTAGAAGTTTCAATTATTCTTTCCTCAACACTTTCTTTAAAATTTTTATCTATCTCAAAACCTATACTACTTCTTCCAGATACAATGGCTCCGATTGTAGTCGTTCCTGTTCCTAAATAAGGGTCTAAAACTACATCCCCTTGAATAGAGAACATATTGATTAATCTATAAACCAATTCTAAAGGATATGCCCCACTTCTTGCTCTTAAATCTTTATTGTTTAATCCTTGTATAACTCCATTAATATCTTTCCACTTATCGGAAAACCAAAGGTTTCTTTCTTCCCAGAAAAAAGCACTTTTTCTTCTCAATTCTTTTTCATCCTCTTTTTTAAAAATCCTTTTTCCATCTTTTCTTAAAATTAAAATATGTTCGTGTTCTAAAGTAACATAAGCACCAACGGGCAACATACCAGAACCCATAAATTTATCTGGTTTATTCGTTTCCTTAACCCAAAGAATTTCTGGTAAAGCGTGAAAACCTAATTTTAAACAATGATTTAAAATTCTTGCGTGGCTCGTGTAAATTTGAAAAACATCTTTTAGTGTTCTCGTTGCATCCCCAATATTTATACAAGCAATTCCCCCATTTTTTAAAACCCTAAAAGTTTCATCCCATACTTTATCTAATTCTTTGTGCATTAATTCAAATGCTTTTTCTCCATCTTCTGCTTTTAATGCTTTTGTGATTTCTGGATTTTGTTCTCCAAACATCTCATCCCACATCTGAATCATCGGATAGGGCGGGGAAGTTATCATTAAATCAACACTTTCATTTTTTATTTGTTTCATATCTCTGGCATCTCCAAAGATTATTTTATGCTCAGTTTTCATTTTTTCTCTCCTTTGTTAAATTTAGTTTTTGGTTTGTCCCAATAAGGACTTTTACATTTTGGACAGATACGAGGTTTATCTTCTTCTCTTTGAGTCCATTCGTGTTCGCAACGATAACATTTATTTCCCTTAATGAAAACATCATAACCAAATTCTTCATTCTCTTTTTTTCCAGTCATAAGAAATTAATATCTCTTTTATTTAT
The DNA here is from genome assembly GCA_030699205.1 of Candidatus Pacearchaeota archaeon. Taxonomy (GTDB): domain Archaea; phylum Nanobdellota; class Nanobdellia; order Pacearchaeales; family GW2011-AR1; genus SICU01. The sequence continues at coordinate 1,887 of JAUYJY010000027.1, forward strand.
AAACCTTTTGATATATACTTAATCATATATACTCAATAACCTAAAGGTTTAAATAGGTTATATACCTATTAGGTATATAAGAACAAAGGAAAATAAAAGGGAGCTACTAACTCCCCTCTTTTGTTACCCACGATAAAATGAATAACAATATAGATAAGAAACAAGAAGTTAAAAATATTTGTCCTATTTGTAAAAGCGAAAATACAATTAAATGGACTAAAAGAAAAACTGAAAACAGAGGTTTAATTCAGAGATATAAATGTAAGGATTGTAATAAAACATTTGTTATTGATGATGGATTTTTTAGAATGAGAAACCATCCTAAAAAGATTACCTGTGGAATAGATTTATTTTATAGGGGTGTTTCAACTCGGAAAGTTCAAGAACATTTTAAAGCATTCTATCCTCAAAATAGTTCTCATAAATCTATCTATAAGTGGGTTGTAAAATATTCGGATATGATTTCTAATTTCACAGACAAATTAAAAATTAATTCAGGTAAGGAAGTTCAGGTTGATGAAATGGAATATCACAGACGAGCAAACTCAAATAAAAAAGGAGTTTCTAAAGATTGGTTTATTGATTCTATTGATTGTCAAACTCGTTTTATGGTTGGCTCAAAATACTTTAAGTCAAGAGGTAAAAAAGAAATAAGAGAGGTCTTAACAAAAGTAAAATACAAAACCGAAGGATATGTAACAACAATTACAACAGACGGGCTTTTGACTTATGAAAATTCTATTAAAAAAGTGTTTGGCTATTACAATCTGAAAAAAGGATTGATTAAACACAATAGAGTTAATGCTTCAAAAGGTGAGGGATTTAATTTGTATATTGAGAGATTGCATAACTCAATAAGAGAACGGACTAAAACCTTTCGTGGATTTCACGGATGTATAGAAAGTGCCGACTCAATTATGAAAGGTTACTCAATATTTTATAACTTCATAAGAAAACATCAAAGTATAAAGTGCTGTCCTTATGAATTAGCTACTGACTTAAAACTTAATTCTGAAAATAAGTGGTTGGAGTTGATACAGATTAGTAAAAAGAATTAATCCTTTTCCTTGTAAATTACTGATTTATAGATTAGGTGTAATAAATTTAAGCACCTTACCAATCTTAAGAATGATAAAGATAAAATTGTTAGAATTACAAAATTAACTATAACTTTGATTTCAATTAAAAATTTCCATAAATTAAAACTAATTTGTCCAATATTCTCAAAGTAAATAGAAATTAAGAGAAAAAATACTAAAGATATTGAGATGATAATTA
>JAUYJY010000029.1 GCA_030699205.1 Candidatus Pacearchaeota archaeon
ATAACATCGGCATTAACAGAAGTTTTGCGACGAAGGAGCAAAATTTGGGAAACCGAAGTGCAACGAGGTTTCCTGTTAATGCCTGTTATGTGCCCCGAACGGAACGAAGTGGCGTGAGAGTGCAACGTGGTTCGGAGCGAAGCGGAGAAAGTCCGCCGTAGCCCGCCTATTCTATTTTAGTTAAATCTCCATTAAGAATAATCGGCTTAACAGCTTCAATTTCAGTTTTGCAATAAGGCATTTCGGGAATTGGGTTTAACATAAACACTTTTTGATTAAGAACATGGGCAAAACCGATTTCCATTAAAGTATTTCCACCAACATAATTTTTGATGCCATTCTTATCAAGATTTAAAACAAGAACAGCATCAGCTCCCTGCATCATTCTCCAAAATTCACGAATGGCATCCATATTATATTTTTGGTGGAGTTTGATTTTTTCAATTTCATCATCGGTTTTGCCAATCATTGTTTTATGTAAATCTGTGACAAAAGCATCGTGACCCAATTCCCGAAGTTTTTCTCTAACTTCAATCATTTTGTCAGTAAATTGCATAGAGCCGATTATTCCTATTTTCATAATACTATTGTTAAAATGGAGATTTTTATAAATGTTACTTTTCTGGCGGGCGGAGGCGGATTGCACATAACACCTATTAAGCGAATAACCAACCCCAAAAAACAACCAAATAACACAAAAAGCGAAATATATTTATAATTAAAAGCATTATATTTCTTATGAATAGCTCCCTTCAGAAGCCGTTTTTTCATGAAAAGCAAAAACTCATTGATAAGCTAATCGAGGAAATAAAACTAAGAAAATACTCCTCTGAAACTGAAAAATCATATATAAACACAATAAAAAATTATCTCTCAACGAGGAAAACTCCAAGAGAATATCTCTTGTCTTATTCCCACAAAACAAAATCAACTATGAGGGGAGTATATTTTGCCTTGAAATTCTTTCATGAAAACGTTTTAAATGAGAAATTCACGGAAAAAATACCTCTTGCAAAAAATAGCTTAAAATTGCCAATTGTTTTGAATAAAGAAGAAGTCAATAGCATTATTAATTCGTCAAAAAACACAAAACATAGATTAGTTTTAATGTTTCTATATTATGCTGGCTTGCGTTTGGATGAAGTCAGAAACTTAAATTGGGATGATTTAGATTTTGAAAGAAAATTAATACATATAAAGAAAGCAAAGGGGGATAAAGAAAGAGTTGTCTTCTTACATGATAATATAATAAATTTCATAAATAATAACGGAAAAGGAGACAATGGATTAATTTTTATTTCAGAAAGAGGAAATAAGTATCATAAAAGAACAATACAATATATCTTAAAAAACGCTTCTCGAATAGCTCAAATTAGTAAAAAAGCAACCCCGCATACTTTAAGACATAGCTTTGCAACGCACCTGTTAGAAGCAGGTGCAGACATAAGATACATTCAAAAACTTTTAGGGCATAAAAACTTGCAAACCACTCAAATATACACACATGTAGCAAACAAAGATATAAAAAACCTCTCAAAACTACTTTAAAATGCCAGTAGAATCATTCATACCTTTAAGTAAATCAAAACTAACAGTTGAAAAACCAGTAAAAGAAAAACCCAAATCAAAAGACCTGATAAAAATAGAGAAACCTGGGAGAGTTGTTCCAGAATCTGAAAAAGAAGAACAAAACATAAAGAAACGAAAAACAAAAAGGGAAACGACAGATACTATTAAATTTTCAAACCCCAAAAGAGATTCAATCCTGATAGTAACCGAAAAACCACAAGCCGCAATTAAAATTGCGGAGGCATTAGGAAATCCAAGAAAATACACAGAAAACAACGTTTCATACTATGAATTATTAAAAGATAATAAAAAGATAATAGTTGCTTCTGCAGTCGGGCATTTATTTAATTTAACATATTCAAAAGGTCAAACTGGATTTCCTATTTTTAATCTTGAGTGGGTTCCATCATACCAAGGAAAGCGTGCAGGTTTTACAAAAAATTATTATAATCTTCTAAAAAAATTAAGCAGAAGAGCAAAAGAGGTTATCATAAGCACAGACTATGATATTGAAGGAGAGGTCATTGGCTGGAATGTCTTGCGCTTTATATGTAAAAAAGATAGCGCAAAAAGAATGAAATATTCAACACTAACAAAACCAGAATTGCTAAAAGCATATGAAAATCCAATGCCCGAATTAGATTGGGGACAGGCATATGCTGGAGAAACAAGGCATAAAATAGACTGGCTTTACGGCATTAATTTATCAAGAGCATTAATGTCTGCAATTAAAACCTCTGGAAGTTTTAAAATACTTTCAATTGGAAGAGTCCAAGGCCCAGCACTAAAAATAATAGTAGACAGAGAAAGAGAAATACAAGACTTTAAACCAGAACCATATTGGCAAGTTTTAGCACATACAAATAATCTGGTTTTAAAACACCCCAAAGACATTTTTGATAAAGAAGAACTAAAAGAATTTGAAGGAATAGAAGAAGGAATTGCGGAAACAATTGAAAAAGAAGAGTTTCTTTCCCCCCCACACCCATTTGATTTAACTTCGCTTCAAAGAGAAGCTCATGCACACCACAGGATTTCTCCATCAAATACTCTGAAAATTGCACAATCGCTTTACTTAGATGGAATAATCTCATATCCAAGAACTTCTTCTCAAAAAATACCTAAAGAAATAGAGCCATTAAAAATACTTGAAAAACTTGAAAAGAAATTTCCCGAAGCAAAATTAGCCACAAGAAAAAATCCGGTTGAGGGAAAAAAATCGGACCCAGCACACCCTTCAATATATCCAACGGGAGAATTTAAAACTCTAAGAGACGACGAACAAAAACTTTACAATTTAATTGTAAGAAGATTCATTTCTTGTTTTATGCCCGATGCAAAAACTGCAAACAAGAAAATAACTCTTACTGCCTCAAATCCACTATCTCCAAATATATCAGACAAAAAGTTTACTGCTTCAGGACTCCAAATCTTAGAAAAATCATGGCTTGCAGTATATCCAGTAAAATTAGAAGAACATTCATTGCCCAACCTGTCTGGAAAAGTAAAAATAGACCGATTATCCTTTCCAGAGAAAGAAACACAGCCACCCAAGAGGTATACTCCAGCATCCTTAATTACACTGCTTGAAAAAAAGAATCTTGGAACAAAAGCAACAAGGTCATCCATAGTTGACACTTTATTTGATCGTGGATATTTAGACGGAAAAAGCATTGAGCCAACACCATTAGGTAAAAAATTAATAGATTCTCTTGAGAAATACTCCCCAATAATTATTGATGAAAATCTCACACGCTCTCTCGAACAAAAAATGGAAGAAATACAAAAATCCAAAGGCAATTTAGAAGAAAAAGAAAACCAAATAATAGAGAGCGTAAAACAACTTATCACAGATATTTCAAAAGAATTCAAAGTAAATGAAATTAATATTGGAAAAAACCTATCTGAAGGAATAATTGATTTAAGAGAAATACAAAGAGAAAATTCCACATTAATGCCTTGTCCAACCTGCAAATCAGGTTCCTTGCAAATTCGCTACGCAAAAAAACTAAGAAGATATTTTGTAGGTTGTTCTGCATATCCGAAATGTACTACCACCTTCAGCCTGCCCCCCAACTCCCTAATAAAGAAAACCGACAAACTGAATGAAGAAGGTCTTCCAATTCTACAAGCTCTAAGAAAAGGAAAAAGACCTTGGGAATTTGTATTTGATCCAAATTGGAAGGAAAAACAAGAAAATAAAAAATAATTTCATCCCTCCACCTAAGAATCATAATGGTAAATGTAGATATAATAAAAATCCATACAGAAGAAAACTTTATTATTATAGGGAGAATATATAGTTAGGGTTTACAGCAAAATAAAATATGGTAATAGCATTAAAGAATCGTATTTGCCATTCCCATCTAGTCAAGGCATAACTATACGGAAATTAAATGCCTTGCCCATATTGAAAAAATTAGAAATTTCTTGTCACAACAGAATTGATAAACTACCCAAAAACAAGAGATTTTATTAAAAAGAAAAGATAAAGAGTTTGAAACTAGGGAGCAATCAAACAGGCTCAGAAAAACGACTAATCACCAATTTTATATTCTCCCAAATATCTTAAGCAAATAGTAAGGTAATAAGTGTTTTCATAATAATTCCTATCCACCTTACTTGCAAAAATTGGCTTTTGTATTTTAGAAGAAGATTTTTAAAGTAGTTTTAATCTTCTATTTCTAAGCGGGGATTCCGGAGTGGTCAAACGGGCAGGACTTAAGAAGTCTGTCTTTCACTAGAAAGATTTAAGTTAGGATTGAGAAATCCTGTGTGCTTAGTGCCTTCGTAGGTTCGAATCCTACTCCCCGCATTTTCAGTATTGCCTTGCAATACTGCAGGGCTATTTTGCGCGAGAGCAAAAAAGAATTACAATGTAATTCCATTAATAGTTTTTGAACTCATAGAAACTTTTTTCTAAAAAGTTTGTATTTTGAATCCTACTCCCCGCATTTTTTCAAACCAGAAATTTATTCCCATTTTTTACAATAATTTTTTGTATTATCCTAAATCTTTATAACCTTTAGCTAACTCCAACTTACATGGAAAAAGAAACTATAACAATACCCGTAAAAGAATACAGAGAACTGCAAAAATACAGGCAGATAGACAAAGAATTATTGACAGACATAGCCACGGGCATAAAGGACATTCTCAATGGAAACATAGAAGAAGTTTAAATCTTGCCTAATAAGTCTTTTAGCTCATCTCTGTAAACATCTAAATTGGCTTTTATTAAATCAATCTCGCGCTGTTGTGCCTTTTTATCTGTAATTTTTTATCGACGATGAGAAAATTGACAGCTCAATGAGTTTTTTAGATATTTTAATAACTATTAAAAATAAAATAATTTCTATCGGTGAGAAAGGCATTTTGTTATTCCTAAATTAATTTATCCATGCAACCTTCCACGACGATGCTTTATACTTACCTTTTAGGCGGTTAGGGTATGTTACCACTTTAATATAAGAAAACGAAAGATTTATAAAGGCTGATTTTCTATATACATTATGAATATAGGAAAAATTGCGACAATCTTTGTAATGCTTGCATTATTTAGTACGTTTGTTTTAGCTCAAGTAGCAACAGAGGATAGTCAACCTGCAATCTCAAGCACAACCCCAAATAGTCTAGTTACGTCACCTACAATCTCAAGCACAAGCCAAAACACATTAACTACATCAACAGGACAAGGTCCTCAACCTACCACAACTTTACCATCAAATGAAATAGAGTCAAATGACGTTGATCCAGGACAAGGTCCTCAACCTACCACAACCCCTAACACTCCACAAGGAAATGGTGGAAATGGTGGAAACGGAGGCGGGTCTTCTAGTTCCAATGATGATGATAACGGATTACCTCCAAGTGGAAATGCTGGTTCAAATCTAGTTCCTCTTGCAGACACTAATCTCGGAAATGAAATACAGGCTGAACAAAGAAGTTCTGGATTTTTATCAGGAATAACAGGTGCAGTTGTTGGAGTATTTGGAGAATCTGGAACACTTGGAATAGGAATATTTTTAATAGTTCTTGGTGGTGTTGGATTATTGGTTTACAACAGAACGCCTGTTAAAGTTAAAAAGTAATTAAATTGTGTCATCTATATTTTCTAATATTTCATCAACTTTTTCAGTAACTTTTTGTATTATTTGTTCCTCTGAAGCTCTCGGATTTTCCGAATAATATTTAGTTGCTCTTGCGGCTCCTGCAATTACAGCCATTTTCAATTTATTTTTTTCATCATCCATATTTTCTATTTGATAAAATAGATTATTTAAATATGTGTATGAATTGCGTTGAGTTTCAAACTATAGTCTAAGACATTTATAATTGAAAGGTATTTGTCTTAGACTATTAGCGGAAGAACAAAAAAATGTTCAAAATATTTTGTCTTCTGCTATACTTTATTATTTTTATCTTGAACTATCTACAAGAAAGACTGCGAAAGAAATGATATTTTGACAAATAATAGAAAGTTAAATTAATAATTGAAAATGAGATTCAAAATTAAATCAAATCCCATTACTTATCTATCTCTCAGCTAATTTTTCAAAATCATTAATACATCACGATTTCTAAGGAACCCACACTAACTCAAAAAGCCTCTGGAGGGATTTGAACCCCCGACCCTTTGCTTACGAAGCAAATGCTCTACCGCTGAGCTACAGAGGCAGTAATCACAAGAAATAAAAAGAGGCAGGTTTTATAAAACATATGGTTGAAAAAAATAAAGCTAAAAAAAGTAGGCATAAAAAAAGTGTGAGTATTATTTTTTGGGTTTTCTTATTTTTGATTTTACTTTTACTTGTGATTGGCTTATTGGGGTATAATTATCTTGGATTTGGTGTTGAAGAGGGAATTCCAGTTATACTTACCGAAGAGAATTTCCCTGCATTTCTTCAACAACACAAAATTATAAATGATTTGCCGGAAGATTCAGATATTGCACTGAACATTGGAGGTCAGGAAATTTCAATTGAAGGGAATGAAGTCAGTCTATCTCATAATGAAGATGCGGAGATTATTATTAATGCAGATAAAAGTTTAATTGATGAATTAAATAAGAATGGGTATGGTGCAATTAAAGAGGCTATTAAAAATGGAGAAATTACAATTGAAACAGAGAAATCCGCCGAAAAACTTGCTAAAAAATATGCCTCTACATTATTGAAGAATGTTGGATTTTTTAAAGAGTTGATTTAAAATGAAAGATAAAATAATAAATTCTTTAAAAGTTACTGGCTTAAGCCATGCAGAAATAGAAAAATTAATTGAAATTCCAAAAGATATCAAATTAGGGGATTATGCATTCCCTTGTTTTTCTTTGGCTAAAAAGCTAAAGAAAAGTCCAATTGAAATTGCAAAAGACCTTGCCTCTTCTATTCTGAAAAATATAAGCAAGGCAGGAAAAGATTTATGGATTGAGAAAGTTGATGCATTGAATGGCTATGTTAATTTTTTTATAAATCAGAAAAAACTCGCCTTAAATATTTTAAGCAAAATTGAGAAAGAGAAAGAAGAGTATGGAAAATCTAAAACTAAAAGAAAAACAATGATAGAATTTTCTGACCCTAATACCCATAAGGCATTTCATATCGGGCACGTAAGAGGGACAAGTTTTGGAGAAAGTTTGGCGAGGATTCTTGAGTTTTCAGGAGATAATGTAATAAGGGCAAATTATTCCGGAGATACTGGAATGCATGTTGCCAAATGGATATGGTGTTATCAAAAATATCACTTCGCTGAAGAGCTTAATGACAATGAAAGCTGGATTGCAGGAATTTATGTTGATGCTGTTAAAAGACTTTCAAAGAATGAAAGTTTTCAGGAAGAAGTTAATAAAATAAATAGAAAACTTTCTAATAAAAAAGATAAGCAAATCAATAAATTATGGAAAAAAACAAAAGAATTATCAATTAAATCATGGGAGAGAATTTATCATGAGTTAAATACAAAATTTGATGTTTACTTTTTTGAGAGCGAAGTTGAAGAACGCGGAAAGGAAATTGTAAGTGAGTTGATAAAGAAAAAAATTGCAGAGATTTCAGACGAGGCGGTGATTGCGAGGTTGGATAATTACGGGTTGGGTGTTTGGGTTCTTTTGAGAAAGGATAAAACAATTTTATATTCTGCTAAAGACCTCGCCCTCGCAGAAAAAAAGTTTAAAGATTTTAAAATAAATTATTCAATTGTTGAAACTGGAAGCGAACAGGATTTACATTTTAGACAATTAATAAAAACTTTAGAATTAATGAATTTTAAGCATTTTAGAGATTACAAACATTTATCACACGGGCTTGTAAAACTTCCTTGGGGAAAAATGTCCTCAAGAACAGGAGATAATGTTTTATATTCTGATTTCAGAGACAAAATGATTAAAATCACTTCTAAAGAAATTGAAAAAAGATTTCCTAAACTTGAAAGCACAAGGATTTCGGAGAGGGCTCTTGCAATCTTCATCTCTGCCTTAAAGTATGGGATTTTAAAGCAGGACTTAAATAAAAATATAGTCTTTAATCCTGAGAAATCTATTAGCTTTGAAGGAGACACAGGACCCTATTTATTGTATAGTTATGCTCGTGCATTGAGGATTTTGGAAAAAGCAGAATATAAAAAGCAGAAGAAGTTTTCCGTTTCAAACGTGTCTGAAGAAGAAAAAAAGCTCATCGGCTTATTAGCTTCTTTCCCCAATATTGTAAAAAACTCGTATGAAAATCTTGCACCAAACTTAATTGCCAATTATTCCTACGACTTAGCAAAGTCCTTTAGCGAGTTTTACCATTCCTGCATTGTTATTGGTGCCGAAAAAGAACAATTCAGACTAAAAATTGTGGATTCTTTTTCTCAAGTTATGAAGAGTGCTTTATTTTTATTAGGAATTTCCGTAATCCCTGAAATGTAGATTTTCTCCCGCAGTTCTTCCCACGATTAATTTTCTCTGCAATTATTAGAACATTAAAACTGAATCCCTAACTAAACATAAGGTTTGTGATTTTTATAACAATCCAATCTTATATATTTTGAAAGCCAATAAAACAGAGTGTTTAAATATACTAAAAAATGTTTTTGTCTATGGAAATGTTGAGTTTACTTTTAGCTAACACCGCCTTATTTGTAATTATATTAGTAGTTATGCTCGTGGTTTTGGCCATTAAGCCCAGAAATAGAAAACCAAAGACAAGAATCAATCCAAGACAGGATTTACATGCAATTAAAAAGCAAATTAATGGCGAGGATTAAGTTTTTAAATACAATTCTTTTATAAAAAATGTAGGCGAGTCGGCACGCTAGCCCTGTGCCATTCACAAATGGGCTTTATGGTGGACTTAAAGGAGTGCGTGACGTAGACGCTATACAGTCTTTCGCTGGACGTTGAGGTGTTGTCCTGTTCGACCGTACTCCTGTAAAACGGGTCAGACCTTGATCGGAGCAGCCCTAAGCAGAAGTTTCGGTGCTTGCAGGGGTGCGACACTGAGAAAGGCAGAAAGAGTGCTGTATTGCCAAAGCCGAGCAATCTCCCCGCCTACTTAAATTTAAGTTTGAAATGACAAGAAAAACAAGCCAGTATGAAGAAATAATTCCGTTAGGCCACTATAGTTACACTCCAACGAATGAAGCGAATAATCTAGATGAGACATTCACATTAGTAAGTCACGGACCTACAATAATTGTAAGGGGCGGAATGCCCTTTTCAATGGGGAATGAGGAGGAAACATTTAAAGAGGTTATTAGAGGGAGGCGTGCGAGGGTTACTTCAGATATTTCTGGGGATTATCCAGGGATGGAACCTGAAGAATTATTTGTAAGGCGTATTGATTCTCAAAGAGATTTAAAAAAACATTTAGATGACATTCTCACAGATTTTATTCCATCACACCGACTTCTTATTGGATGTATCGGAGCCGGAATTTGTGGATATCTGGCATATAATTTTATATTGGGTCTTTTAAACTAATTGTAATGTTTAAAAAGTTCTTTTGGCTTTAATTTATATGAATAAAAGAGGGCAGGTTTTTTTAATGGCCGCAGTGATAATTGCAGGGCTTGTTTTAGGTGCATCAAGAACGGTTAATTATGCCCATATTGGAAATAACCAAGAAGCTTTTTATGATTTAAGCGAGGAAATAGATTTTGAAGCAGGAAGAGTATTAGATTATGGAGTAATTAACAATTTAAATCCCAGAACCAAATTAATAAGTTTTCTTGATGAGTATACGGAATATATCGGAAAAGAAGAATTTGTATTTGTTTACGGCGATATAAATAACCTTCAAGCAATTAATTATGAAACAATAGAATATCCAAACTCCATTCTTCTCATTACCGGATCTGGAGAAGGAATTTCTTTCCCGATTAGTAAGACATTGCAAACAAATACAAATGCATTTTCCGATGGGGAGGAAGTAAGGGTTAAAGTCAGAGAAATAACTTACACCTTTAACCTAAAGCCGGGATATAATTTTTATATTGTCATAATAAAAGGAGAAGGGGGAGAGAAATTTGTTGCCGTAAGATGAATAAGTTAGGCGTTAGTTTAATGATTGGATATGTTCTTTTGGTTGCACTTGCAATTGGATTAAGCATTGGAGTTTATTTTTACCTCCAAAATTATCTGCCTTCCGAACAGCCGAGTTGTGAGAAGAATACCCAATTAGGAATTGATGGAGCTTACTGCAAGATAACTGGGAGCACTGCAGAAATTGGAATTAATTTAACAAACAGAGGATTTTTTACAATTGACAGAGCCTTGATTAAGATAGGGGATGCAGATAGGATTTTTAGGACGACATTACAAGGAGAATCAGATTTATTAGCGAGTTTGTGTGGAAATGCAGAACAGGGATTAGAACCAGCAGAAGATTTCTGTGGAGTTTTCAGTTTTCTTGACTACGATTCTCTTATCACAAATTACGAGATAAGTGCAGAACCCTTGGTTTATATCGATGGATCTCCAGTTCTCTGCCCTGAAGGAATTGCAAAGAAAACAATTACCTGTAATTGATTTTTGTTAATCTCATTAGGTGCCCAGCTCAAATTAAATTGACATATTTTTATACTGAATGTAGATATTTATCTAATATAATCTACTAAAAAGTTATCTAAAATTGGGCATTTTATTTTGAGGCAAGCTCTAAGTAATTAGTGTAAAAACGGCCTAAACTCAATTAGAAAGATTTAAATACTACTTAATAGTAACTATAATATAATGAAAGATACAGACGCAATGGTAAGAGAAAGAGAAGCTGAATTGAGAGAGGCTCATAGAAGAACTTATAAAATGTTTAGTAGACACTATGCTGAATTGAGAGAAGCCGAAGCAAGAACTGATGAGATAGCATTGGCATCGCAATTTGAACCAAAAAATCCCTATAAAACATTTGAACTTAAATAAAAAGCCCAATCCTAAGAAAAATTTGGGCGAAGCATTTTATCCTTTGTTATGCAAAGTGCGAAGCATTTTGTTGGTTTTTTATATCAGTTAATCATATAAACAATCACATTCTAATTATAGTCTAAGACATTTATAATTGAAAGGTATTTGTCTTAGACTATTAGCGGAAGAACAAAAAACTGTTCAAAATATTTTGTCTTCTGCTATACTTTATGAAAGTTGTATTTTTTGATCATGCTAAAAAGAGGATGAGAGAAAGAGGTATTTAGGACTGGGAAATTGAACATTTACTCAAACATCCCTCTTATATTAAAAAATCATTTGAAGAAAGAAGAATTGCTGTTGGAGAGATTAAAGATGGGAAACTAAAAATTATATACACTGAAGAAGAAAGTTATATAAAGGTTATCAGTGTTATGTTTTTATGAAATTTGAATATGACAAAGAAGCAGATGCGGCATATATTTATTTAGAAGATTCCATAGCCAAAGGAGAAGCTGAAAAAACAATAGAGTTAAATGACAATATCATTTTAGATTTTGACAAAAATGGGAAATTACTAGGAATTGAGATTTTAAGTGCAAGCAAAGTATTGCATCAAAAATCGCTTCTTGAAGCACAATCTATTTGATTTTCTTTGAAGGCTAAACGAAGTTTTTCTTTTTAATTTCACGATAATTTTCCAGTATCTGGGTGGGAAGAAAGATAATTTTTTATTTCCCCGTAGCGAAGCGGAGGGCGAAGGAGTAATTTTGCCTAGCAAACCAATTTTAAGGGTGGGAAACTAAAAATGGCAGTTATCAAGAAAGAGCAATTCCTAATCTTTGTTGAGCATCTCTCAATTCTTCTTCAGGAACATCAGTAGTCATTTTATGATAAAGGGTTTCAACTCCTTGTTCCCATCTTCCTGGTTTGTAAGACAAAATCTCAAATCTTCTCCCATCAACATCAATTACAGGATTTGGATATTCTGGGGGGGTGCTTCCTCTCTCAACAGCTTCAAAAACTCTTTCATCTCTAGAAGCAACTATCAACTGTTGATCTCCCATTGCATAAATTTGATAATCAATACTAATTAAATCTCCAGAAAATTTATAATTGGCAGTTGCCCATTCTTGAGAAGTTCTTCTGCCTTCCCCAAGCTGTTGAGCAATATCCCGACATTTTGGAATGATTTGAGATTTTGCAATTCTATCTGATTGTTCCTGAATTGCTCTTTCTAATTCTATTCTTTTCATAAGATTAGGGATTGATTCAAACCTTAAAAAGATATAGCATACTAAAGAAGATAAGTGCCCTTCAATATTAAGTGGGCTATCAATAAGTGAGCCAGTGAAAATTATTGGATTTAACATATAATTAAGAATCGCAAACCCTTCAGATTATTTTCTCATTTATTAAGTATATCAAAAAGTCCCTCTTGTTTTGTCTTGGGACTTTTGGATGCATGAGAAATCTTTTATGGATTTCTCTGCACAGAGAATTGCAAGAGTAAGCAATTCTCTTGTGCTTGAAGTTGTATTCATCATTGCAAATGTAATTTAAAGTTTAGAAGAAAGATATAAAAAACATTGTTTGCATATTTTATGATGAAAAAAAGAGGTGTTAGCCCGGTTATCGCAACTGTTCTTCTAATTGCAATTGTTATGGTTCTTGGAGCAATAATATTCTTATGGGCAAGAGCCTTTTTGTCCGAAGGAGCAATTAAGGCAGGAAAGGCGGTGGAAATTTCCTGTGCAGATGTTAATTTTGAGTCTCAAATTGTTTCTGAAGGTTGCGGAACTAACAACGCAGCTCTTGATATAAATAACATAGGAAATGTTCCAATTTATGGATTTGTTGTGAAAGAATGGAAGGAAAGCACGGGAAGTCTAATTGTTGATAACAATATTGAATCAGGAACTATCACTCCCGGAAGTTCTGCCAAAATATGCCTTGGAAAACCTATAGGGGATGAAGATGCATTTAGCGTAATTCCAAAACTTCTTGCAGAGGATTCCGAAGGGAGAAATAGCGTTTATACCTGCCCCGAAGAGCACGGAATAATTATTGCCTATACTGGAATTTAATTAGAAAAAGTATAAAAAGGAATTTTGGTAGATTATAATATGTATAAAAGAGGTGTTAGTCCGGTTATCGCAACTGTCCTGTTAATTGTTATAACTGTGGTTGTTGCAGCAATAATTATGTCTTTTGCCCTTCCGTTTGCTAAAGACAAATTGGCCGAAGGAAACTCTTGTCTCGATAATTTTATCGGCGTTGAATTCGCATTAAGCAAGTTTAATTGTTTTACTTCTTCGGGAATCGGAACTTCGGGAAGCGACGGGAATACTGGATTTTCAGTTAAATTAAATGGAGAAGATGTCGAAGGGTTCAGGATTTCCCTTATAAAAGATGAAGATGGAAGTTCAAAAACATACACAATTATGAAATCAGACACAACATTACCCGGGATTAGGATGGTTGGGGGGTTAAGTACAATAGAATTTCCTGAAACTGGCGGGCAAAGGAGTTACGTTGTTTCTGGAAAATATTCTAGTGCAGAAATTGCTCCGATATTAAAAGACGGACAAGTTTGTAGTATTTCAGATAATGTTGAATTTAAATCATGTTCTACTGACGTGAGTTTATAATAAAATGGGGCAGAGGATTTTTAATTATGGAAAAAGAGGGCAAATTTGGGTTGAAACAGTTGTATATACTTTAATTGGACTTGCATTAATCGGTCTTGTTCTCGCAATTCTCACACCACAAATTAAGGAATCAAGAGATGAAACAATTATTGACCAGACAATTAATTCTTTAATTAAATTTGATACTAAGATAAAAGAGGTTTTAGACGCCCCCGGAAATAGACGAAAAGTTGAATTCGGAATGAACAAGGGAAATTTGTATATTAATTCTGAAGAAGATTATATCAAATTTGAATTAAATCCAAGTAACGCAATGTATTCAGAACCCGGAATAAGCATTAACGTGGGAGTTATTGAAATAAGCACTCTTGAACTCTCAAAAGGCTACAACGTTGTCTTGAAAATTTCTTACCCTAATTATGACATTACCTTTAATGGGGGGGATGGAGAAGAAGAGAAATTTACAGCAACGGGAATACCTTATAACTTTTTTATAGAAAATAAAGGGTTCGGAGAATCTGGAAAGCCCACATTAGACATAACCGAAAGTTCTTAACACTCATTAAAATTCCACATCTTAATTCTTAACAAAAAACCAAGACACTATGACTTTCTTAAACTTTGTCGGATATAGCAGAAGACAAAATATTTTGAACAGTTTTTTGTTCTTCCGCTAATAGTCTAAGACAAATATCGTTCAATTATAAATGTCTTAGACTATAGGTTTAAATAAATAGTTTAATTTGTTTTGAAGAGGTGAGATATGGTAATTATTAATCCGAATCCGGCGATTCCTGCATTACATAGATTAGAAGATAAAGCATCCGTAGATATTAGGTATTCTTTGATTTCTCCATATGCAAACGCCCATATTTATTGGGATAAGGAAGAAGGAGATTTAGTTTATGATCTTGAAGAGCCAATTCTTAACGAACAGGGAAAAATAGACCTCAAAAGACTTGAAGATGCAATGATTGAATTAATCAATGTTAATGTTGCAGTTGAAAGGTCTGTTGAACAAATGAGTGAATATATAGATAAAACAGCTAAACTCCTCATCAGCGAGCTTAACTTAAAGATTAAGGAAGAAGATTATGAAAAAATATTTTATTATTTATATAGAGACTTTATTGGAATAAATGAAGTTGAGCCTTTGTTAAGGGATTATTTTATTGAAGATATCGAATGCAACGGCACGGATACACCAATTTATATTGTGCATAGATTATATCGGAATATTAGAACAACCATTAAGTTCAGAGACCCTGAAAAGCTTGCAGGCTTTGTGGAAAAATTAGCCCAAAGAGCCGGGAAATATGTTTCTTATTCAGAGCCTCTGCTTGACGGAAGCCTTCCGGATGGAAGCAGAGTCAATGCGACATATACAAAAGATGTTACTTCCAGAGGACCCACATTTACAATAAGAAAGTTTACAAAGGTGCCTTGGACACCTACGCAGTTAATTGCACTAAATACCCTAAGTCCTGAAATGCTTGCTTATTTCTGGATTTTGGTGCAATACAAATCTAATATTTTTATTGCGGGAGGGACTGCTTCCGGAAAGACCACATTATTAAATGCACTTGCTTTTTTTATCCCGCCAGAATCAAGAATTGTTTCTATTGAAGATACAAGAGAACTAAAAATTCCTAAAGAGAATTGGATTCCTGCGGTTTCAAGAATTGCAATTGGAAGAGGCGGGGTCGGAGAAATTGATTTGTTTGACTTGCTTAAAAATTCATTCAGGCAGAATCCTGATTATGTTATTGTTGGTGAGGTAAGGGGGAAAGAGGCTTTTGTCCTGTTTCAGGGAATGGCGTCAGGACATCCATCAATTAGCACAATGCACGCAGATTCTGTTGATACACTAATTAAAAGATTAGAGACGCCACCCATTGAATTATCCCCCACATTAGTTAACACATTAGATTGTGTTGCTATAATGTCTCATGCAATTGTAAAAAATAAAGAAACAAGAAGATTGAGAGAGTGCGTTGAAATAATAAATGCAAAAGCAGATGGGAGCGCCCTCGTAAATACTCCTTTCGTCTGGAATCCATCGCAGGATGTTTTTTACTTTAAAAAACAAAGTAAAGTTTTCGAGAAGATTTCTGTCAGATACGGAATACCAATGGATGAATTATATGAAGAGTTTTCAAAGAGAGCCAAATTACTTTATAATTTATACAAAAAAAAGGTTTTTGGATTTGATGAGATGAAGAAGATAGTGACCGATTACTACAAGAACCCATCGGCAGTCTTATCCAAATATGAAGTTGATATTAGATAAACCTATGAGCACAATTATTAGGAGTATTCTCAATGCATTCACTTCCCATATTTCCCTTATCAAAAATCAATGTTATGAATCTCTTTAATTCAAAGCTTCATACCCATTCAAATCCAATTAAACAGATTTTTAACAAAGATTATAAAGAGTTTTTGGCTCTTATCTACATGGCCTTAGAAAAAGAGGATATAGTTTTAACAGCCCAATTATTGCAAAATATGAAAGAATTGGCTGAAAAGCTGGAGGAAGATTACCTAAATAAAGATGTTATCGGCTTCAATGCCGTAAAAAAAGAAATCTTAAAAATAAGTAAAAAGTTAGGGGAAATTTTATGATAGATGATTTAAGAAGGAATATTGATAAAGAAATTAAAATGACTGCAGAGTTAAACAAATACTTTGACAGGTCCCTACTAACTCAAGGGGATGAAAAAAGAATTTATTTAGGTCTTGTAAAATCTTTAATTAATCAAATAAAAATTTTAAATAATGTAGTGCCTGATTTATTAAATATAAGTCTTGCCAGCAAACTCACGCCCCCTTCCGTCGAATTGCCTTTAAAAGAAGAAAATTACGAATTTGCAATTTCAGGAAAGGGAAAAGATGAATTCCTGAAGGAATTAAATATAAGTGAAAATTTAATAAATAAACTTAAGAAACGAGATTATAAAAAGGAAAAAAATGAAGAAATTTTTAAAAAACCAAATCTATATGGAAAATTTGCAAATAAGTTTTTCCTTGATTTTTCAGAGAAGTTGATAAAAAAAGGGAAATTAAAGGCATTGATTTTTAATGTTAGGCGGAGCAATATGAATATTTTAGGGGCTACCTATATTTCAATGATGCTTTTTTCCCTTGTAGTTGCTTTTCTTATCGGCGTTCTTGTCTTTATCTTCTTTATCTTTTTTGAAGTTAGTTTTGCAGTCCCATTTATTAATTCCTTTGATGGCAATTACCTTATAAGAACCATTAAGCTATTATGGATTCCATTTATGTTTTCATTAGTTTCATTTATTGGATTCTATTCCTATCCTGGTGCCGAAAAATCTGCATTGGGAAAAAGAATAGACAGCGAATTGCCATTTGTTGTAATCCATATGGGTTCTATTTCAGGTAGTGGAATTGAACCTCTGGAAATTTTAAAAATTATTGCAACAAGCAAAGAGTACAAATATGCCGGAATGGAAGTAAGAAAGCTGATTAATCAAACTAATGTTTATGGATATGACTTAAGCACTGCCTTAAGGAATGTTGCCCACACAACACCGAGTGTAAAGTTTGCGGAACTTTTAAACGGGATTGGCGTAACTATTAATTCCGGTGGCGGAATGCAGAATTTTTTTGAAAAAAGAGCAGAAAGCCTACTATTAGAATATCGGCTTGAAAGAGAGAAGTCAACTAAAACCTCTGAAACATTTATGGATTTATATATAAGCATCGTTATTGCTACACCAATGATTCTGCTTATGGTTTTGATGATGGTTGCAGTGTCTGGAATTAAGACTGGTTTCAGCCCGCAACAAATGACTATCGCAATTATAGGAATTGTTACAATAATTAATATTTTATTTTTGACGTTTTTGCATTTAAAACAACCAGCATATTAACATGAAAATAAAAAAAGCACATTGGATTGGAATTGCATTTTCTTTAATTATATTTTTAGGAGATTTTATTTTTCTAAGAAACGACAATATATTTTTCTTTCTTTTGGGAATTGGGGCAGTCATTTTAGTTTTGCCATTTGTGATGACAATTATGCTTGAAAGTAAGGAAGAAAGCATAAAAAGTGAAAGATTTTTGGAGTTCGCAAGAAGTCTTGCTGAAAATGTTAAGGGCGGTACGCCAATCGGGCATAGTATTATGAATATGGCAAATAAAAATTTTGGGTCGTTGACAGAACATATACAAAAACTTGCAAATCAGATTTCAATAGGAATTCCAATAAGCAGGGCGTTTGAAACATTTGCAGAAGACATTGGAAGTGCAAGTGTAAGAAGAGCAATTACTTTAATTAAAGAAGCAGAAAATTCCGGGGGGAAAATTGATGACATCTTAGATTCTGTTGCATCTTCAATTTATCAGACTGATAAGCTTAAAAAAGAAAGAAAGGCCGCAATTTCAAACTTGATTGTTCAGGGTTACGTGATTTTTTTTATATTTATTGGAATTATGCTCGTTATGGAATTTAAGATTCTTCCTTTAACTACTGACGTGGGTTCTATAAGTTCTATTGGTGCTCAAGGGGTTGAGGGCCTTGGAGAAAGTAGTGCAAGCGTAGAAGAACTCACGAGGCCGTTCTTGTATTTACTGATAATACAAGGGATTTTTAGCGGACTTGCAATAGGAAAACTTGCAGAGGGCTCTGTAAAATTCGGAGTAAAACATTCATTCATCCTTTCCGTAACAGCTTTCTTGATTGCTACAGGAGCAAGGCTTTTCTTGTAATCATTAATAAAAACTAAATCACTCCGGAAATTGGCATAAACCTCCAACCATCTAAAAATACTATTTTTATTATATCAATAATCTATAAAAATTAATCCATCAAATTTCAAGTCTATTTATAATATAAAAAATCTCCGTCTTAGTTCTTTTAACTTTAAATTTAAGATTCAAAATTTCAAGTGTTTTTTCAAACCAGTATCTTCTCGGGAAACTCATTGGTTTTCCGGACAACGTTATTAACGAGAAACTTGCAATTATGTTTTTAGAACTTATTTTTTGAATGATTTCTTTTGCGTTTCTATGGCCTTTCTGGTCTATTATATCTAAAACCTTTAAGATTAAAGTTAAATCTGTTTTTGGAAATCTTTTTACTTTTTTTATATCTTTATATACAGTTTTACCATTAATTTTATTATTCTTAAAAAATTCAGAAATCAAATTCAATTCATCTTTTTTTATATCATATGCGTAATATTTAATTTTATTATTTGCGATAATAATCGGATTCAAACCACAGCCCAAATCAAGAATAGATGATGGATTTAGTTTTTTTATTTCAGATTTTAAAATTTTATAATCTAAAAATCTTTCTTTTGTTGATGAATGGGTTTTTAGCAATTCTTCAATCCTGTTTTCCTTTAAAAGGGCAATTCTTTTCTTTGAACTTATCTGAAATCTTCCGGTGTATTTTCTTAGCTCTGAACGAACTTCCTTAATTATTATTTTAAGTTGTTTTTTATTTTTAATTTCTTCTATCGAATTTTTAAAATTCTTCTTCAAAGATTTTTCCAGAATCTCTTTAATCAATGAATTTGGAATATCAGAAAGTTCTTTTTTTTTCTTTATTTCTGAGATTATATCCATTATTTTTTATAGGTAATAAGATATATAAATTAGGTTATGCATTCAGGAGTATGGGTGGTGTGAAATCTAATAAATATGGGGCAGGACACTTAGAGGCAATCTTGGCTTTTATTTTATTCATTGGATTTCTGGTGTTTGCATTCATTTTTTTTAGTCCTTTTGAAAGCGGAAGAACTCTGGACTCCTCAATAGACTATGCGTTTAGAGAGGTTATTGAATATACCGAGGCCAAAATAGAATTTTATTCTGTAGTAATCAGTCCAGATGTTGAAGGTCCGGTAGGTATCCCACTTCGAATGCCTTCTAACTATTATGGTGCAAGAGTAGAAAATTCGATGGGTAAAATAACTGAATCTAATTCTGAAAATTTAGGGGTGGTTTATTTCGATAACTCTGGGAATGGTTTCTTTAAACTAATTTTTGCTCCAGGATTGGATGATGGGACATTAGAAGATGGGAGACCCCTAACCTCTGATGAATATTCAGTTTCATCTTCAGATATAAGAAATGTTTTAAGAATCAGTAATTTTTCTGCTTTAAAGACAGAATATGAAGAGAATTATGCAGATTTAAAAGAAAAATTTAATTTACCAAACAGAATTGATTTTGATTTTTCTTTAATTCTTCGAAATGGTTCTATAATTGAAGGCAAAAGACAAATTCCTGAAGATTTAGAGATTTTATCAAAAATAGACAGAATTGAAGTTGTAGGGAATGATGGAGTTACGGAGTTTGCTGATTTGATAGTGAGGGTGTGGTAATTAAAATGATTGGAAAAAGAGGATTTTTAAAAATTGCAGAGGCAGGAATTGCAATAATGATAATAATCGCATCTGTTTTAATTTCATTAAATAAAGAAAGTCCACAGAACAACCCTGATTTATCCGAGACGGCAAGAGATATTTTGAGAGAAATCTCACAAGATAAATTCTTACGCATAAAAGCACTTGAACTTTCAGAGCCAATTTCATCCGGAGACGTTTATTATTTTGTTAACTCCACTTTGCCGGACTATTTGAATTTTGAAATTAGAATTTGTGACACTGATAGTGTTTGTGGGTTATCTGAATACAGGGATGCAGAGATTTATTCCGCCGAGAGAATTATAAGCTCTGATTCAGGACCGAACAAAAAATTGAGGCTGTTCATTTGGGAAATTTAAATCCTCGTAAATCTCACCAAGCTTAATAATAAAGAACTATTTATATAACACTTTTGCATTTATTTAATATGAAAAAATATGAATTTTTAGAACATTCATCTGAAATAAAATTCAGGATTTTCGGAAAAACAATATCTAAGATTTTTGAAAATACCTCTCTTGCTATTTCAGAAATCCTTTCAGGTGCAGAGAAAGTTGAAGATAAGGCAAAAAAGAAAATTGAACTTGAAGGAAAAGATAATGAATCACTATTATATGATTTTATTGATGAATTGATTTATCTTTTAGACGCCGAGCATTTTTTAGTTTCTAAAGCAAAAGTAGAAGTCAAGGAAGGAAAATTAAATGCAATAATTTATGGAGATGACGCATTAAGATATCCCAAACTCGATTATATTAAAGCGGCAACTTATTCTGAAATGTACATTCGAGAAAAGAACGGCAATTGGGAAGCTCAAGTCGTTGTAGATGTTTAATAATGGATTACATCTTGTTCTGTAATCTTTATTTTCAATATTTCTTATAACTCCCATTAGAAAATCATTACCCTATTTGTGAACGTGTTTGTTTTGAGGGCTTCTAAACCAGTTGACTAACAGGGAAATAGAAGATACCTATTAATATTTTAAATGTATTTATCAGAAACCCAACAATCTTCCATCACGTTATATAATAAAAACTACTGATTCTCACTCAATCCCTTTCTCTGTCTAATCCTTCTAATAACATCTTCCTGAAGTTCAGATGGAAGTTTCTTAAAGTTTTGATTTACCAAACTTGAAATTCCTCTGCCTTCTGTTGAGCTTCTTAAATCATTGCTCCATCCAATCATTTCAGAAACGGGAAGTTGTGCGTGAATTCTTATAGTCCCAACTTCTTGTTGAACATCATCTAAGACGCCCCTCTTTGATGCAATTAAACTTGTTATTTTACCCATAAATTCAATTGGTGCTTCAACCAAATGTGTTTGGATTGGTTCTAAAATTGCAGCACCTGCCTTCTTCATTGTTTCATGAACTCCCTTTCTTACGGCAGGATATATTTGTGCAGGACCTCTATGCATATGGTCCACATGTAATTTAGCGTCGTGCAGAATAAATTTTGTCTTTGTTAATGGCTCTTTAGACAAGGGGCCTCCATCAACAACTAATCTCCATCCATCCAAAACAGAATCAAGAACTTCGCTAAGCAAAGCCAAACCCCTCGTCGCATCTTCAAAAACATTTCCCTTGTAAACTTCCCTATATTCCCTTGCCTCATCGTTTGAAATTCCCAATTCAGACAATTTAGCCCAGACGTCTTCGTGTTTTTTTTTCATCCTCATTTCAGGGATATCTCCCTTTCCAATTGATTCATAAACCTCATTTTCCAAAGGCTCAATACTGAAGAAGAAAATATTATGCCCATTTGGAGTTCTAACTTCTAATTCATCAGATTTTTTAGTAACTGTCTCTCTATAAACAACAATTGGAGGACCAGTAACGACATCCAATCCCTTCTCCGTTTTAATTCTGTTTTCAATAACTTCTAAATGTAATTCTCCCATTCCTGACATCAAATTTTCCCCCGTCTCTTCATTAATCTCTATTTTAATATCTGCGTATTCTTTTCCAACCTGTCTCAAAACTTCAACTAATTTAGGCAAATCAGAAGGCCTCTTTGCTTCAATACTCTTTGTAACAACTGGTTCAAAAATATGTTTTATAGACTCAAATGGCTCAATTGGCTGACCTGAAACCGTCTCTCCTGCAAAAGCACCTTTCAGCCCAACAAGGCCAACAATATTTCCCGCACCAACTTTATCAACCTGAATTCTCTGCGCCCCTTTATAAATAGAAACCTGTTGCAAGTTCAACTTCTTTTTTGCAAGATTCATATAAACTGGGTCTCCCGACCTCAAAGTTCCTGAAAATAATCTCCCCGTAGCAATTTCCCCCGCATTTTTATCAACAACAATTTTAGTGCAAACAAATACTGGCTCCCCATTACTATTACATTTAATTAAATCCTGTCCAATCTTGCTGTCTTTTTCTCCATGCCATATCTTTGGAATTCTATAACCCTGTGCAGTAATTGGATTTGGATGATGTCTAATACTCATATTAAGAACAACTTCAGTTAATGGAGCTTTTTTTGATAATCCCTTATAAGATTCTTCTCCAGAATTATAAGCATCTATAATATCTTTAAAAGAAATCCCTTTCCTTTGCATATAAGGCACTGACAAAGCCCATTTATGATACGCACTTCCAAATGCAACACTTCCTTCCTGAACAGAAACCTGAAATCTTTCAGCAAATTCAGGTTCGGCAATTTCAGAAATTAAATTATTAACTTTTGCAATAATATCAATAAATCTTTTTTGCATTTCTTCGGGAGTTAGTTTAACTTCCTTAATCAATCTGTCAACCTTATTAATAAACAAAACTGGCTTCACTCTTTCTCTCAAAGCTTGACGTAAAACTGTTTCTGTTTGTGGCATTATTCCTTCAGATGCACAAACCAAAACAACACACCCGTCAACTGCCCTCATAGCCCTCGTAACGTCCCCTCCAAAATCCACATGCCCCGGAGTATCAATCAAATTAATTAAATATTCATTACCCTCAAGAGAATGAACCATACTCACAGAAGCAGAGTCAATAGTAATTCCCCTTTCAGTCTCATCGGCGTGAAAATCCAGAACTCTTGCCTTTCCTGCAAGGTCCTCAGACATCATCCCCGCACCAAACAGCAAATTATCTGAAAAAGTGGTCTTACCATGATCTATATGCGCAGCAATAGCTATGTTTCTAATCTTTTCCGGCTCATACATAAGCCTCTTTACCTTCTCAGTTTTATCGTCAGCCATTCTTTCTCTATTCTTTCTCCCATTCTTTCTCTATTCTTTAAAATGGATAATTAGAAAATTTCCTGTTTTCTTTATCGGCCATTAGTTTATATTCAAATAGGGTAATTTGTGATGGAAAAATTGGTTTTTAAATCTTATTGACATAAAAAATATCACTTGTATGTCTCCCATCCGGTGCTTCAAATATTTGCACAAAAAATAATATTTTTTCATTCCCCGTCAGCGTTGGTTCTCCGACGCCAATCTTACTCCATAATATTGGTTTTAAATCTTCCCATGTGTCCTCGTTTCTTTCAGATTTGTAAATCACAGGACCCTTACTTGTTGTGTCTCCTCGGTTTGTAATAAAATACATCGTTTGGCAATCAAGAGTAAGAAATGGCTGGGCACTTATACCTGTATTAACATTTATAGGGCTTCCAAGCTTCTCCGGAATTCCCTGAAAGTTATTTTTAACTGCATCTTTTAAAACAAATATTTGCTTGTCTCCCTCATCAAAATATAATTCATCTTTTCTTTCACAATAATGCGGATTTCTATAATCTTTATCGTTATTAAACGCAAGTCTTTCGTCATTCCTATAAATATCATCGTCAAATTTTATATCCCCGTCATTCCTAGGTCTATTAGATTGATAATAAATATCATTTCCCGAAATCATAACTCCCCCCTCACTCCATATATCCTCTGACAAGAAAAATGCGGAAAACAAACTTCTCGTGTTAAACTGCCCATTTTGTAAAGAGCTTACATAAACATCCAAGTCCTTAGCTATATTCCCCCTATCAAAATCATAAAAGAAATCTTCTCCAGGATAATATGTAAAATAGAGTTTATCCTCGTTTTCAGAAATATATACTCCATCTTCCCAATTTTCATCACTAACAGAAACCATTATCGGAATCCCAAAATCTCCAGATGTTTTAGCAACATCATTTTCTCTAACCCTATCCCACTCAACTGCGGAAAGCCTTTCTCTTATTTCTTTCCCCATATTTGAGTCATTCTTAGTAATCATTACAAATAGCACAATTAAAAAAATCAAAATCAAAATAAGCCATATTTTTTTCATAACACAAAAAAGAAAAAAGAGTATAAAAATTATCTTGCTGAATCTGCCTGTTTTTCAGACTCGTTTTTCTTCCCCATTGCATAACTTTCCATATTTTCTTCAGAAGCAAAGATAAGCTCATTAGCAAGTGCTTCAGACATTTTCTTTTTCTTTCCAAAGCTTTTTTGGTGTGCTCCCTGCACAATCCATCTAATCGCAAGGTTTACTCTTCTGCTCGGAGCAACATCAACAGCTTGAGGGTATCTTGCACCGCCATATTCAATTGTAGTAATTTCATCTCTTGGCGACGCTTTCTCAATGGCATTCACTAAAATCTGCACAGGATTTTCTTTTTTCTTCTGTTCAATTATTTCAAGTGTTCTAAGAATTATATTCATATTATGTGTATATTTTCCTGAAGCTCTTCCTGTAATTATCTTATGCTTTTTTCCTATATGTCCCGCTACTGCAATTCTATTAGCAACCCTCTCTAAAATATGCGATTTATATTTTGCAAATTTAGAAACATTCCTCCCATATGATTTAGTCATAATCTTGCTGTCTAAATTAATATATGGCTCAAGAGAAACATCTCTAACTTTAACTTCAGCAGTGTCGTATTTATCAAATAATTTAAATTCCATTTAGCTTCCCGCTCCCTGAGTTAAATAATCTGGATTTATAACAATATCGACGATCCCATCATCCAAATTAGGTTCCAAACAAACTACGCTATCAATAGGGACTTGAGTACGACCAACATAATAACCTGGAAGCATTCTCATTTTGCTCGCCTTTCGATTACCAATATAAATCATTTCTCCCCTTGCAACAAAGTCCCCCGCAGGATTAACTACAAAAACATCATCATCTCTCCTTGCAATCCCAGTTAGACGTACACTCATAGATATTCTCTCTTCCCTTGTTCTTAAAGTTGGTTTTCTTCCCATATTTATCTCCTTCCCTTCTCTATTTTCCCACTAACAAGTCTGTGTAGTGGCTGGTCATTTACTTTTATCACCTGAAATCTAATTCCTCTAATATCTCCCTTAGATCTTCCTTGCTTCCCCCCAATTCTTTCAATAATAACTTCATCATGTTCATCAACAAATTTCTGTGCTAAATTACCCGGGATAAAAACTCCAACCTGTTGTCCATTTTTAACCAATTGAACTTTG
>JAUYJY010000004.1 GCA_030699205.1 Candidatus Pacearchaeota archaeon
AAGAAACAGCAAGATTTAAAGAAGTTATATAATAACTAGGAAATCCATCCCCCACTAAGTTATTCAAAAGAGCATGATACCTCGCAGAAGATTCAATAACATTTTCAAAAGCCCATTCTAAAGAAGCAATCACGCGCCCCGAACTCGTCACATATTTCAAATCTCCAGCCATAGTCCTACTTCTTAAAATTAATAAACCCCTTAATAAACTTAATCAAAACAATTTCATCTGTTTCTCTTTCTCCTTCCCAAAAATACTATGAATATCTTTTTCCACAATTTCTAAATTCTCCAATAAATAAGCACCGACACCATAATTCCTCGCTAAATCTAAAGCGGCTTGCATATATTTTAAAATACTTCCTTCTGAAATTGTGAATATTAATCTTCCGCCACAACTAACACATTTTCCAAGCAAGGGAGGCCGCCTATATTTTTCATTACAACCAACACACCTAAAAACTTGCTGAGAAAACTTCCTCAAATTTCCCCTGATATCTCTAATAAAATGCCTCTCAATAACAAGTCTTGCAACATCACTCGTATCTACAGCCCTTATTCTCTTGCAAAGCTTCATCTGACTATCAACCTTCTCACTCATCGTCGGTAAAGTCTTATATGAAGAATTCAAAACAGCATCATTAAAATTATCACAATTATGTGTAAAAGCAATATTTGTAAATGGGTCCTCTCCTGCCTTAAGCCTGTCTGCAATTGTCTTTACTTTCAATTCAGAAGAATGTTTTCTCTCTTCTGCTTTTTCATACAACTCTAAAGGATATTTATCAACAATCAAATCTAAAATCTGGTCATCAACTTCTCCTGCATTTATTTTTATATTTAAAACCAGTGGAGAATCTTGAGTCCCTCCCCTATGTGAGGGTAAAAACTTTCTCGAAAAATTAAGCAGCATATCCGCAAGGAATATCACTGCGGCTTCGTCGCCATCACACTGCCTGCTTAAAATTGAGTTTACAGCTACAAGATGATTAGAATTCTCCACATTTAAACAATAACTTTCCTTCTCTCCAAGAGATTTAATTGAAACAATTGGATCATAAACAAAATTAGTATCTTGCATTATTCTCATCCCATAACCTTTGATATTAGTATAATTCTCTAAAACTGCTCTTCTCCTGCTGGACAAAAATCCTATATTTTTCCTAAACAAATCTACAAAGTCAGAACCAATGATTAATTTAGTTATTTTAAACTTTGGTATCTCTCTTTTCTTTCTCCGATAGAACTCTTTTAATATCTCTCCTGGTTCTTTTTCATATTCATATCTTTTAACAAATATCCCAAATCTCCCTAAACAAAATTCCAAATCAGATAACAGCCCCTGACTAATGCTATCACAACTCACTCTTTTTCTTTTCTTCTCAGCAGAGCCATCTCCTTCAAAATATCCCCTTAAAACACAACCAAGCTGATTCAAAGACAAATCTAAAAAGAGAGAAGGAACCCTTTTATTTTTAGCAATACTTCCTGCATTAAGAATTTTATTAAATAATAAATACAAAACCTTTGAAGAAAAAGTTACTCTATCCCTTTTCCTTTCAGTGGGCTTTAAACCAAAGATTTTAAACATTGTATTTGAAATAAATCTCCTTATCTCTATATCATTTGAAGAAATATAAACTTGATTCAGACCTTTCTTTCCACGGATACTTCTGGAATATCCGTCGGCAATGTATAACCCAACGATCTCTAAAAATTCATCAGACATTGTAAACTCAATTGGCATTAGAAAATTATCTCTCTTGGTGGATATCTTCCCAACTTTGCTAATCTCCATAATTAATGACTTATTTAACAATAATATAAACTCTATAGGGTAACTATCTCTCAAAAAATAATTACTGAACGATTTTTTACTTAAATTTAACTTATCAAGAATTCTTTGTTTTTCTATGCCGTCCAATCTTTTTAAAACACCATTAATCCCCCTCACCATTAATCCTTCCTTAAAATAATCTAAAAAATTAATTTTTTCTATCTTTTTTGACTTAATATCTACTTTTTTAACAAGTGGAATCCTATCCCCTATAACCAAATTTTTAGCCATTTTAATTTTTCCATCAATCAAAAATTTGTGACCTTCTGTAACTTTGATTTTTTTACCTAAAGATGTAGACACTTCAACAAAATTAGAGGATGAGTGCTTTGTAAAATTCTTAACTTTTACTTCTTTTAATCCATTATTAAATCCCAAGGTATTAACATTCACTGCTTTTATCTCCTTGGTCCCAAACCCATCTACAACTTTTTGAGGATTCAAACTCTCAACATAATCCCCTATTTTAACAATCTTCCATCCGACCCCATTCTTAATTGGAATATAACTATCATAATCAAAACAGTCTCTGCGCATAGCGGCATGCATATAAGGAGAAGCAAAAAAAGCCTGCGTCTTTGAAAATCCAATTACTCTTCCCACCGTTGCGGTACAAATATGCGGAGCAATACAGGCAAATAAGTTTCCGATTAAATCCCCTTTTTTTTCTGCATTATAATACCTTGGAATCCCATAAAATTTTTCTAACTCATCATCTATAAATTGGCTAACTCTTAAAAAAACATCATCCGCTTTTTCATCCAATGTATCCGGACAAGAAGGAAGAATAATATCATGTGGAAAAATTTCTATAATCTGATTTTCATCTTCTAATTTTACTCCATTATAATCTGTTTCATATCCAAGTTCTTTTAACTTCTCTATGCTCGTCCCGATTTCCTTAGATTTAAAATGTGTAATCGGCATTTCAGTAATATCATACCTGATTGTCCCATCTTTATTCACATGCAAATTATATTTTGCCCTCAATAATCCTTTTGCAAGATTCTCACAACTATGATCTTCAGAAGTAGTCCCTCTTACCCCCTTGACTGCTGCAGGCAAATCGTCCAATCTTAAACCAACTTTTTTCTTTGCTAAATCCATATAATACTTAGAATCAATTCTTCTGTTCCTAAACTTAGTTCCAATTCCATGCTCATCGCATTTACTATCTGAATATGTATCACACTTAAAACAATAACTTCTTGAAATACATTGTTTTCCACACACCTCACATGTTGGATATATAGTATCATTCACACAACTCTTGCAATAATAATTGGGAAATTCTGATTTTATAAATCCCATACCCGTAGCCGCCTGAAAACTCCTAAGCCTCCCACCTTCTGCACCAACAGGAAACAATGCATGCGGACTCCCCGTCAGCTTTCTTAATTTTGCCTTCTCAGGCCTCCCCATTCTCGCACCAATAAAATCTCCTGCCTTATCTTTTATTTTATATTTGCATAATTTATTTATTTCTTCTAAAACAATTCCATCTTTTGAAACACCTCTAATCAACTTATCAAAACAATCTTCTAAGTTCTTTTCAGAAACATCAATACCCAAATTAAACAACAAACTCTTGTTATTCATTTCACTTAAAATAACATTTTCTAAAGAAACCATATGTTCACACCCTATTAACTCCAATGCCCTCTTTCCTTTGCTAAACCTTTCCCTCTCCGATTTATTATATGGAAGTATTAACTTACCTCCATTTATTACCCCCCTGGTAATCCAATCTACAAAAGCCAAAAAATTATCATAAGAAATCTGGCTCCAATAGTAAATAAACCTGGGATGTAAAGGAACCTTATATTTTTCAGAAATCTTTAAAGCATCTTCAAAATTAACATTAAATTCATCTAACACATTCCCTCCCGCCTTCTCAATCTCAAGCCCCCACCACTCCTCAACATATCCCGGCTTGAGAAGCTCAGAATTTCTATTGATTACATCCCCCAAAGGAAACAAAATATCTCCTAAATAAATTATTTCTTCAACCTCTGAATAAATTCTTTTCGCTTCTTCCAAATCCCTCGGCTTTAAAACACTCCCATTTTTTAATTTAACAATTGGTCCATCAATACTATCTACCATTGAAATTGCACAACCCTTCGTGGGCTTTTCAATCTTCAATTGAGTTCCAATTGAAAGAAAAGAATTTGAAATCCCCATTGTTGCAGGATGCACTGCAGTAGCTGAAAAACCTGCAGTTCTTGCTCTCCCATACCTAAACCTAAATCCTCCTGATCTTCCAGGATGTGAATAAACCGGCCTGCCAGCAACAATGTCTTTTATATAAGTTGGAATAGTATCTCCGTCATTGCTCTTTGCTTTTTTCTTATGAATCTTTTCTATATATTCTTCCAAAAAATCCCACCCCGTTGATTTAAAACCATTCTCCTTCGCAATTTTTAACAATCTGTAAGCTTTAGCGGCTTTCTGTGCAAGCCCTTCAGAAAAAATTAAACACATTCCCCCCCTTATAAAATTTGTCTCCACCCTCGGCAAATCCTTATAATTAAAAACTTCAATTTTTTCCGTCGGCTCTCCTGCAATTTGTATGGGCATATTCTTAGCCAAAAAAGTTATTTCATCTTCGCTTGGCAAATATTGCAAATTAGTTATCCTTTCATGATAATCATAATTTTCAGACACATATCTTTTAACTTCATCTTCCGTCGGGTCATATTTAGCAAATCCAAATAACTCCCTTAAGTAATCTATAACAAATAACGCAACACAACTTGCAGTTGTTCCGGCGCTTCTTATAGGGCCTGAAAAATAAGGAATAAAATAATCCTTTCCATCCCTCGTCTTCCCAGTCTTTAATCCAGTATACCCCTCTATCGGACTGCTTACAACCCCTAATGTAAAATATGAAAAAGCAACCCTTATCCCTGCGTCTATTGCTTGCAATAAATTTTCAAACTTGCAATATTTCTCTCTTGCAATATCCTCTGCAATCCCCAAACAAACACTCATAGTTAATTGTCCATATTGCTTCTCCAATTCCAATATCCTATTTATCAATCCCTCGTCCTGTAATTGGGGATAAACCACAGATATAAGTCCAATTGCTTTTTCAGCAAGAGAGATTGCAATTGGAGTTTCAACATTAGAAACAGGATCCAACCCAAGACTCCTCGCCTCTCTTGCTACCTTATACAATTCCTCCACTTTTTCACTTATCATTTTAAAATGTCTGTCTATTGCTTTCATCTTGGATGCACCTCTGCAAATCTAATCTCTTCAAAATGTGATTTATACAAATCCAACTGATCCTTATAAGAGGGTATTAATTCGCTTAGCTTGGATATATCTCCATTGTGTAAAATCTTTGGATCTATAAACCTAAATTTACACCTTATCTCAAAACCACCCCGATTAACATAATCTATTCTAAATCCTTTTTTTAACAAATCCAACAATTTTAATATTTCTTCACTATTGGAATTTTCCAATTTATAAACGATTGAAGATTCACTCTCAAACAAATCGTCTTTATGAATTATTCCTTCATTCATCGCCGTTTTTAATACATTCGCAAATAATTGGAACATTATACAATTTCTATCATCGCCCCAATTATGAAATTGTAACGCCTTATATTCTTGAGCAAAAATATGCGCGACAGATAAAGAATCAAAAACAATCAAATGCTCAAAAACAATCAAATGTTCTAAAATAAAATTAGACATAACTTTTCCCCCACGAGCCGCAATATCTCTTAAAGTATTATCAATCCTATCGGCGCAAAGATTTGGGGATGGAGTCTCTAAAAGAGAATATTTTTCTAATTCATAAAAATCAGAAGCATTAAATCCATATTTCCTTAAAATATCAGGCACGTCAGAATTATTAAACACTTCAACAAAATTATCATCTTGATGCCCTTGAATCTTTGGGTCTCCAAAAACCCAATCAGTTAAATGTGAAAAAGCAGGATGAGACATATCATGAATTAATCCTGCAATTTGTTCTTTGATAGATGCACCCAACCTTCTTAATAACAACATCACACCAATAGAATGATTATACCTCGTAAAATATGGTTGCGGATTATACTTCAATGGAACTCCTTGTTGAGTAACTTTTTTTAATCTCTGAATGGCCTTAGAATTAATTAATTCAATCAATACTGCCTCGTTTATTTCACATTCTCCATACACCTTGTCTTTAATTTTCATCTTTTCCCCCAAAAACAGAGTCTCCTAAACTAAAATCTAAAATCTTCAACTCGTGCGTCTTTAAATTAAACACTGGCACCTTACATGGGTCTGGAATATTCCCAACCTTAACTTCAAAATCTGTTTGTGATTGCCAACAGCTTCCAGTTAAAATCAAAGTCCCATTATATCTTTCAACGTCTAATCTATGAACTTCTCCAGTGCATAAAATATCCGGAACCTCTGAAATAACCATTGGATCCTTTTCAATATTTGGAACATAAACAATACTATGTGAAACTCCATGCATCGGAGCCAAATGCCTCCTTTTTAACATATGTTTAACCGCTTTCGCAGGAGTTTTTTGAGCCTTCATAATTCTTAATTCCTCAATATTATTAATTAATGGATGAATGCTTGCTCCATGATACATTAACACCTTAAACTCTTTATCTTTTTCAAGCAATTTAACCATACAGGGATTTGAAACCATCACAAAATTAGGAATTTCATATAATGCACCCGCATATGTCTTGTCCAAAATCGGCTGGGGTTCTAAAACTCTTGATGCGTCATGTTGTCCAGGACACATAAATAAAGTAACTTCCTCAGGAATCTTTCTTATATATTCGGCAAACGCATCATACTGCCCTTTCAAAGTTTTTATTTTCAACAATCTTTCTTGTCCTGGAAAAACACCAACCCCATCAACTGCATCCCCCACAACAAAAATATATTTTATCTTCTTCGCAAGTTCATTATTCCCATTAAGCCAATAAATAAAATTTTCAAATTCCTTTCCCAAAAAATTCCCACTCCCCACGTGAATATCTGAAATAAATGCAATACAAATTTCTTCGTCAAATTTTGTTTTCTGCAAAACAAAAGAATCTGGATAAATCACATCTTGAATAAAAACTATCTCATTATTTCCAGAACATTTCACAGCCACGACATCATCCAATTGCAATTCCTGCACCGCCTTAAAATTCTCATTATCTGCCTTAATAAGTGCATTAATCTGCCCGGTCAAATCCTCAAAAACCACTATCAAATTCCTATTTTTAGTAACCCTCTTTTCTCGAACCATTCCTATGAAAGTCAAGTTCTGCCTATTTCCTGAAATTTTATTTATTGAAGTTAAATTTTCCATTCCCTGCCGATTTATTAAAATCCCTTGCAATTCCCTATATCTCGCCCTAAAATGCCCCACAAAATCCTGGACGGTAATCTTTTTTTCATTTGTAGTGTCTGCATAAAATATTTTATATTTCATTTTTTGTGGTTCTCTTACATTATCCCCGCTTGAATTTTTTACATCCCCCACACCATCTTTTTCTGATTCTAAATTTGTTTTAGTTAATTCAATTGTCTTTTTTTCAATTTCCAAATTTAAACCCAGCTTAATAAAAACCTTTTCAATGCTTGTTTTTACTCCTCCCGGCAATTCCTGAACACATTGTTTTGCAAATTCAAAATTTTTATTTAAGGATGCCTTTGTAATCATTTTTTGCCCTGAAACTTTCATTAACTGTTCCAATAAATCTAACGCAAGGTTTTCATCAGCCATCCCGCTAATTACGTCAAAAATTTCTTTTTCAAGCAAAATCCCTTTCTCTCTTATTGCATTTAAAATTTCTTTATTCATAACATTAGTGAAGTGATTAATATTTCCTCTGCCT
Organism: Candidatus Pacearchaeota archaeon; assembly: GCA_030699205.1. Taxonomy (GTDB): domain Archaea; phylum Nanobdellota; class Nanobdellia; order Pacearchaeales; family GW2011-AR1; genus SICU01. Next base: position 7,698 of record JAUYJY010000004.1, read on the forward strand.
TTGTCTTAATGGTTTCTGGAAGCATCATTTTAATTTCCCTCGTTCTTCCCTTCCTTCCTCTGCTAATAACATCCACATTGATTAGCCCAAGCATATCAAATTCTGCAATAATATCCGAAATTCTCCTCTGTGTTAAAATGTCATTCTTTGTTCTCTGACACAACTCTTGATATCTATTATAAACATTTCCTGTAAAGATCTTATCATAATTTTTATCTTTACTTAAGTGCATTATAGAATACAAAACCAACTGATGTTGTTTAGGTTCATTTTCAATTATATCTATCATTTTATCCCTTTCTATTTTATTATTTGCTTTATCAATGCAGTCTAAATTTAGTTTATCAAGACTTTCCCTTTCTGCAATCTCTCCTGCCACCCTCAATAAATCTAACGCTCTTCTTGCATCTCCATGTTCTCTTGCCGCAAACGCAGCACATTTTGCAATAACCCCTTCTTGTAAAACCCCCTCAGAAAATGCATCTTCAGTTCTTTCTCTCAAAATATCCTGCAATTGCAGCGCATTATATGGTGGAAAAACCAATTCTTCCTCCCCTAAAGAACTCCTGACTCTCGGATCAATATTATCCATAAAAGTTAAACTATTGCTTATTCCAACAATGCTTATTTGTGAATTCTTTAACTCAGAATTCAGCCTAGTTAAAGTATATAAAAAATTATCACCTATTTTTTTAACCGCCTGGTCTATTTCATCCAACACAATTAAAATTAATTGTTTCTTTCTTTCAATAATCTCAACAAATTTAGAATAAACTGCTCCTGTTGGCAACCCTGTTGAATGCACACTTTCCCCGAGCGAAGAAATTATCTCAGCTAAAATTCTATATTCCGTATCCGCAACTTTCTTCAATTTACAATTAACATACACAACCCTCAAATTATCCCCCCCAGATTCTTTAATCCTTTTCAAAATTTCATTTGTAACATATTGCACAGATAAAGTTTTTCCAGTCCCCGTTTTCCCAAAACAAAACAAATTACTAACCCTCTCCCCCCTTAAACTTGGGGCAAGAATAGATGCAACCGCTTCAATTTGCTTATCTCTGTGGGGAATAGTATCGGGTGTATAACTCGTCTGTAAAACCCCTTTGTTTTTAAAAATCCTATTTTCCACAAAGGAATTAAAAATCTTATCTAACTTTGCAACCATTTTCCTCTTTTTTACCTCTTTTACTCATTTTAACATCACCTACTTTCATCAAACCCCATTCTAAAAACAATCAAAACCCCAATATAAACTTATCTATCCTACACCCTACATTTCCTTTGGAAAACCAACAATAACAAAATAAAATCTTAAAAAAACCAAAAAAAACCCCAAAAACTCCCAAATACCCCCACACCTTCATTTCCAATAGAGATTAAGGGCTTAAAAATAAAGTTTAATAGATGAGTGATTTAAAGAGGTGATTTAGAGGGGTGATTTAGAGGGGTGATTTAGATGAGTGATTTAAAGAGGTGATTTAGAGGGGTGATTTAGAGGGGTGATTTAGAGGGGTGATTTAGAGGGGTGATTTAGATGAGTGATTGAACTATTAATTAAACGAACATATCAATTTAACATTATTTTCTCTTTATTTTCTCTACTTTCTCCCTAGTAAATCTATATTAATAACACCAAAAACAATCCAAAAACAATCCAAAAACAATCCAAATAAAATATAAAGAAAAAGACAAAATATATACTCTAAGATATATACTTTAAAGTATATAATATATAATAACTAATACAATATATATAATATATAATATAAAAATTTATAAATAAAAATAGAAAAACAAAGAAAATTAAATCCCTTTTAAATCTTCCTCTAAAAACCTTAATTTTCCATGCGAAACCATAGGGTCAGGTGTTAAATTTAACTAAAAAAACCAAATCCCCTACCCCCTATTAACCCAAAACAAACCAAAAACAAACCAAAAACAAACCAAAGAAATCAAAACAAACCACAAAAAATAAGACAATAATATTTATATACTAACCCCATTTAATTCTACTATGTCTTTAGATAAAAAACAACTAAAAGAAGTCATCGGAAAACCCGTAGTAACCAAAGAAGGCAAAAGACTGGGGTTAGTAAAAGACATTACTTTTGAAACAAGAACAGGAGAATTAATCCAATTACTTTTAAAAGACCAAACTACTTATACAAAAAACTTAAATCTTGAAATAAATCAAAATAAAGAAACAGTAATCCCTTACAACTCTATAATTGCAGTAGCAGATTTTGTTGTGGTTTCCGAAGAAGATTTATCTTGACTACAAGTTATTTAACTTATTAATCTCATTTATAATTTATCTAACACCCCCCCATCATTTAACATATTTTATCTCACACTCACAACAAACCAACACCCACAACTACTCACAACAAACACCCACAACTTCAAATTATCCCAAAAACATTCTATAGTCTAAGACATTTATAATTTAAAAGTATTTGTCTTAAACCATTAGCGGAAGAACAAAAAACTGTTCAAAATATTTTGTCTTCTGCTATATAACCAACAACAACAACTTTTAAAAACCACCCATCCATAAAATAATTATGAAAATAATTGGTTTCAATATCAGTGGAATAAATGCATACAAAAATCCTAATTTTACTAATCCATCCATCAGCACAAATATAGAATTCACAAATGTTGAAAAAGAAAAATTAGAAATTTTAAAAGACCAAGATGCATTAAAAACAACTTTCAAATTTTCAGTCACATATAAAAATAATAAAGAAAAAGAATCAAAAAACCAAGGAGAAGTTTCCTTTGAGGGTTTTCTTGCTCTCGCACTTTCAAAAGACGAATCAAAAGAATTCACAAAGGCATGGAAAAAGAAAGAAGTCCCCGAAAGGGCAGTTATCCCCCTATACAATTTTATATTAAGAAAATGCTCTGTTAAAGCCCTTCAAATTCAAGAAGATCTTTCACTTCCATCCCACATGCCAATCCCCCAAGTAAAATCCATGCCAAATCAAAATCAACACTAAACTAAAATCAACACTAATCTAATAGCTTTTCGCAAAATATCTCCCTAACTCTTTTAAGTACCTTACTCCTTAACAACCTAATCTCAAATTATTAAAATTATATAATCAATAAATAAAATAAAACCCTCACTAAAAATTAAATCTTTCCCAACTTTCCAAATTCAAAAACTTCTAAATTATCCCCCACAATTCTAACATTAAAATTCTTTAAACTAAAATTCCATGCAAACCCCAAATCAAAATCCCGTGCGTCCGTACCCTCAATCAAAGGAAAAAAACTAGGAACCACAATCACCCTTTTTTTGACTCCCCTTTTTAATTTATATTCCCCTTCCAAAAAACATTTATATTTTTCTTTCTTAGTTCCATCCGTAATAGTCACAGCAGGATGCCCGTGGCCCATAACCCAACATTTAATCTCTTTCTTTTCAAGTTCTTTAAAAGATTTATCTCCATGCATAAATGCAATTTCCCCCCAGATAAAATAGTCATTTCCCACAGCATTAACATTTTTTAAAATCGGCTGAAGAATTTTATCATGATTTCCCTCAATCACAATCAACTCCCCGCATTTTTTTCTTAAATAAATTAATACCCTCCCAATATAATCCCATTCCTCTTTCAAAATGCTTCCAAACTCATGCTTCAAATCACCAAGCAAAACAATCTTATCAAGTTTAACATTCTCACTCCCTAAATATTTAAAAATTTCCTCAAAATCTCCCATAACTAATTTATACAAATCCAATGGAATCATCAAACCAGAACTTCTCAAACTCCCCTCATAACCCAAATGCAAATCCCCAATTACTAAAATTCTCTCCTCCCCATCCTCAATAAGCAATACTTTTCCAATATATTTAAAATTCACATTCATAACAATAAAATAAGTATTTAATACTTAATTATAATCAAAGACTTTGAAAATTGGGCAGATTTTATCTTTAATTATTAAGGTGAGATATACAATAGTAAACTCATTTAATTTTGATATACTTTTATGTGTTTACCAGATGTCAAAAACCTTTATGAATTTATATTCTCAAGTGCACTCAAAACGCAATTGTCAGAGTTCTTGACGTAGCAGAAGCTTATAATTATTTAATGCCCATCTGTATTTCCCTCATGTGCCTCTCACAAGAATCTACAAAGTTTTCAATATCCTCTTTCTTATGGGCAGCAGAAATTTGCACTCTAATTTCATCACACCCCTTAGGAACAATAGGGTAATTAATTCCAGTAACTAAAAAACCATCATCAAACAACAAAGATACAATTTTTTTTGTTTTTTCAGGATCTCCAATCAATATTGGTTGTATTGCATGATTAGAATCAGAAGCAAGTTTTAACCCATTAGAAACAATTCCTTCTTTAAATATCTTAATATTTTCATTTAATTTTTTCAGTATTTTTACACCCTCCTCAGAAATTATTCTCAATGCCTCAAGCCCCGCACTTGCATTTCCCCCTGAAATTGGATTTGAATAAACATAACTCGCCGCAGATTCGCGAAAGTAATCTATAAATATTTTATCACCTGTTACATATCCCCCATCAGCACCAAACGCTTTTCCTAAAGTACCAATTATGATATCTGCTCTTGCCCCAAAAAATTCTTCACACCCCCTTCCCGTTTTTCCAAAACACCCAACCCTATGAGCATCATCTACAACTACAAGAATACCCTCTTCAAATTCGTCGTCATATCTTTCAGCAATAGTTTTTATTTTCTTAATATCTTGTGCTTCTCCAAGCATACTAAAAATACCATCCGTCACAATTATCACTCTTCTAAATTTCCCTTTATTTTCCCTAATTATTCTTTCCAAATCATCATAATTCATGTGGCTAAATACTTCTTTCTGTAACTTACTGATTCCAGAAACTCTTATCCCTTCAATTATACTCCGATGATTTAATTCATCCGAAATAACCAGAGTATTTGAAGATACCAATGAATCCACACTCTGTCCCTTTATTAGGGAATGGAGCACTGATAGATTTGCCGAAAAAGCAGAAGAAAAAAGAATTGCATCTTCCCTCCCGTGAAATTTTGCAATTGCAAGCTCTAAATTTTTATGCACCTCCGTTGTTCCAGAGATAAATCTAACTGCCCCAGGTCCTGCCCCATATTTTTTTGTACCCTCTTCCTCCGCAGAAATAATTTTTTTGTTTAATCTTAACCCCAAATAGTCATTAGAGTTAAAAACCACATATCTTCTCCCCCCAATTATTGCCCCATCTTCCCAAAATCCTTCAATTACTCTTTCATTTCTTTTAGATATTCCCAAAGAATCAATGCGTCCAAGTTCGTTTCCCAATATCTCTTTAAATTTCTTCAAACCCATATTTCTTAAAACTTCTCCAATGTTTAAATAATTATCTCAAAATCTTTTTTAAACCACAAAATCAGTTTACTCACACCCCACTAACTCTCATTCCGCGAATAAGTAACCCCCCACATTTATTTTCATAAAATCTCTCAATAATCTTAAAAATCCTCCCTTCAATTATCACAACATCCAAACATAATCTAAATCCAAATAAAAATTATAACAATATTAAATAAATCTCTTAACAACTAAATTTTATCTTCCTTCTTTTCAATTTCTCTCTCAAACTTTTCAATCTCTTTATCATAATACCCCACCAATTCTTCTTCACCCAACTCTTTTGCAGATTTTCTTTTTTCCAAATGAATCTTTTTTTGTTTTTTCAACGATTCTATTCCCTTTTTAAGTCTCTTGCTTCTTTTTCCCACTTTTCAATAACTCCGTCTCTTTATTTAAAAAATCTAAAAGTTTTATTAAATCATTCGTCTTTAATGATATATCTCTTTCCTTATTTACTTTTACGTCCAAATAGACAGAATATAATTTATCAAAATCAAGACCTTTAATATTACTTCTAATCCATTTTTTAAAAGATTTATATGAGTATTGTTTATTCAAAAGCAAACAATAAATAATAAACATACCCCTCAACCGCAAAATCAAAGAATAAACAGACGCCGTATTTTTAGTATACTCACTATCTTCTTCAATCAATCCTTCATTTATTTTTCCAACCCCCTCATTCTCCAACAAAAATTTCCTAAAATCTCTTAAATTAGGTTTATATTTCTCTCTCAACCTTTCTAATAATCTTCCATTAATAATTGGTTTTGCTTCAGAAAGCATCGAATAAATTAATATGGGCGCAATTTTCAAAGCACTTTCAAATTTACTTTCATTGATACAAATCACACTAAATCCATTTTCCTTTACGTTTATCTTTCTATCACTGATTATAAATAAATCAATATCAGAATTTTCTCTCTCCTCTCCGCGAACATAGCTTCCAAATAAATAAACGCCTTCAATCTCTTTTAAATATGGCCCCAAAGCTTCCAAAACTCTTTCATTCACAGGCTTCACAGGCTTCTTAGTCAAAACTATCTCATTTCCAGCCCATTCCTTCGGCACGAAGACATGTGCCCCATTTCCAATAGGCGATGCTCTTCTAACAATTTTTGCTTTTCCAATCATATATATACTAAGTATATACTTATATTTAAATTATCCTATCTCTCTATCTCTTAATTTCTATCGATAAGAAAGGCATTTTGTTATTCCTAAATTAACTTGTTTATACAACCTTCCACAACGATATTTTATAGATGCGACGAAGAAAGAGATAAACTTGTCGTTGGTGAAGTGTGGTGTAAGAGAAGCGGAGGATATGCAAGAAAAGACGGAAGAAAGATTGTGACTTTTTACAACAAAAAGTTAGGAAAGAAAAAAGATGTGCCTGAGTTTTTCAGAGAGAGATTGAGGGAAAGTGAGAGAGTTTTGGAGAAAAGTGGAAATTTAAGTGAGAAAAATTTGGATTTTGTGATTTTTAGGGGGATTTATTTTAAGATTTGTTTGATTGTGGGACAGCCTCCCTTGTTATGTGCCCCGAGCGTAACGAAGTGAAGCGGAGAAGTCGGGTTTTCACTTTTTTATAAAATTTTGGGCGTTACTTATGAGACCTCGCTTTCCTTTCTTGAACACTCTTAAGTAAGAAGGGGGCTGCCTCTCCATAAGTCTTACCAGACTTTATACCATTGCAAACTAAACAACTTGTTTTTAAATTATCTTTTGTGTGTTTGCCTCCCTTATGTTGTGGTGTAAGATGGTCAAGTGTGGCGTTTTCTTCTGTAACTTTTTCGCCACAATAATGGCAGACCCATTTATCTCTTTCAAAAAGCTCTTTTCTTTTTTCAGGTTTTGTAAAATAATCTTCATCTTCTGTTTTCGGAACAATTGCCAATTTTTCTGCAACCAATGGAATGTCACTTGGAAGAATTATATGATATAAAGTTCCATCTCTATTTGTATCACCAATTTTAATACAACCCTTTTCCCCTAATCCATTTATAATTTCTGTAACATGAGCAAACGATGTTGATGTAGCCTTACTACTTCCCCCCCTTCCTTTGGCTCCGCCAAGCCTAAAACCTATCGTTCTTTTTCCAATGCGGATAGTCATATCATCAGAAAGGAAAGAGTTTCTTAGAAAAAAGATATAGAGCGAGGTCTCATAAGGAGTTAATTCCGGCATGAGCAAATCAACAAATTGTTCTATAATTTTTTGTATTTTTTCAGCGTTCATATTTTTAGTATCTATTATAAATTATATAAATCTTACTTGAATTTGCTCATACTTGAAAGCCCCAAATTTTTATTCCTTAAGTGAAAACCCAATTACACATAACTCTCCCTAATATAACCTTGCCCCTCAAACACAGATCTCACAGAAAACCCGGAGAGATTTAGAAAGATAATGCAAAATTTCATGGGGCAAACTTTTCCTATGCAAACTTTACTAAGGTGATTGGCATTAAAACAGACTTTTCCTATGCAGACATTAGAGAGTTAACCCGAATTACTGGCACACACTTTACTGGTGCACTCATCAGTCGGAGATACTATCCAGCGAGTAGAAGACAAAATATCTGGACGCCTACTCACACAGACCTTAGGCTCGCAGACTTTACCTAAATAATCTAAACTCCCCCAATAATCTTCATCTGCAATTCATGCATCCTCTTCAAAAAAACAGCTTTATCCTCCATCCTAATCAAATCAGCGTGGCTTTGCATAATTAAATTCAAACCAAACGGGCTCACGAGTGGCAAATTAACAATCTTAAAATTTACCTTTCCAACTTCCAAATCTTTCAAAATCTTCTTCGCACTATCAATATCCATCAAATCTTCCAAAACTTCTCTCCTCGCTTCTTTTAAAATAGGAAACTCGTTGCTTATCTTCTTAACCGCCGCAAGTAAAAAGTGGGAATGCACCTGCTGTTTTCCCACACTCTTGCTCCTTCCCTTATAATTTCTCAAAATCATTAAACTCCTAGAAGCACAATGCCTAAATCTCCTCCTCAAAACATCAGTCTTTTCAATTGCCTCTTTCAAAATTCCTTCAAAGTTTTTACTATTCACATATTCTATTATCTTCCGAACATCAAGCCTTTCCCCCGCAATAAAAAATCCATTATCATTAATTCCCAACTCAACATCCCTCCCTCTAAATTTAGCCGCCGCATACCCATATGCCCTGGATAAAGCATCGTTAACTCTTCTCCCATACATAGAATGAAACATCAAATACTCCTTATCCTGTTTAAATCTTTCAATCACAATAGTTTTATCATCAGGAATTTCAGAAAACTTTCCCTGCTCTGAAAAATAATCATAAACCTGCACCGCAACTTCATCAGAACAATATAAATAATCTTTTATAAACTCCATGCAATCTTCCCTATTTTTCAATCTCTCTTTAACAAAACCCCTAAACTTTGCAATTTCAAAAGCTACATCAAAACTTAAAGGAAGCATTTCAGAAAACCACGAAGGTATCGTCGGATTTCTGGAAACATCCCCAATAACATACGCTTTCATACCCTTAGAATGTATAAATTGATATTTCTGTCCTCCTAAAACAAATACATCTCCCTTTTTCAGCCTCTCCAAAAAACCCTCATCAATCTTTCCCACAATTTGCCCCTTCTTTTCTTTCGGGCTTTGAATTACAATAGAAACAAAGCCCTCTTCAGGAATTGTCCCAATATTTGTCAAATATAAAACACGTGCCATCATACCCCTCTTCCCTATTTCTCCCGTCTCTACATTATACCAAATCTTTGCATAAACGTGCCTATGCTCTAAATCAAACTCTCCAGATAAATATGAAATAACAGACAAAAAATCTTCCTTGCTCAAATCCCCATAACAATAACTTCTCCTAATCACCTCAAGCATCTCGTCTATTTTCCAAATCTTTGTTATAGCCATTCCATAAATCTGTTGAGCCAAAACATCCAAAGCATTTTTTGGAATATCAACCCTATCAATTTTCTTCTCAATCATCTGCTTCATTAAAATACTACATTCAATCAAATCATCCCTATCCATCACAACAAATCTTCCCTTAGGATTAGAATGCAGTCTATGCCCCGCCCTTCCACAATTATGAACAATGACATTTCCAACAATAAAATTATTGAGTTTATTATCCAAAGTAAGATTATAAACAGGCTCTTTGTTTGACTCTTTTTTTATACTAACTACCCTTACATAACTTTCAAATTTATTATAATCTTTTTTTAGAGTAAGATATGGCCTCCAATTAGCAGTAACCACCCTTCCTCTTTGCGCCTTTTCACCATAACAAGGAGTACTTTGAAAGAATCTCCTTAAGTCTTCTTTACGATATAATGCAACATGATAAATATTTTTCCCACTTACTTTTTTTACTAGTTTAGAAGTTTTGATTTTATTTTTCTTCACTTTATTATTATAACCAAGTCTCGAAAACAATAAATGGAGACCTTCAGAAAACTTTTTACTTGCCGTAAATATTCTAATCATCCCATGATTATTAGTGGTATTCAGATTTCCATCACCTTCAAAAACACCCTCTAAATATGAATGAATCAAATTATCTGGGAGAGAAAACAACCAATCACTAATAAAAATATTATAAGTTTTATTTTTAAATGGAATACCCAATGAATTAAAAACATATGATAAAATGCCAGCACCAAACTCTATTTCATAAACCCCATCTTTTCTTAAATTTATATATGGTTTCGCAGAATATTTCTCAGCAATTTTTTTAACCTTATTAATTAAGGTTTTTGATTTGTTTCCAATTCTTACCTTATAATAATGAGGTTCTCCTTTTTTTTGGCTTCTTTGCAAATACCCATCAGTTGCTATAACTCCTGCAAGCCACACCATTTCTTCTGTTAATTTCAAAGGCCAAATTGGCCATTTAGTGCCTTTATTTTTTAATCTAGTAAGGTGGGGAAGATAGTCTTTTTTAGGCATTCCACATAACTCACAAGCTTTCAGGAAAAAGTCTAGCCTTACACTTTTTTTCCTGCCAGACAGTCTTCTACAATCTATAAGTCTGGAATAGGGCATTCCAAATTCCACAGAGAATTGTTTCACATTTAACCCCTTTTCTTTTCTATAATTATCAGTAATCTTTTGGAAGAAATTATCCTTATTCTGAACAAAGACTTTATCTTTTGGAAGCAATTCATAGATATATGGTTCATTTACATCAAAATTTATTTTATGCCTAATTTCAGAAACATATTCATCTAATCTAATTTCTTTTGCACGTTTCCATCCAGTCTTTGTTAATAAGGGGTGTTCAGGAGTACAGGCGATCTCCTCACCACATTCCAGATTAATTTTAATCATATCTTGTGACCTATTTCTATGCCTAATTGCAATTTTATTTTTAACAAACCCCCCTTTTTCATCATAAGATACTAAATCTACGGGAAGATTATTCTCAACAATATCCCCTATTTCTCGATAAAGTCCATCAGCACATAATATTTTGGAACTATATGGAAGGCACCTCTGTAACGCTCTAGCGACACCCTTTGGACTCCTAAGTAAAACCACCAAATCAATATCTCCAATATCAATCCCCAACTCTAGACTTGTGCTCGAAACAACAACTTTCAACTCCCCCTTTCTAAGTTTATCTTCAATCTCAAATCTATTTTCTTTAGACATCGCACTATGGTGAGCCCCGATTAAATCATTATATTTCCCTGGAAAATGCAAATCCAAATAATGAATAATTCTTTCAGTCGCCGCCCGAGTATTCGTAAAAATTAATGTTGTTTTGTGATTCTGAATTAATTCATTCAACACCCTGTAAAGTTCTTTCTGATTAGCCAAATTATCAATTTCCAACAAATCTTTTCCAGGACTCAATAACCCAATATCAATTTTCTTATTTAATTCAACTTTAGCTATCCCGCATTCTCTGTCATTTCCGACTAAAAATTTAGCAATTTCTTCAATAGGTGCAATAGTAGCACTCAATCCAATCCTCACAGGTTCTATTGAACTAACTTCCTGTAATCTTTCTAATGTAAGCGACAAATAAACCCCTCTCTTATTGGCTAAGGCATGTATCTCATCAACAATAATAAACTCCAATGCTCTTAAATTATCTACAAATTTCTTAGTAGTCAAAATTATTGCAAGAGATTCAGGAGTCGTCACAAAAATATGTGGCACCTTCCTCGCCATCTTAGCCCTCTCACTAACTGTTGTATCTCCCGTACGCAACCCAACGCGAATTTCCTGCATTTTCAAACCTTTTTCTTCAGCAAGTTCCTTAATCTCTTCAAGAGGCCTAACAAGATTAACAAAAATATCATTCGTCAAAGCCTTCAAAGGAGATGTATACACTGCATAAATCTTTTCCTCAAGCTCATTCTTCAAAGCCAAACCAACAAGGTAATTCAAAATACTCAAAAAAGCAGTCAAGGTTTTAGTTCCCCCAGTAGGTGCACTTATAAGTATATTATTCCTTCCATTAATCTGATTTACCCCATATAGTTGAGTCAAAGAGAAATCTTCAAATCTCCTAAAAAACCATTCTGCTACAAGGGGATGCAAGATTTTTTTAACTTCTGAACTTTTAGATGCTTGTATATATTCTATTTTTGCCATAAAACCCCTCAATTAAAAATCTCCCAAAAACCAAACTATAAAAATCTATCATTAATTAAACAGTAATCAAAGGAGATACCCACCGAGGGTTTTGATTAACACTTAAATCCTCTTTAACCCACAAACCCACATTAATCATGCTTATATTTAATCCAGGAGCACCCTGAACCAATTTAGTTTCAAATAAAACCGGCCCATAGGCGTGTCCCCCTATTCTAAAATCCTCATCAATTTTAACCTTGCTAATCGCCCCGGGATAATTCACAGGATCAAAAACACTATTATTCTTATTTGTATCAAATCCAATTTTAACAAAAGAACTTGCATTAAGATATGGAACGTTATTTAAATTAAAACTCGCGTTATATACTCCCTGAGATGTCTGATTAGCATTCAAAGAATAAATTATTCCCAGACCAACATATTGGTTTAGGTACAGATTTTGGGAATCAAACCACCCATTAAACCAGACATTATTTATTCTCTTCACAAATCTTCTGTTCTCATCAAAATCAATTGTAAAATAATCCTGCTGATTACTCAAATTTACCCCAACAAACTTAATCTTTCTATTGCTTTGATTAATATAAAAATGATATGTCCTGTCGGGAAGGTAATTTAAATAACCTTGATAATCCATTTCTTGAAATATTGAATCTCCAGAAATCAAGAAATCATCAATCCTGCAATATTCATTAGACGACTGAACGGAGCATTCAAATCTCACCCTAAAATTAGAATTATTTTCTCCATTAGGAAGATTAAAATTCCTTAGTGTATAATTTAAGTCATTTATTCCTCCTCCATTATTGCTTTCAAGTAAAATCCAACTCGCTCCATCAAACCATTTAACTCTCCAATAATCACTCCCATCAAGTCCGATAAGTCTTCTATAATAACTAACACTTATATTTTCAAAACCCTGTGTGCTTACATTTACTTCCATATTGCTCGCAGAAACATGGTTGTCAAATGGCTGCGATTGTGCGTGCCAGGCACCATTATAAGACTCATTTTGACTTGCATTCCAAGTAATATTAGTATAATTATTTGTACTCAAAATCCAATTATTTAAATTTCCAGATTCAAAATCATCACCAAACACAACTCCCGCAGATACAAAACCCATACCCATAATAACAACTATCCAAAATACCACTGCCCCCAATCCTCTTTTTATTCTCCCCATAATTTCTCCAAGAATAACGATTCAAATAAACATACACACTATTTATATTTTCCTAAATTTTCACAATAATAATTCTTAATAATAATTCCACTCATATGGATAGTTGTGTACAAAATGCAGCATAATTAACGCAGTTCTATATATAGGCAAGGCACTTAATTTCCGTATAGTTATTCCTTGACTAGATAGGAATGGTAAATACGATTATTAATGCCATTACTATAATCTAAGACATTTATAATTGAAAGGTATTTGTCTTAGACTATTAGCAGAAGAACAAAGAACTGTTCAAAATATGGACAATTCTGTTGATTAGCACAATTGTTTTCAGAATTGTACAGATAGAGAATTCTGGACAAATAGTGTTCCAATTATCAGAATTATCTATATTTTATCTTCTGCTATATATCTTCAAAATAATCCCCCTCTGCTCAACCGAATAACTTTTAATCTCCAAATTCAATAATATCAACATGCCAACAATCTCAAATCAAAAAAGAGAAAAAATTTCAGAACAAATTCTCCATCACTTGTTCACAATTTCTCCAAGCAGCGAATTCACTTCAAAAATTGCAGAAGAAACCGCAAGAGATGAAGAATTCACAAAATCACTTCTTACAGATTTAGAAAAAAAGAAATTAGTAGTAAGAATAGACAAAAATCCAAAAGGAATTCCTTACTTGAAACGACAACGTTGGAGGCTCTCTTCTCAGGCATTTAGTATCTATAAAAACCACCAATAGATTATTTTATTCAGAAAGATTCATTAAATCTTCTAATCGGTACACATCGCCTTGTTTCTTCAAAACTTCATAAGAAACCCTCGCCACTGCTAAATCCCAAAATCCACTCGGAAATTCTCCCGGATATTCTCTCTTCCATTTCCTTCCCACCTCAATTGAGTTTTCAGCCATTTCAAAAAGCATACCCCTTAAATTACTATTTTCTTGAGAAATTCTAAACAATGTCCAAAACCCTTTAAAAAAACCCTTGGTTCTCTCCCCATCCTCAGAATATGTGTCCAGACCCCTCAAATTCCTCCCCAACAAGATTCCTTCTTTTTGATTTCCAAGGGCCCTTGTAAAAATAGGAATCCCTTCAGGAGTATAACCTTCAGGAGTTTTTCCATCTTTCATAGAAGCACCTGCAAACTCGAGCAGGGTATACATTGCAGACGAGGCATATAATGGATAAATAATCTCTGTCCCAATTCTCTCCCTCAACATCCCAAAATGTGGAGACCTAACTAAATCTCTATTCCTCTTTAAAAAATTTCTTTCTAAAAATTTCAAAATTACGGGGTTTTCTTCCCCCATCGATGCGGTATTCGGATCCGCACTCTCCCATGGGAATTCTTCACTAAACTTATCCCTAATTACTGGTATTCCTTCTATAGTATATCTTGAATCTTCGGCCATAATATTTCGTAAATCCCTCCATATATAAAGCTTCCTTAACAACAATCCTTAAAACCTTCACATCCCTTAAATCTTAATGGACCCAATAAAACAGGCCTTTGAAAGAGTAAAACAGGAAATAGACGAATTATACCACCATACTCAATATATATACAATGAATTAGAAGAAATAAAACAAATTCTTCAGGAAATAAACTCTCAAATTTCTAATTTTTCCCATTCCAACACTCCAACATATGATTCAACAAACCAACCAACAAACCAACACATAATTAAAACGAACCAACACATAACTCCAACACTCCAACACTCCGAAGAAGCCCTAAAACCCTCAATTTTAAACATCTCCACAGGAAATGACGGGGTTCCAACAAACCAACCAACAAACCAACCAACAAACCAACACCCCCCTATTTCCATTCCAGATACGCATAAAAGTTCGCTTAATAATAATAGACTCTCAAACATAAGAAAAGTCACAGAACTCTTAAACTCTCTCGATGAATTAAAAAAAGAAGTTCGTTTAAAATTTAAACGCTTAACAGACAAAGAAATGCTCATATTTGCTACAATATATCAATTAGAAGAACAAGGATTCGTCGTCGATTATTCACTATTAGCTCAAAAATTAAACCTTTCCGAAATATCTATCAGAGATTATGCGGGAAAAATTATCAAAAAGCAAATCCCCCTCGACAAATTCAAAGAACATAACAAAAAAGTTATTCTTTCAATTCCCCAAGATCTAAAAAAAATAGCTTCATTGAATACCATCATTCAACTTCGCCAAATTTAACTTTATAAGAAATAGAATTCCCTTTAACCGAATAACTTTTTACAAATACAATTGATCTTTTTTTCTTCCAAGATTCATTTTCCTAATCATAAAAGTTCGTTTTATTCTTTTCAACAACCCCCCTTATTTTGTAAATCAGAAAAATTGCACTCCACCCAGGCAATTTCTCCTCACTTTTACCTCAACCAACCTTAATTTTATTTAATTTCATCTCTAATCTTAATTTAACTCTCACTTTCTCCTTCTTATTCTTCACCATTCTCTTTTTCTCACTTAAACCATCATCCCTAACCATATTTAACTCTCACTTTCCCCCTTTTCTTCATTCTTTTTCCCATTTTTACAAATCTCTTGGTAATTTTTTATATTCTCCCTCTCCTTTAACCCTCACTTTTGCATATTTTTGCAGTTTGTTACGAACTTCTTCATCTACAAACACTCTTTTTTTCCCATTTGGTTCTGTCCTCTCTTTTATCAATCCCTCACTTTTCCTTTTTATTGCATTTATTTGACCTCTTATCGTAGACCTCTCTTTACCTAAAATTCTTGCTATATCCTCATAGCTTAACTTCATCTCCGTATTCATTAATGCAAATACTATCATTCTTTCATTACTTGACAAACCATTCAAAATATTATAAAAAACACCTGTTTGAACAGCTGTTTGAACAGGTTCTTCAACACCTTGAACACTTGTTTGTTTATAAACACCTGTTTGTTTTTTAAACACCTGTTTATGTTCTTTTTCAAAATCCCTCATTGAAACCACTTCCTTTAACTCATCAAGATCTGCTCTTAACGTCGATAAATCATCTTTTATCTCTGCAAGAACATTATCTGCCTGTTTATGTTTTCCATGTAGGTGTTTAATCCATTTACCAACACCTTCAAAATCTTTTTTAACTTCTGAAAAACTTTTCTTTATCTCTTCTTCTAGAAGATTCACCTTTTTTTTAGCACCAAATCCAAAAAACATGCTATCTTTTAGTGTTTATCGTATATAAATCTTTCCTTATTTTACCAAAAAAAGTAGTAAAAATCTTCTTTAAACACCCAACAAACACCCAACAAACACCCCATTTAAAAAACAAACACCTGTTTAAACACCTTCAAACATCCCAAATTATTCTTAAACACCCAACATAAACTTAAACACCCGTTTAAAATTTCTATCCAATATAAAAAATATCTGATTCCAGAACATTCTCTCTAAGGTTTTCAAAAGCTATTTAAATACCAATTACCTTAATTTGCTAATAAAAGAGGGAAAAAAGGAGGTTAAAAAATGGACAAGTTAAGCTCATGGTTGTTTCTATTAATTGCTTTAGTCTGGTTGCTTCCACTTATCGGCGTTGTTGTTGGTAATATGGCTGTGCACGATTGGATTGCAGTTCTGGCATTAATAGTCATTGGAGCAAAAGGTTTAATGAATAAATAACTATTCTAAACTTTAATCTTTTTTATTTTCCAACTTTTCTTTTATTTTTCTATTTAAACAATTGCCTCAATAAAGTGAGGCGCGAAGCGCCGAACGCACCGACAAAAGATTTCCTAAATACTATGAACTTCATCAAAAAACATAAAAAACATTTTTTTCCAGGAGGAGAAAAATTCCATATTGAGTTTATAAGACAATTGCGTCTTCTTATCCTCATCACTTTAGGTTTTACAATTGCATTTACTTGGCGTCAAACAATCTTTGATGCGGTCAAAAGTCTTGTTTTTTTTGTCACCCATGTAAAAAGCTCAACTTCCCTAAGCATACTTACTTCAATTTTTATCACAATTTTCAGCTTAATCCTTGTCTCTCTGACATCCTATTTTCTGAAAGAAAAGCCAAAATCCCACTAGCACTAACAACAATTAAATATAAATACTCCATACACTTAAATATATAATGCCCGCAATATCACTTACAATTTCAGCAATCCTTGCAATCATTCTCGGAGTAATGATCTTAATCTTCCCCCGCATATTAAGGTGGGCAGTAGGCCTTTATCTCTTAATCTTCGGAGTAATACAACTTTTAAGCAACTATGTCTCATTCTCACCGGTATATTAGCTAAAACCTTCTAGCGTTGCCTAAATCTTCCAGCACAAAGATAACATTCGTTTAATCCATAAATTTAAAAACATTTAATATAATAAAATCATATGCATCAAATAGGAGAAACAGGTAGAGTAACTCTCGAAGATAAAGCATTTGAAGTAGAGTTAAAACTACATCATTAAGGAAGAACCTATGAGGAATGCGAGAAAGATTGCCCTCAAGGCTGGCAAATACCACCATATCAGCTTCTACAAACAATGAGAAACTCTCCAGAAATAAGAGACCAATTTGGTCTATTAAACACATGGGAGCATGTCCAAAACCCAGATAATATTTCAAGAGAAAATAGCTTTCTCGCAGGGTTCCTCCCGTATTCGGGTTGGGTTGACTTGGGTTGGGTCAGGGTTCCTACTGTTCGCGGTACCGGGCTCGGGGTACGTTACGCACGCGAAATTTCTTAATAATCTTATTTAATCCCCCAAAATACACCAATCCAAATTCCAAATATCCAAAACAATTGCCTTAATAATGTGAGGCGCGAAGCACCGAACGCACCGACCACAAAAATTATTAAGCAAAACATTCTTATAGAAGAATGCTAAATATCTTCGAAGTCATCGACAAAACAGGCAGAAAAATAAGGCTAACTCAAGAGCAACTTGTTCATATTCTTAGACATAAAGGAATGGAACAACACCTAGAAGACATAAAACAGATACTTATTAATCCTCAAAAAGTAATTCTCAGAAGCGACGGAGAAACAGCAGATTATTATCTTTACTTTAAATATAGAAAATCACCAAGCAAGTATTTACAGGTAACAGTTAAATATTTAAACGGCGATGGATTTATAATAACTGCATATTTTGTTAAGGATATTCATTAAAATGGCAGAAATGAAGATGTATTATGACGAAGAAGCAGATTATCTGGAAATCTTTATAGGCGAGCCCCGGCCAGACTATGGAGATCACATATCTGAGGACATAGTACTATTCAAATATGAAGACAATGACCAATTATATGGTATAGGTATATTTAATTTCAAAAAGCGAGCCCACAGCCTACAAAATGTATTAAAAAATCTTCCCTTTAAATTAAAATTAGATGTAATAAATTAAGCTAAAACTTTTAAGCAAAACCAACAAGTAACAGCGAAAAGAAAGAGTTCGTTTAAACCAAAAGATTTAAATGCCTCCTCCTGCTCATAACTTTATGGATGAAGGATATACTAGAACAAGTTCAAGAGGCAAATCAAAATCACTACTCTCTAAAATAATGCATACTGCAGATATGCTCTTTGTACCTTCTTCTTTACTTCGATATCATAACTCATCTGACCAAGAATCTCGCAATAGTTCCGGAGAACTAGATTACTCAGAAGCAGGGATGCTAATGAGAAATTCTAGTCTTGCAGGGGCCTTAGTTGTTGAAGCTACAAGATTAGTCCTATATGCAACAGCATTTTATCATTTTCTTCAGTAATAATGGCTAAAAACCTATTCATTAAATCTCCCAACCTAACTTATTAGTTCGTTTAAATACACAAATCTTTAAATATCTCTCAAGATTCTAAATCCCATGGCGAAAGAAAGCAAGTTGTTAAGTGTTACTTACAGGGATGAAATAGTCACTGATATCTTAGGTTCTCCCTTTTTTACCCTTAGCCATGGAGAGGTTCAAGGAGTTGCGGATAGGTTAGCAGAGGATTATAGGGAACATTCACTAGGAAGAGAACATTCAAGGGAAGTTAAATATCTAATTAATGGGGTATATGTTGAAGTAAATCATGTGACATCCGCAGTTGATTTCCCAACAGAAGTTATTTTAAGAGGAGAATCTGAAACAGGGCTTGCTGTACTTGCCAAGGCCTTAGATCTTCCAGAATTCACTCGGAATAACCTCTATCATCA
>JAUYJY010000044.1 GCA_030699205.1 Candidatus Pacearchaeota archaeon
TTTGAAGAAATGATTGGAAAAACGAGAGTTGTTAATGTCGGGCCTGAAGGTGCAGTTTTTGAGATTTAGGATTTTTTAAAGGCAATTAGATAATTTAAGCGGTGAATAATTACAAGGGGATTAGTGGAAATACGGACTAAATTGACTTTATTTAACTTTAATAATATTTTTAAGATATTATATTTTATCGTCGTCAAAGATTAATTATTATTCATTGATTAACTACAGAGATATTAAAAGTTTGAATCTTATATTGCAAGACAGATTTTAAACAATATATCTGAGGCAATTATCAAAAAATTGGTCAGTTAAACTTTCAACCACCAATTATAAATACATAAGATTTCTTGGATTAATATGGAGCGTAGATGGAATTATATTTTTATTTTAATTATTTTAATTTTAATTTTGATGGCGTTTCTTGGACAGGTTGGAGGGTTTAGTCCTGATGAGAAGAAAGTTGATTTTGATGAAGGTAATAAAATATTTCTGAAAAATTGGGCTTTTGAGAGTTTTGGAATTGAAGGAAAGATGATTGATAGGGAAGAGAATGTAGAAATTGTTAATTTGTTAAAGGGCGTTGCAGGAGGTAAAAAGTGAAAAGCAATTTGTTTTTTGTTTCTCTTTTTCTCTTTTTCTCTTTGATTATTAGTTTGTTTATTGGATTTGTTGGGGCTCAGAGTAATTTAGGGGTTCCAACCACTTATCCGCAGGGAGATTTTTATAATTTTTTAGGGAATCAGATTTATCCCTTGTGGACTATTTTTGGAAGTTCTGCTGATGTCACCGGAGACAATTTTAATGAAATTCTTATTCTTGATTCTGGATTTAGTTTTATCGTTGATATGATTGCAAATACGTTTGTTTCAGGACCTGTTTTAACTGGGGGTTCTAAAGGCGATATTGATGGGCTTTCAGATATTAATGGGGATGGGTTTGATGAATTTTTGATTGGGCAGGGAGTTTATGGAATACCTCCATATTTTGGGGGGATAGTAAGAGCTTATGATGGAGCAACAAATGCTGTTTTATATACTGTTTCAGATGCAGGGATTACTTGGGCTTCGGGACCTGATTTTTTTGGAGATTCAGTTTCGGTTATAGGCGATGTTAATGGAAATGGAAAAGAAGATTTTGTTGTGGGTGCATATGGTTCAAATAATTTTACAGGAAAAGTTTTTGTTTTTGATGGGCTTGGAAGTTTGCTTTATACATTGACTAGCCTGGATTCTACAGATGTTTTTTTTGGCAGAAGTGTTATTCTCACTGGAGATGTTAATTCAGATGGATTAGGAGATTTTATGGTTGCGTCTTCTAATTTAATTACTGGAAGTTTGAAGGCGTATGTATTTTCAGGAACTAACGGGGTTTTAATTCATACTTTAAATATTCCATGGTCTGGGGGATCTTATATCCCTTATTCTCCTGTTTTTCCTGCGAATGGGAAGGCAGATTATAATCTGGATGGATATAATGATTTTTTTGTTGGAAATCCGGGACATACAAATGCCGGAGTGATTGAAGGGAGGATTTATATTTTTTCAGGACTTGATGGGACATTATTAAATCAAATAAACGCTCCTGCGGGGATGCAGGAAATTGCAACTTTTTTTGACGTCGGTGATTTTAATGGGGATTTTTATGGAGATGTAGTTACAAGGTATTTTGATTCTTCTAATGTTTTGAATGTTGATGTTATTTATTCAGGGCCTAATAATCTGGTTTTGAATAGCTGGATTTATTCTTCTCCATCTCCAGAATCTAATATTCCGTTTGTCGCTGGGGATTTTGATAATGATTTTATTGATGAGGCAGTGTTTTCAGGAACTTTCCAGTCTACGGGAACGGCATTGCCCGATGTGTTGTACGTTAAGAAATTAGGAGGGGTTGTTTCTTATGGTTCTGGAAGTATTGGATTAAATTGGAACTCTCTTGGAAGTTATGGTGCCGGAGGGAGTTTTACAGTTAATGGTTTACAAGCGAATGAACAGGCATTTGTTGTGTTAAGTTATTCTCCCGCAGATGTTTTGTTGCCTTCGGGAGATAGGGCTTATGTTGATGTGGGAAATATTCTTGGAACATATTCTTTTCAGGCAGACGCATCAGGGAATTTAATAATAAGTCCGATTAATTTGAAGGTCCCTCAGATTGCAGGTCAGAAGATTTATACGCAAGTTGCTGTTGTTCGGAATGGGGTTGCTTATACTTCTAATGGGGCGGAGATTACTTTTTTGGGATAGATATATATATTCTAAATATTTCTATTAGTTGATGAGGTTGATATTTTAATATGAGTGAACGGAAGAATCATAAATCCTTTTTGTTTCATAGGAAAGTAAAAAATACTCAAATTAAATATGTTTCTTATATCATAGCTCTCATTGTATTAATTTTAGTTTTGGGATTTTTTATTCAAGGAGAGATTGTGAGCAATGCACCTATTTTAGGAACTAATGTGCCATGCACCTATGGTGCAATTACTTCTCCTGTTACTGGGAATGTTTTACTTTGTGGGACATTTAATGTTACTACTCCAGTTATTATAAACACAAATGGAGTTTCTGTGACATGTGCTCCTGGAAGTTCTATAAATTATGCTGGAAATAGTGTTTCGGATTTGTTTGTTGTTTCTCCAGGAGTTACTGGAGTGACAGTAAGTAACTGCAATATTAATGGAGCTTTCAGTAATGCGATTCATTTACAGCAGGGAGTTACAGGGGCTACAATTTCAGGTAATACTATCAATGGTGCGAGGACGGGAATTAGAGAAGATTATCTTGCGAATGCAAATAGGTTTTCATCTAATTCTATAAGCAATACGCAAAATGCGATGTATTTGGAAGGTTCTAGTGGGGTTGTGCAGTCTAATTCGTTGTCAAATAATGGTTTGGGCGTTTTTTTAGGAAAGCCAAATTCAGCGTCTTTAAATCCTAAAGTTCCAGGGGGAATTTGCAGTAGTGGAACTGGCGTTCCAGTTGTTTGCTCTTATCCTTCGTCTGGGAACTCGTATGTTTTGGATTCCAATTCAATATCTAATAGTAGGTATGGAATAATTACTTTTGGTTTGGATGGGACTATTAAGAATAATGTAATTAGTAATCATCATGTGGGGATTGAGGTGAATGCAATTCATTCAGGGTCAGAAATAAATCCGAATCTACAACCTCCAGGTAATAATCAGGAATATTTTCAGTCAGGTGTTACAGTATTAAATAATAATATACAAGGAAATACTTTTGCAGGAATGCAGTTTAATGGAAGAAGTGTATTTTTCTCCCAAACATCTCCTTCTTATTTAAGACAAACAACAGTTTCAGGAAATACCATTACAGGAAATGGAGCACAAAATGGAAATAACTTTGAGGCGGGGCTGATTTTTGGAAGGAGCGATGCAATTTCTCCTCAATGGTTTTATGGCTGGAATGAGTATACAGACATTAATAATAATCAGATAGATTTAAATCTTAATGATGGAATTCTTTTACAGAGGGGGAATTGGTTTACAGATATTAAAGAAAATCAAATTACTAATAATGCAATGAATGGAATAAGCATAGGAACTACAAGAGGTACACAGGGTTATTATTTTGATATTTCCGGTGACAGATTTATTTATAAGAATTCTATTTTGAATAATGGGAATGATGGGATACATGTTTATAACCAGCGGGTTGACAGCATTATATTAAATGAAATAAACAATAATGGAAAAGATGGCGTTTATGCTGGCTCTGACCCTTCGGGATATTATAGCTCTTTTGTGAATTCCGTTATTTGCAATGATATGAGTTATAATGCTAATGATGGATTTAATTATGATGCTGTAAGGGGAAATCCGGCCCAACTTTATTATTATGGGCGTCCATTTGTTTTACAACTTAATTATAATAGAATAATAAACAACGGAGGGGATGGATTGAGATACTTTTTAGATTTAGTTACAGGTCCCTATAACCCCTTGATTAGTTATATGACAAGGAATAATCATGTGGCAAACAATGGAGGTTATGGAATAAATGTTGATGGATTTTATTATTATGGCTTTATTGTGAATAATGTTTTTGGAAATTTCTTGGGAGAGGTTTTTGATAGTGGCTCTAATAGTATTGAGAATATGTGGGATGAAGGGCAGTATGAAAGAGGGTATGATAATCTTGTCTGCAAGAATTGTGGGGGGGCGTGCAATACAGATTACGATTGTGGATATTATCAGGGAACTTGTGTAGGTGGTACTTGTCTGGCACCGCCAGGTTCTGGATTAATCTGCAATCCTTTAACAGGAAATGTTGATTGTTATGCAAACCCAGGTTCGCTTCCATGGGTTTATACTCCTTATTATGATTATCCAGGACCATATAACCCAAGAGGGAATTATGGAGTTCCAAATATCGTGCCTCTAAGTTTCGCACCTCCTTTACAACCTTCAACTTGTGCTGCAAATCAAGATTGTTATACAAATAGCTGTGAATTTTATGGGGGTTCTATACAAAACTCACAATGCGGAAACGGAAATTTTGTTTCAGAACAAAATCAATTTCAAGGATATTATCAACCACCCTTTGATTGTCCTACCGCTTATTATTATTCCCCTTATCAGGGGACTTTTCCACCGATAATTGTCAGTTATTCTCCGGGGGAGATGGAGGCATTTGAAAAGGAGTTTGGATTTATTTATAGTGATTTGGAGGAAAGGGACTATGGGTTGTATTTGCAAGTTAGGGAAGATAGGTGGAATACTTATATGGAGAAGGTTGCAGATGGGAAGATTTAATTTGTTTCTTGGATTTTAAATATACGGATAGTTTTGGTAATGAATGAAGGTGATTGATACATTTTAGCACCAAAAAAAGATTAGTTTAAGTTCATTAAAAAATTAAAATAATAAAAAGCATAAATTATCGCCGATAAATCTAGTTATTATTTATTATTAATTTGGGATTATATTGAAAGTTAGCATTTCATATTGAAGGGCATATTTTTTAGCTGTTTTATATTCAGTATAAATGAAAAATTTGGTTTGTTAACTGCCTAATCGCTTAAATGAAATATATTTATGTTTAGAGGACGCGGTTGTGATTATTGTGAGGAGTAAGAAGAATAACCTATTGAGATACTTTTAAATTGATATTTGAAAAATTTGCTTATAAAAATAGCTTATTATAATTTGCCTAAATGAAATGGAGGCCACGCAGTGGCCGACGCGCCGTATGTTGGGGGTTGAAAAGGGCTGTTAATTATTATTAAAAGAAGTTCTAGTTCGTCTTTGCTATCGCTCGGGTTATTATCATACTTTACATTTATTCGGCTGACGCTTCGTTTAAACCAACGGAATATTTAGGGGAAGAAAATTAACAGAGGAGCCTTTATAATCCCAAAAAATACAAAAGTAAAATATTATCTATCTTAAAAAAGAATAAATCTGTTATAAAGTCCATCTCTATAATCATGTAGAATTAATTATTCAACACAGATTTAACATCTATATCTTTATAAAGAACATTTTAATCGAGTTTATATGAATAAATCTTCTATTTTAGTTGTTGCTGGTTTGGCTGGAATTCTTGGACTCACTGGCGGGTTTTTTATAGGTAGAAATACAGCTTTTGCACCAGGTATTAGTGATGTCGCTAAAAAATTGTCTTCTGTAGATTTGAGAAAAATAGAAAAGGATGTTAGACTGAGAGAAGCATTTGAAAGAAACATTTATGAAAAGGCTGCTTGTGTGGCTGCCTTTTATGGAGAGTTGGTGCGTGGTCCTTATAATTCTTTATATGGGACAGAGGTTTATGAAAGGGATGGTTTAAGAATAGAACTTGATGGGATTTCTCCATTAAATGATCAACCTGCGTGGAGATTGGGTCCTAATCCGCGGGCTGATTGGGAGTCTGTAGAAATTTTTCGGGTTGGAAAACCCGTTTTTGATGGATTCGTTCAATCACGTTATTTGAGTTATAGGGGTGGGGGGTTTGTTCTTGGTGTTAGGAATTCTGAGCGACCCCCATCAATTGATGTTTTGGTTATTGGAAATTATGACCCTGGAGACTGGGAGCAAAAATTAGAAGAATTGTTTGAGAGTATTGATGATTAATAAGAATTGTCGCTGAAAGCACGTTTTAAATGAATAATTTATTTTGTTTTTGTTTATTGTCAGAAGTCTGTTTGTCCTGATAATATTTTTCGTTTTTAAACTTCCAGATTTCAAGTCTTTGTTTTCTAAGGAAACAATATAATTGTCTTTTTTTATTTTAGAGGTTATTCTGCAAATTATAATATTGTCGTTTTCAAGATTTGTTAAAATGAGGGCTAATGAGGTCGGGGATGAAGTTAAATGGGTGTGTGATCACTTGGGTCTGAAAAGCGGGTGAGATATAGCGAGAGCATTAAATAATCGTAATCTTTTACTACGCAAGAACGCCGACAATTGCGTTCTTGAGTGTACTCAAGAATAAAGAATATAAATTCATAAGGATTCTTGGTGTTTAGTAAATGCATAAAGGTATATGAAAATTAAATGCGTTTAATTGTAAGAGAAGATTTTATAAACGATTGAATCTATTTAATTAGATGTTTGAAAAGAGGTCATTCTGGATTTTTTTATGTTTATTTATAGTACTTTCTTTTTCTGTTTATGCACAGGATGATTCTATTTCACAGGATTTGATAGACTCTTCTGCGGATGGGTCTGAATTATTTACAGAGGATGAAGAGTTAGGTAAATTAGTTAGTGAGACAGAGAGTTTTGACGAAGAGTTAAATACAGCTCCGGGACTGACTCCTAACAGCCCGTTTTATTTTGTAGATAAGATTTTTGATAATTTTGCAAGTGATGCAAACGTTAGAAAAGAAAAGATTGCTGAGATGAGGGTTTTGGCAGGGATGTGCGGGCAAGGAGATGAGAGGACTTGCAAGAGTTTGAGAAAGTCTTTTGAGGAATATAAAAAGAGAGCTAGTAATTTTGAAATGGAAGTTTCACCTGATGAGAGTGAGGAAGCGATGATAAGTTCTAGAGCGATAAGGGGTGTTGCTATCGGAGAAATTGCGCAAAATGTTCCTTCAGGAGAGAAAGATGAATTAATTAGAGAAATTGTACAGAGAGAGAGGGGAATTGAGACTGCTGCGGGGATTGCAACACAAGTCAATGAATTATGTGGGAAACTTGCTAAACTTGACTTGGATTTTTATTATAATGTTTGCCAGATAGATGGCGAAGATGAGTATGTTCCAGAGTGGAAAAGGAAACTTAGGCAGGAATTAACAGAGGTGCAGAGGGAAGAGGTCAAGAGGTTTGGAAATATTTTAACTCAATGTTTTAAGACTTCAGGTGTTGAATGTGATTGTGGAGGGATTGCTGAAATTGGAGTGCATATGGATGGATTTGCAGAAGCTTGTTTTACAATTGCTCCGCTTGCAAATGCTTGTGAGAATGAAGGAGATGAGAACGCTTGTGAGGCAATGAGTAATGTTGAAATGCCTGAATTGCCCCCGCATTTGCAGGAAGTCATGGGTGAAATTGAAAGGAAATTTGGAGAGGAGCAGTATGATAGGCATATGCCTAGAGAATGTGTTGAAGCTGGAGCTAAAACACTGAAGGATTGTATGAGGGTTATGATAGGAATTAATGCTCCTGAAGAATGCAGGGATGCTTTAATTGAGGCAAATGTTCGGGATGAAAGAGAAGCAAGAGAAATTTGCGAGGGAATTATGTTTAAATTAAATGCTCCCGAGGAATGTGTTGAGGAAGGTTTGAGAGACCATAAGGAATGTGGGAAATATATGTTTCAACAGAATGCTCCACGGGAGTGTGTTGATGCAGGATTAACTGGAGAAAGCAGGAATGATCATAAAAAATGTGAAGAAATTATGGGGAAGTTAGAAGGAGATAGAAGGGGGTCTAATAGTGGACCTGGAAGAGGATTTAATTTTGATTGCAAGAAAATAGAAAATCCTGAAAAAAGATTAAAATGTTATGATGATGCTGTTAATAATGTTGGAGAGCATTTTGAGGATAGAAGTGGACCTGGAGGAGGATTTCCAGGGCCTTGCAGAGACGCAGGTGCTCTTGATAGAGAATCTTGTGAGAGAATCATGAGGCAGGATTTTGAAAGCAAGGTTGGGGAAACAAGAGAAAGAGAAAGAATGTGTGCTGAAGAATGTGGGAGAGAGGAACAAGCATGGAACTTTAGGGATGGAAAGTGTGAATGTTTTGGAGATGATAGAAGAGAATTTAATGATGGTGGAGATTTTAGGGATGGAGAGTTTGAGGGTTTTGAAGAGGGAGAATTTGATAATTCTGGAGAAGTGAGTTTTAGTTCAGAGGATTCTGGAAGTGAAACTTCGGAGTCTTCCACTGAATTCGTTACATCTTCCAATGAGCCTTCACAAGAACCAGCTCCAATAACAGGGAGCTTTATAACAGGAAATTCATTTTTAGATTATTATTTTAATTTTTAAGTTTCGGAAAAGTATTCTTTTAATGTTTCGTAAATTGGGCTTTTCTCTGGAGAAAGATTTGACGATTTTAATTTAAACGAATTAACTTATTCGATTATGTATCCTTCTATGTTTAAGTATTTTAATATCTATTGAAAGGTAAATTTCTCAATTTTTCAAAGTGTTCTTCTTAGTTCGGAAAAGGCATTTAGCCTAAGTTTCAGCGTAAATTATTCAGAAATACTTATTTCTAATGGCAGTTTTTTATTTAATAGGATTAAGACTTTCTTGAGCAAATCGACTCTTTTTTTGAAAGATAAAATACCAACATTCGCAACTTGATTTGTTTCTATATCTCTTGTTACAAAAACCCCTTCTTCTATTTCTTCAGTTATCCCTTTCTTTGCTACTGTTCAAAAGATACCTCTAAGAAATCGGCTTCTTCATCGTAGTATACGTCATATGTTCTATGTTCTTTCATTTGATTTTTGTCTCCAAATATGATGATATTATGTATCCTTCTCCGTTTAAGTATTTTACTATGACAAGAATGAATTTGTTTGGCTTATCAAGGTTTTTATAGCCTTTGTAGAAATAATGAATATTCTCATCAAACGAGTAAGAATTTATCTTATCTGGTTTTTGTAATGTTTCCTTTATTTCCTCTATATATTTATGCATGTATGCGTGCTCTTTAAAATAATAGAAACCAAAAAGTTTATTCTTGTAATGTTGCTTCAAGACCTTCAGTTTTATGTTTTTCTAAAATTCTTTGTCTTGCATTTTTATACATACTTCTTCCGACTTCATAAACACCTGAAGCAACATTTGTTACAACAGGAATTAGTAATGCTTCTGGATGATCCTGTTCTACTGCATAAGAATATCCCATTACTTGTGCAATATCTAAACCAATTCCAGCAAAAAAACCAGCCGAAAATCCAACATGATGTGTTGCATCCAATTTTATTTCTTCACTTGATTCTTCACTTGAAGAAGTTTCTTCATATTTAAATAATCTAATAGTTGTTGGAAGGATATAAGGACCCAGAGAAATAACTCC
>JAUYJY010000050.1 GCA_030699205.1 Candidatus Pacearchaeota archaeon
TTCCTTAGATTTATTGTGTTTAGACTTTGACTCATAAGCACACTCAATAATCCTATTATCATCAGGGTCATCTTTGACATCATACTTTGTTATCTTTCGGTTTTACTAAAGTCAGAAATGCAAGAACTTTTTCCATAATCTCTACTACTTCTTCATCAGAAAAATCAAAGTCTCTCCTTAATACTTTTTGATATTCATTGAGAATTTCTAAAGAAGAATATATTTTAATATTCTGCCTAATTAAATCGTACAACAATTTTTGAGCAACACTTCCATCCCACAACGTAGCAGAGAGTAGCACATTCGTGTCAAATGTAACAACCATGATTATTTAGCCTGTAAATCTTTTTCAGTAAAGCCTTTACTTTGTAATTTTTTCTTGGTTTTTTTGGCAAGAAGTCCTAAGTCTTTAATAAGATCTTCCTTATTGGGCATAGCAATTTTCTTTAATACAATGGTGTCTTTGGTTCCAACTACAGCAAATACAGTTCCTGTATGTGCATTTAACTCTTCTCTTACATCCATTGGAATAACAATCTGCCCTTTTGAAGACATTTTTACAGTTTCAATTGTCATTTTTACCTCCATAATTCTTACTTTCTTACTGTAAGAAAAGCTTATTTAAATACTTTTTGATTTACAGGGTTTATATTCTAAACAAGATTATCATTTAAACTGTCAAGTGGACTCTTTACTTTTACAAATGAAGGAGAAGCCATATGGACGTAAACCATGGTTGTCTTTAAGCTGCTATGTCCAAGTAAAGATTATATTGTGAGTAAATCATAACCATCTTGATATACCCAAAAATTCACTCGCCGTAACGATTTTAACTTTTGCTAATTCTTTTAGTTTTAGTAAATGCGGATCTCCACTGATGAGATAATCAACATTTCCTACTATCGCTGTTTCTAGAATTGCATTATCATCAGGGTCATCTTTAACAATATTTACTTTATTGGAAATCTCAACCACCATAGAAATTTCAAGAAGTATGGAAATAAAGGTTGCTTTTTGCTCTTCAGTAAAATTGAATTTTGGATAGTCCATCACCCTCTTTAATTCTCCAACTTGTTCTGGAGAAGTTATCAGCTCTAATTCTCCATTCAGACATCTCTCAAAAATTACTTTTGGTTTTCCAGACCAGCCAAGAGCAGAAATAAGAATGTTGGTATCTAAGAGGACTTTCGTCTTGCCCACTTCACAGCCTCATCCACATTTTCCTGTGTAACTTTATATTTCTTGAATTGCTTCTCAATTTCTTTGGATAACTTCTGAAATTCCGCTTTAACGTTTGGTATTTCAACTTTCTTAAATAGTATCCCTCCTTTTACCGGGAAAGGGACAAATCTATCCCCAGGAGTAAATCCTTCGTCCATCCTAATACCCTGAGGAACTACTAATTGTCCTTTCGGACTCATTTTTACAAGATCAGTATCCATTTTTTTACTCCCAAGATTTATGTTAAACAGTTAAACAGTTAAACTATATAAACCTTTCTATGCGTTATCCTTTAAACTGTCAAGTGGGCTCTTTACTTTTACAAATGAAGGAGAAGCCATATGGACGTAAACCATGGTTGTCTTTAAGCTGCTATGTCCAAGTAAAGATTATATTGTGAGTAAATCATAACCATCTTGAACAAGGTGAGTTGCAAAAGAGTGTCTTAATGTATGAGGATGAACACTTTTCTTTATTCCTGCTTTTTTACAGGCTTTCTTTACTATTTCATAAACCGTTCTTGTTGACATTCTGCCATTATAACTCTGAAAAAGCAACGAATCTGCCTCAAGTTTATTTATAGAGATGTAATCAATTACTTTCTGGTTTAACGATTTTGCAATAATAAACAATCTATCTTTTTTGCCTTTGCCTTCCCTAACCCATCCATAATCTTTATCAAATTCAAAATCTTTTACTTTTAAATTGATTAACTCACTTACGCGTAATCCAGCAGAGTATAAAATATTTATCATGAGTTTATGTTTTTGGTTTAGGATAGACTCAAATAATTTATTCACTTCTTCTTTGGTTAAGAATACTGGAAGTTTTTTAGGTGTTTTAGAATAAGGTAGTTGAATAAAAAACTTTTTGTTTAAAATTTCTTCAAGAGCAAATTTTATCGATTGCAGATAAAGGTTTAAAGTACTTCCTGACAAATTCTTTTCTGATAAATAATAGATATATTCTTTGACATCATACTTTGTTATCTTTCTTGGTTCTTTTTGGCACTTTTTCAGAAAATTCCGCATACAGTATATATAAGATTTGACTGTTTTGGGGCTGTATCTTCTGCGAAAAAGCTCTCTTTCCATAAGATAGAGTATGTCCATGTCTACTTAGAGAAAGATAGGCTTTAAATGGATTTTCTAAGATTTTCCGGAAGATTTACGGATTTATCATTGTTGGATGGGTACGATATATTTGATTTTGAACCTGCCTAAATTGAGACCTAATAGTCTAAAAAGGCTTTATAAGAGAATATTCAACTATAGGGTGTTATATTCAATCGTCGTGTAAAATTATTAAGAGGGGGTTTCCGCCTTTTAGTGCTTCGCACATTTAGCCTTTTTCTACGAAAAAGAAATTTTATGGGGGGATTTCCTAACCAAATGTCAAAACTTTGTCAGATTCTTCAACTAAATTTAACAAGTCTTTCATGGTTGAAATTGGACAAACATTGCTACTCTCTTTTTTTCTTGATTTTAAGCAAGTTCCACAAGCCAATATCTGCCCTTTGTTTTCAATAAATAAATCAGTCTGTTCTTTTACATTGTATTTTTCATCTTTAATATCCTCAATTTCAACCCCTTTATTTATTAAGAAAACTTTTACTTCATGATTTGCTTTTAATGACGTACTTCCAAATCTAAAAGCATTCCAAACAACTTCTGGCTCATTTGTCCCTATTATAATTCCAAATTTCATTTTTTACCACCTTTATTTTGCATGTTTTTCCATAATTTTAGAATCCAGAGATAAACTAAAATTATAAGTCCAATTAATAGAATTATATATAGGATATTTATAAAATTCCAATAACCAAAACCATACCCCAAATTTCCCATCATTCCTGAACCCATCATCATATTCATCATGCCTCCGCCCATCATTCCACCAACATCTTCGTTACAATAAAGTCGTTTAGCCATCTGAATATGCATTTGCTTTAAAGTATCAGAACCTTCGCCACCCATCATATGATCCATCATTTCATGGGCTTCGCCAGGGTGCATTTGTTCCATATAATAGTCTCCCATAGCTTCAAGTTGTTCATCTGTAAGTTTATCACAACTAATTCCTGAATCAATAAGTTGTTTTGTCTCAGTAAAATTATGTTCGTGAGCAAAAACTAAACTAATATTGAGTAATAAAACAACCATTATTGCGAATAATATTTTTCTCATTTTTTCACCTCATAATTCTTCAACAATTTTTCCATTTTTCTTTAGTTTTTCAGTCAAAACATCTCTTATTATATCAAAAGCTTTGATTATTTTTGGATTTGTAAGTTTGTAATAGATATTCTTACCTTTCCTGTTTGATGTAACAATTCCCTTGGATTTCATAATTGACAAATGCTGGGAGATATTGGCTTGACTTAATTTCGTCTTTTTTATCAATTCTGTTACTGATAATTCTTTATCTCTCAATAAATTCAATATTTCCAACCTTGTTGAATTTGAAAATACTTTGCACATTTCAGCATGAATTTCATATATTTCTTTCATATTGTTATATTAGAATAATCTAATGTTTAAATACTTTTTGGTTATTAAACGAAAATTCCCTACTTCCTTTTTCAGGAAAAAAAGCAAAAAAACAGCGGCGGAAACCCCCATAAGTAAAATATAGACACGACGACTTTGATTTTTTGCCTTCGGCATCGTTGCACTAAAAATCAAGTCTTCCCTTTGGTCAGACGAATATAACAGCGATTCAACTCAATTACTGGGAAGCCTTAAACCCCCGACCACCCACCCCTAAAATGGAGAGAGTGCCGTTAAATACAAAAGAAAAACTTCTCTTAACCGACCACGAAAACTCAAAAAATGCTTCGCACTTTTTCTAACAAAGGTTAAGAGGTTCGTTTCACTCACACAAATTTTTCTATGAGTTGGAGTTTAATTTATACCTACTTTTTCCATCAAAAAAGCTATTTCTTCAGATACTTGTTCTATCATTTTAGAGATAGTTGTTCCACCACCATGTCCAGAATCTTTTCTTACTAAAAGAAAAATCGGCTCTCCATTTGGATTTACTTCTTGAAGTTTAGCCACCATTTTTAGGGCATGCATTGGGTCTACTCTTGCATCATTCTCACTTGTTGTAATTAACATAGCAGGATATTTTACATTTTCTTTGATGTTATGATAGGGAGAGTATTTGTAAATATATCCAAATTGTTCTGGGTTTTCTGAACTGCCATATTCTACAGCCCACGTGTTTGCTATGCTTAATCTATGGTATCTCAACATATCCAATAAGGGAACACCACAATCAACAACTCTGAAAAGCTCTGGTCTTTGCATAGTAACTGCTCCAACCAATAAACCGCCATTGCTTCCCCCAGAAATAGCCAACTTTTCAGGATTAGTATATTTTTCACTAATTAAAAATTCTGCAGCAGCTATAAAATCATCAAAAACATTTTGTTTCTTTTCAAGTTTCCCTGCCTCATGCCATTCTTTGCCATATTCCCCTCCCCCCCCTCAAATTTGGTATCGCGACTACACCTCCCGCTTCAAGCCAAGAAATATAAGTTGCAGAGAAATAAGGAATCATAGAAATGTTAAATCCCCCATAACCAGTTAGCAATACTGGATTTTCCCCATCTTTCTTAACATTTTTTTGACTTAGAAGAAACATGGTTATTTTAGTTCCATCTTTTGATTGATATTCTACTTGCTCTGTGCTAAAATTATTTCTTTCAAGATTTATTTGCGGTTTAAAAAATAAACTAAGCTCATTTTTGTCAAAGTCATATTTATAAGTTGTAAAAGGAAACAAGAATGAAGAAAATCTAATCCAGATATTCTTTTTTGAAAAATAACCATAAACTTCCGCACTGCCAATATCTGGAAGTTCAACATCTTTAATATATTCTCCTTCTAAAGAATAAATTTTAATTTTTGAATGTGCTTTATGTAAGTATTCTAAATAAAGATTGCCCGAAATTGCGCTTACACCATAAAGATTATCATTTGATTCAGGGATTAATTCTTGCCAATTATTTCTTTCTGGCTTATCTACATCACTAATAAAAACCTTTCCGTTTGATGCTTCTAAATCTGTTTTTATTATTATCTTGCCGTTTAGGACATTTATCTCATAATTCGCATCAAATCCCTCTGCTAGGGGAATAATCTTGTCTGAATCAATTTGCTTAAAATAAACTTCACACTTGCCAAATGTACTTCTATAAAAAATAACATACTCGCCATCTTCTGTGACACTCGCAGTATGATAATACTCCTTCTTTTCCTCACAGAAAAATATTCTTTTATCTTTAGATGAAGAAGTTCCAAGTTTATGAAAATAAACTTCATCCCAGTAATATTCTTCCCCCTCTTTAACATCTCCTTTTAATGGTTTTCTGGAATAATAAAATCCTGAATTGTCATGTAGCCAAGATACCCTGTCCTGTTTCCATCCTGTTACAGAATCATCTAAGATTTTTTTTGTTTCAACTTCCATTACATAAATTTTAGGATTTTCATTTCCTCCTTTGTCTTTTCCAAATGCAACATACTTCCCATCTACAGAGGGAATTACAAAACTTAAAGAATCATTTTCATCCCATTTATTCGGGTTAATCAATTCTACTTTTTTCGAGTCTTCATTTTTCTGAGTGAAATAAATCCATTTTTCATC
Source organism: Candidatus Pacearchaeota archaeon (assembly GCA_030699205.1). Lineage (GTDB taxonomy): Archaea > Nanobdellota > Nanobdellia > Pacearchaeales > GW2011-AR1 > SICU01. Next base: position 5,875 of record JAUYJY010000050.1, read on the forward strand.
CTCTTTTTTTCTTTCATGAAAGAAGAGTCTTTTTCCTTTCAAAACTTCCCAAGGGATAGTTCTTTCATCGTATCTCCATAACTCATTTAATCTCTTTTGAATTTTCTTTTTCTGTGGAAGTTTATTTATAAAAGAATGTGTAATTTTTTCTTGTTTGTTTACCCATTCTTTAACATCTTCGCTTGAATAATCTTCTAACCATTGATAAGGGTCGGAAACTTTTGTTCCATAGTAATTATCAATTTTTTCTATCTTTTTGGTTTCTGGATATTTTGATTGCATAACTATGGATCTATTCTTACCTATAAAAGATTTTGGATTTTGTATATCACTTCAACTCCAAAGACAAAAATACAACGGCACTCTCTCTAATAAAAAAGGACTGCGTCCCGCCGTCCAAGGCTTCCCAGTAACTTTTCGGAATTTTTTGCTTTGCAAAAACCACTTGCAGTTATTCCTCGTTGCTCCAAGTATTCGCAAGAGTTGAACAGCGATTATATTCAATTGTGTTTAAGTTCTATTTTAACAAGGAGTTGCGACTTTTTATCTACTTTTCTATACGTGCACACAAAGAATTATTATTTCGGTTATTTGTGCACATACGCCTAGGCGCAACCCTACATTTAGAACCACATCTGTAAAATCTTGCCTTCGGCATCGTTGCACTAAAATTTAAGAAATATGTTTCTAATTCGTCTTGCTAACTAAACCAAAGTATTCTTTACCTTTATCAGTTAGAACATAAGTAATAGCAGTATATTGAGATTCTTCAATAATATTTTCAGTTTTAAGCCAGCCTTTATTTATCCCAAAGCTTAACCCTTCTTTTAAGAATTCATTTCTAAGTTCCCAAGCATCAACTAATATAGATTCAAATTTTCTATCTACAAAAGCCCTTCTTAATGAAGCTTCTAAATCCTGTTCATTGTAAGTTTTTGCCATTTTTAATAACTTTAAAATCAGCTTTTTTTATGTCTCTTAGATACAATAAATCATCAATGGAGCTTAACACCTTCTCTTTTTTCATCCTTAATTCTTCAACAACTTCTTTAAATTCTTCAATTGATTTTTTCTTATTTCTGTAGTTTACAAAACTTGCAATCATTCCAGCTCCAGCAGCAGCTGCAACACCCAACGCGGTTAAACTATAGGCATTTCCATTCCAATATTCTTGAGCAGCGTAAGACTGAAAAGCTTTTGCTTGATAGAATAGACCAAGATACAATCCAGTACTAGAATAAAATAATCCATTAGCTAATAATTCAATCCTTGACATAAAACATCTAAAGAAAACACCCTATATAAATTTTACTGGTAGTAGTAAAAATAAAAAGAAAGAAGGAAATTAAATTTCCATCTTAGCAGGCAAAGGTCTTTTGATAGTCATTGGAATAGCACCAGCTTCAAACTCTTTCTTAGCAATTAAAACCGGACTGTAATTAATGCTTTCAAGGAATTTTTTA
>JAUYJY010000055.1 GCA_030699205.1 Candidatus Pacearchaeota archaeon
AACACTATTTGTCCAGAATTCTCTATCTGTACAATTCTGAAAACAATTGTGCTAATCAACAGAATTGTCCATATTTTGAACAGTTTTTTGTTCTTCCGCTAATAGTCTAAGACAAATACTGTTAAATTATAAATGTCTTAGACTATAGAATTAAACTTAAGACAATAAGAAAAGTTTATAATCCATAGTTGATAGATGTTTGCATGGTTAGAACAAATAGAATGGTTCTTACAGGTTTGGCTGTCTTGTTTCTTCTAAGTAATGGATGTAAGAGCGGGCAAGAAGGAAATTATATTAAAGAGAACGGAAGGCATTATTATGTTTATATGGGTGAGGATGGAGAAGAACATAGATACAGAGTTCGTGCTGAAATGACTCCTTCTGGAATAAAGTATATTCCATATTATTTTGGCGGGGTTTATTGGGATTCGCCCGACGGGATTGAGGAAACTTCAAGACATAGAAAGTAGATTTGAGAAGATATATATATATATATATATATTCTAACTGGGATGGTTAATTTAAGAAGAGGAAGCGGGTGGGTGTTGATTTTGGTTTCTCTTGTTCTGTTAGTGATTTTATTAATATCTTTCAACAAAACTTCTTTTAGTCCAAAAGATGATTTTATGGTAGGTTGTTGGTATTCGGAAGAATTTTCTTCAGGTCCCGAAGAGGAAATCTATGGAAATTGTGTTGCTGATTCTTTTGCATATTTTAATTCAGAATTGACAGGCGAGGATAATAGTGCAATTAGGAATGCAATGATATTTTGTTTGCAACTAAAGGGATATAATGTGCCAACGTATCTTCCGGGGGAGGATGGGGGTATCCCTGTTCAAAACATAGATGATGCAGTTGAATGTAAAAAGTTTATTATGAAAACATTTGGGATAACTGAAATAATTGATATGACTTCTCGTGGTGCTGGTGGAGCATCAAGTCCCTTTAGGAATAATTGTCCTCCTAATGGGGAGGATGTAATCGTTGTGGTTGCACCTAACAGTCCCGGTAGCTCTGGGAGTGGGCATTCAGTAATGTGTACTCTTAAAAAATGCAATCCGAATACAGGCAGTGCAACATTAACCTGCACCGAATCTCCGATTGTGCCTGTCGAGGGTGCGGCGGGACTTGAATATACTATGAATGTTGCATCAACGGGAGGTGTCACAATTACGCCTCCTTCAAGTCCAGCGGGAATATTAAGTGGGGGCGTTGTTCATGAGTTGGTGAGGGCATCAGTTGGTTAGATAGAAAACAGGTAAAAAGATATAGCAGGTTTTATTAACTTCCTTTCTTAATTTCTTTAATGAAATTCAAAAGAGGACATTGGTTTGTTTTGCTTTTTAGTTTGATTTATATTCTCGCTTTTACCATTTATTATGTTGCTATTAAAGACTATGAATTTTTATGGTATGTTTTTGTTTTGGTATTTTTCTTTTTGCTAATTGCTTTTACTCTTGAGAAAAGTAAATTTAGTTATTTTATTTTATGGGCTTTGAGTATTTGGGGATTGTTGCATATGGCTGGTGGAGGAATTCAGGTAGGGGATAGTGTTTTATATGCTTTGAAAATATTTCCAATTTATGATGGTGGTGGGGAGTTTTTTGTTTTGAAGTTTGACCAATTAGTTCATTTTTATGGTTTTGGTGTTGTGACTTTGGTGATGATGCAGCTTCTTTCGGGACATTTAAAAACTAATTTTAAGAAGAAAACAATTTATTTTATCGCTATTGCTTCAAGTATGGGGCTTGGTGCTTTGAACGAGGTTGTTGAGTTTATTGCTGTTTTGAGTTTTCCAGAAACAGGAGTTGGAGGGTATTACAATACCGCCTGGGATTTAGTGTTTAATATGTTTGGTGCTATTATTGGCGGAGTTGTTGATTATTTTCGGAGAAGATGAATTGTTATATTTGGGGTGATATTTTTTATGATTTTTAATATCTTAACTAAGATAATAATTGTGGTTGATATAAATGATGATTTGAGTATTTTTTTATTTTAAGAAGATAATCTGCTATTTTTAGGGCTGAGTTTGAGAAAATAGGGTTTTGAAAGAGTTTATTAATCATTTAAATTTAATTTGTTTATGGATTTAACTTTAATAATTGTAGTGGTTTTGTTTTTAATCGGATTGTTTGTAGCTTATTGGATTGGAAGTAATGTTGCAAGAAGAGAAAGAGACAGGCATTGGGAGAATGAGTTACCAATACATAGGAAGGATGCGATTATGAAATCTCGTGCAGTTCTTGCTGGGCATTTTTCTGAACAACTTGCACCTTTCTTGCCCGATTTCCCATTTAATGCGAATGAATGCAGGTTTATTGGAAAGCCGATTGATTTTCTTGTCTTTAAGGGAATGGATGATAAAGATATTAGCGAGGTGATTTTTGTTGAGGTGAAATCTGGAAAATCAAAGCTGAATAGTAATGAGAAGAAGTTGAAGGAAGCTATTGAAAATAAGAAAGTTTCGTGGATGGAATATCGGGTTTCTGAAGATTTGACAAAAAAGAGGGAAGATTCTGATGATATGGACGAGATTTAGTTAGTTTAAAATTATGGATATTAACTTTCAAGTAGGAGTGAACGCAGTACGAGATGAATATTGCAACTATTATTTGAAAATTGACACAGGGATTTATAGCGTAGGGGGTGTATAATTTGTGAAAAAAGAATTGTTGTTTCTAGAGAAAATATTAAAAAAGCCGTTAGTGGGTCGGAGCAAGATGCGGTCTTAAGATATTAAGGATAACAAGAGTTCTAATTAAAGAACTATAATTTATTATAACTCTTGATAAAAAAAGAAATGGAGATAGGTTAAAGAAGGTTTCTTTGAGAGATTGGTAATTTTTTAGTAAGGATAAATTCTAAATACCCTCTTTATTCTTTTATTGTATGGGGTTTTTTGATTTGTTTAGGAAGAAGCCAGAAGAAGTTGAAATAAAGAAAGTAAAATTTGATGAGTTGCCTTCTTTGATAGAAGATAAGTTGAAGGACATTGGAGGAGAGAATGAGAAGTATATGGGTTCTGTTAAAGGTCTTGTAAATCAATTAGTCATGGAAATAAATGAAGGTGTTCTGGGATTAAAGAATATTAATTGGGATAGAATAAAAGCAGAAGAAAGAGTAAAGAAGATTGTTCAAGGAAATTTGAGGAATTATATTTCTCATTTAGACGGATTGAGGATGGATCTTGAGAGCTTAGATGTCTTTGAAAGAAAGAAAATAGATTCCGTCTTTGATAATTTTGATAGGAGGGCTAGGATGAGTTATGAAAAGTCTACTTTCTTGATTGGAAAAGAGATTGGAGTTATTAGCGATTCGGTTGTTTTGTTTTTCAAGAATTTAGATAAAATAGAAAAAGATAATAAAAAACTGGTTGAATCCTTTGAAGTTATTTCTAAGGTTAAAGAGGATATTAAAGAATTGGATAGGAAAGATGGGATGATATCAAATATAAATAATGGGATAAAAGAAATAGCTAAAAGGAAAGAAGAGCTGAAAGAAGGGCTTATTAAATTTAACAAAAAAATTGAGGATGTGAAGGGGAGTGAATTATATAGAAAATGGTTGGCTAAAAATGAAGAATATAATAATAGTAAGAATAAATTAAATTCTATGCTTCTTTCTTTAAGAGGGATTGTTGATTTTAAGAAAATGGGGAAGGTTTGGCATGAAAATAAATCTGAGATGGAGATAGTTAAGAATTATAGGGATGATTTTAGGAAAGAATTTAGTAAGGATATGGGAGTTGTTTTGAGAAGGCTGGTTAATTCGTTAGAAAATAAAGATTTGATTAATGAAAAAATAAATGAAATCTTGGAATTAACTGAAAAGGTCGGTAATTTTAGAGTTGAAAAGAGTCCTGTTTCTGATATAGAAGTTAATATTTCCCGAGCGAGAAATGAAATTGAAGGTCTTAATTCTGAAAAAGAAAGGGATGAAAAAAGAAAAGAGAAAGTTAGTTTTGAAATGGAGAAGATTAAGAAAGACATAAAGAATGGTCTTTGGATTATTGGTGTTGAAGTCTCTTAAAGGCAAGGTTTAAAATTATGAATTACCCTCTGATTATATGAAGAGGGCGTTTTTAGAGTATAAGAATAAGAGATGGTTGATTGTTTTACTTGGCGTTTTAATTCTTGCTTATTCATATTTTTTCTAAAGTAGTTCTATTCCCTTAAGGGCTATTTCTGCTGTTGGATTTTTAATCTTCTTTTGTTTGATAGACCATTTATTTGATATTAGGTTTGAGCCATATCATTATTTTTTTGCCGGGCTTATTGCAATTTTTTCTTTTTTATTGAGTAACTTTTATTTTATTTATCCTCAATATGATAAAATCCTGCATTTTTTTGTTCCTATTATTGCAGGAAGTTTTGTTTTTCACACTATGCGAAAACTTAAGATTAGCTTTAAGGTAAAATTGATGTTTACGTTTTGTATTGTTGTTTCATTTATCGGGTTGGCTGAAATTGGAGAGTATCTGCTTGATGTTTTTTTTGATTTGAAACTTCAGGGAGTTTTTTTAAGAAGTGCCGGGGGTTTGGAGAAGTTTGATATATTAGTTAGTGGTTTAGATGATACAATGATTGATATGGTTATTGGAACTATCGGTGTGGGAATTTATGTTTTATGGAAGAGGCTTTTTGGGAAGAATCATTGAATGATTACCAGTAATTATAAAATCTAAATAAAACTGGAAGGAGTTTGAGATTTATTATAAAATAAGTTCTGCCACTTCAAAAGTATTAAGAACCGTTGATTTTTCTTGGAGCTTTAATAGTTTGTCATTTGACCACAGAGGGCAGTCAAGTTTTATACTTAGTGCTAAAAAGTCTTTATCTTTTTCATCAATTGTTATCTCATTTATTTTTGATGTTTCCTTGCGATAATCTTCTTCGTCTATAAAATTTATTACATTGTTCAAATCCCTTAATATCTCTTTGAAACTTTTCTCAGAGATTGAGAATTTTTTCTTGATATCTTCTTTATATTTTTTTAATTCTTTAATTGTGTATTTTGGAGAGAATAGTTGCATATTCTGATTTGTAAGTAATTCTATTGTTTTAGATTTTTTATTAAAGTAGCTGAACAAAACATTAGTATCAACCACTAACTTCATTTTTTCTTCCCTTTCTGACAACTTTTACCGCCCATTCTATGTCTTTTTTTTCTTTTTCAAGTTTTTTTATAAATTCTTTTTTCATTTTTTGTCTTTCTATCTCTAAATTAATTGCCCTTCTAACTATATATGACCAATTAATCTTAGGAAATTCTCTCATTTCATCTTTTATTTCTTCAGGGATTGCGAGAGTTATATTTGTCATGCACATAATTATGTGTAGAAATATTTAAATCTTTCTATTTAGTTACATTGTTGCGTTAGAGGGTCTTAAAGAATTTAAATAGGTTTGAACTTACAAAGGGAAAAACCATTTATAAACGCACTATTTTAAATTCTTATACATTAGAAGAATTGCCCAAAATTGAACTTATTTATATCACGATTGTGTACCTGTCTATTTTCCAGTTTAACTGATAGGGAAGTCCAAACCCTATTTTGAGGTGAATATATTCACTTCAAACCGACTCACTTAATTGAGTTCAGGAATGTAATAATAGCCCTGTTTATCCTTTAAATAAAACCTCTTCTTTCTTGGAATTTTCTTTCCACTTACAATCTCAACAAACTCACTTTTTATGTTTTTAACAATGATAGTCATGGGATATTTTCCATGTCCACAACAACAAGCATAAGTATTTGGGATATATGTTAAAAGATTTTTCATACAAGGGTCTATCCTTTTATTGCCAGACTTCTTGTTTAATTTACACATCTTAATCCTTCTCTATTGAAAACTCCTTATCATTGATTTCTAAACGCTCTTCAAAGTCTTGTTCGGCTTTATTTTTAATCTTGTCAAGGAATGAATTAAGCATGGCTAAATCATTAAGGCTTATCTCTTCTTCCTTCATCTCATAGCCATAAGCAAACTTGACTTCTCCATTCTCTTCTTTAAGGATGTTTACATAAGCTGTGCCTATTAGTTTATCTTTCATCTTTTGCCCTTAAATTGTCTAATTTATTTTTGATATATTTTTCTGCTTCTTCATAATGCTTTTTGATAGACTTGCCTTGCTCTTGATACATTTCTGGAAAATAGTGTTTAATTACTCCCATTAAAATCCTTGATGGATTGATATTGCATAAATGAATTGTGAAATGTTTATAAAATTCCTTATCAGATTTTTGAGCAATTAACATGTGTTCTTGAATTTCATCATGTTGATTCCAGATTACATAAGCCATATACAAGGCATAATCTTTCTCCGATAATCCATAAATATTAGACAGAGAAAGGTCGTCACCTTTCCCTGCAAGGCTAACAGAGGTAGCTTCACTGCCTTCTACTTGATGTTGGTTATTGCTAACCTCACTTTCGCCCAAGCTCTGCTTTGAACTTGTCTCCTTGTTTAGTTGTGTGGGATTATGAATTATTTCTGCCATTTCTTAACCTCTTTAAGATATTTATTTCCTTCCATTCTTAGAAGCATTAAGTAAGATGCCAACCCAACTCTTAAAGGATATTCAGCAATCTTATTATTTTCAACAAGATAAACATTTCCAAGTTCAACATCAAAGGCATAGAGATTAAACCTTTTCATAAAAGGCAAATCTACTAATAACTTATAGATTTTAATTTCTTCCAATTTAGAATTAAATTATTTTCTGGGCTTATACTTCTTAGACGATATAATCTTTTTATCTTTAAGCATACTTACGGCACTACCTTCCCATGCTTGAGCTAAGGCCTTTCTGTCTGTATCAGTTAGACCTAATTTTATTCGTCTGCCCATGAATTATTTAACCTCCTTGCATTTATATAACTTTCGTTGCTTTCTTCTGATACTTCTTATTTCGTCTAATTCTTTAAATTTTCCAACGAAAGTATCAGACCAAACCATCA
>JAUYJY010000043.1 GCA_030699205.1 Candidatus Pacearchaeota archaeon
ACTTTATTCGCAGGAACATATAAAATCTTCAAGTTTAAGTTTATAGACAGATACTATGGAAGATGGATGGTTCAAGGTTGGGATGGTCAAACCTTAAATGGATGGGCTATTTTTAGATAGTCCAATCCAAATTTATAAATACATAAACAGCTATTAGATATTTATGAAAAAACTAATAATTGTTTTAATTTTATTAACATTAGCCAATGTTGTTGATGCAGAGATAATAGATGACCACACAGAAAATAACTGTAATAATGGAATATGCACAGCCTCAATATATCAAGCACCAGTATTCATAGAAACAAGGGAAGGATGGCGAGAAGTTGATTTAAATTTTAAAGCAGAAGGATGCAGAGAAAGTTTTGATTTCTGTTCTAATGAAAGCTTAACCTATCATCAGCCCAACTTAAAAGACTTCTTTGATGATACCACAATCATAGGAAATAATAAAAACTTCTCTCTTGTATTTACAGGTGGTAATTTTGGTAACAATGTCTTTGATACATTAAACACAGCTTTGTTAAACTACACATCTATTGAAGGCAATAAAATAACATATCATTTTAACGATGAGTGGGGCATAGATTATGTTGTAGAAAATTTAATGAGTGGAACAAAAGACACAATAGTTTTAAACAAATTCATAAGAGTAAACAGAGATATAAAACTATTTTTTGATGTAGACACAAATTACAGAACGGATGGAACGAGAGAGCCAAACGGTGTTTTAATTGGCAGTATGATTATCTTAGATAAAAATCTAAATGAAATAGAAAATATCCCTTTGATTTTTGATAGTCACGGAAACGGAAGGGATAAACTATCTATTGAAATTCCAAAAGAGATATTTAATGACGAGAGTTTATATCCTCTTTATTTTGACCCCATCATAACCTTTACAGATGCACAACAAGATATATTTTTACTTCTGAGTGGATTATCAGTTACTAGGAATAATGTAGCTTTTGTAGAAGTTGGAAGTAATAACGCATGTCCTTCTCTGCCTTTCAATGCCCTGCGTCGGGGATTATGGGAATTTAATGTTAGCGTTGTTCCTAAAGAAAACAGAAATAATATAACAAATATTTCTTTAAAATTGACACCCATCTTAATTGAAAATCCAAACTACCGAAACCAAACAGTAAGAGTAGTAAGAAACAGCTCACTAGCACACTATCCAGATACAACAGGGGGAAATATACAGATAGCCCTAGACATAGCCAACGATACAGTTTTAGCACAGCCCAACATATCACTATCCAATTTAAATCAGAATTTACTTTTTGAGTTAAATATAACTGCCCCTTTCTTTTCATATCAGCTAAATCAAACAATAGGAATACCCGAAACAACGTTAGATTTAGGAATAAGAAGCATAGTAGAGCCAAACGAGTGCGGAAGGGGTGTAAGGTATGCTTCACTAGAACAAGCCAATACTTCAAGATTTCCACAGATAATTATAGAGTATCAGATACCCACTGTAAAGGGATACCACTCATCAAGATTCTTACAGAAAGAGACTCCAATAGGATTATTTTATGAATTAGGCAAAAAAAACATATTAAAACCAAAAGGAATAATGAGTAGATTTTTAAATAAATTTATGGGGTTAATCGGAAAATAAACAATTCAATTTATGATTAAAAGTTTTAATTATTTAACTTTTCAATTTCTTCTTCAAATTCCTTAATCTTTTCTGTCTTAAATTTAATAAAATCTTCTTCACTCATACCCACCTTATATTTTAACTCTTTATAATAACGCAAACAACATTCTAAGCGTTCTTTTTCAGAGAATAGTGGTTCATATTGGATGGGAGTTTTTATATCTTTAAAACTAACATATGATGTGTAGGATTGATTGTGTATAATACCTATGAAAGAAGCACGGCTTATATGCACATCATTTAATATACATTTTAAAGAATCGCCTTTAACATATCTACTAATCATCTCTTGGATTCTTGGACCCCAATACTTATGAATCCTCACTTTTTTTGTTTTAGTTTTTCTATAACCCTTTAAATTTTTGCAGAATTTCCCCTTCTTTATATTTTTCATATAACCATCAGCAATTCTTTCTGATATTTTAGAACTTTCATCCTCAGCAAGAACACCCAAAATCTCTCTTGTTATTTTATCATTTGATTCATTAGTTGCCCAAAATTCTTTTTTTAATTCCACCAGTTTTCTAAGAAAGCCTATTCTCGCATAATTATTTCTGTATAGCCTATCCCATTTAGTAAAGATTAAGATGTCAAACTTATCATCCTCAGCATCCTTCATAATCTGTTTTATCTTCCTTCCTTTCTCAGAAGTTCCAGTTTTCCCTTTATCCTTATAACCCCCAATAAATTTAAGACTTTTACCTATGTGTTTTCCTTCTGGGTTATTAATCCACTCATTAAGCCTTATTGTTTGGGTTTCAAGGTTTTCTCCCCTAGCTTGTTCTTTTGTGCTGACCCTTGCATAACCAAGAACTCTTATTTGTTCCAAAATTTTCACCTACCCAATACAAGTTTATACCTGTTATGCTTAAATACGGCTAAGACAAACCTCCTATGTCCTAAATTTCAAACGAAACCTGCAAAACAGTTCCCAAAATTTTTTTTAACAGTGTGTGATTGTAAACTTGATTACAAACATACCCATACTAAAAACCCCCTAATATATAAATTTTGCTATCTAAATCAAATAACAATGGGATTAAGTGGATAAGATTTAGTAAAAAGATGACGGGAGATTCAATTGTGAGAATTTTGTTTTTTTGTTCTATCTAACTATAATAGGTATTTGGTATCCCAGAATCAGAATCATCATAAAAATCAATATCCCTCTTTTCTAATACAGGGTTTCTCCAGAAATCATAACTTCTTAGCCCCTTTGTTGATTCAAATTCATACTGCATATCATTATCAATTTTCCAGATTCTAATCCTAAAAAGCTTTCCTCTCCATCCAACACAACCTTTTTTCAAATCAATTCTTTTAACAGGACCCCATGGCAAACCATAAAAATAACCTTCCCCAAAATTTCTATAAACCCAATCAGCTAACAATTCCTTACTATTAATCAGTTTACTCATTCTAACTCGCTTAATAGGATAATTAGCATATTTATTCCAGTTTAACCCCCACTTTTTTTGATATTTTGCAATTGTTTCTGGACTTTTGAGAACTTTTCTATAAACAAATACTTTGATGAAGTTTTTAGTCATAAAAATTAATAGAAATCTTTAAATATATAATTATCTATTCATATCTATTCAT
>JAUYJY010000062.1 GCA_030699205.1 Candidatus Pacearchaeota archaeon
ATAATTCTGATAATTGGAACACTATTTGTCCAGAATTCTCTATCTGTACAATTCTGAAAACAATTGTGCTAATCAACAGAATTGTCCATATTTTGAATAGTTTTTTGTTATTCCGCTAATAGTCTAAGACAAATACAGTTCAATTATAAATGTCTTAGACTATACAAGAGTTTTATATTAAACTTCCAGTAGAAAAAAGTGGAAATCTCGATAGGCAATTTATGGAGGATTATATTGAATCTCTTTTATATAGCTAAATTTATAAGAAATTTTAAACTACAACAATCCAGTCAGTTAAAGACTTATTAAACAGGAACAATGAGAGCAGAAGGTTTTTAAATCAACTTTTCCCATTGAATTTGAATATTAAGATGGCAAAGGGAATGTATCATTATTTAAGAGACGTCTGGAAAAAACCTAGCAGTGAATTGCTTAGGGATAGGATGATTTCTTGGAGGAAGAGTAATGCATTTGTTAAAGTTGAGAAACCTTTGAGGATTGATAGGGCAAGAGCTTTAGGGTATAAAGCAAAGAAAGGTTTTGTTATTGTTCGTGCCAGAATAGGAAGAGGTGGGAGGAGAAGAGAAAGGGCGCATGTTAAGGGAAGAAAAACAGGAAAGATGACGAATAGAAAAACATTGAAGATGAGTTATCAATGGGTTGCGGAAATGCGTGCGGGAAAGAGATTCAAGAATCTGGAAGTTTTAAATTCTTATTGGATTGGACAGGATGGGAAATATTATTTCTATGAGATTATTATGGTTGATAAAAATGTGCCAGAAATAAAAAACGATAGGACAATGAAGTGGATTTTTGTTGGGACAAATAAGAGGAGAGCTGAAAGGGGATTGACTTCTGCAGGAAAGAAATCACGCGGGCTTAAAGGCAAGCATGGAAAATCTCCTAAGTTGAAAGTAAGGCCTTCTTTAAGGGCGTGGGATAGACGAGGGAAGTAGTTAGGCAGATATAATGCTTTGAAATGCTTCAATGTATCTTTCTGCTTGTCTTTTTATGTCAAAATTTCTAACAATATGATCTCTTGTTCTTCTGGGATCTATCTTTTCTAGATTTCTTGTTGCTTCTGTAAATTGTTCTATATTTTCTGCCTGAACTACATAACCAGTTCTCCCGTTTATAACTATCTCTGGAACCGCACCCATATTATAAGCAACAACAGGTGTTCCCGTGGACATGGCTTCTATCATTACTAAACCAAAAGGTTCATGCCAACGTATTGGCATTGAAAATCCGCTAGCATACCTGTACCATTCTTTTTTCTGAGCATCATCTACTTCTCCAACATAAATAACTAACCCTTCTCTTCCTGCGCCTCTTCTTTGCAATTTTTCTGTAAATTCATTTATTTGATCTGTAGGGATATCTAAATGAAATTCATCTATGTTTGGTTCTACTTTTGTTTTCCAATAATCTTGTATCGGGTCTCTAAATGCATGTACAGGACCAGCGATTACCAGTTTTTTTCCCAGTCTTCTTGCTACTTTAATAGCTGTTTCTTGTCCTTTATTTAGTCCTATTTTTCCCAGTGATAGTAAATAATCTCTTTTTTCTGGTTCGAATGGATAGTCTTTTGTTCTTATTGCGTTGTGTATCATGTATCCAACAGGTAATACCGCACTAAAGAATGCTCGTTGTGATTCACTAATTGCTGCGAAGTTATTCCACAGGTTAACTACTTCAGGTGTTGGATTTGGGATTGACGACATTCCATTTTCACTTTGCAAGGCTCCATGGAGTGTTGTTAATGTTGGAACTCTTAAACCGCTTTCTAAATATCTTCTTTGCATTAATAAAGGCAGATGATCATGAACTACATCTGGTTTTATTTCTGAGATTGCTTGAATGACTTTTCTTGTGTGTCTTTCTACTGCTTTTGCTTTACTTCTTTCATCGTAAGAAATGGGATCTTTTTTTGTCCATGCACCCCTATTTGTTGATGGAATTAGTGTTCCACTTACAATCGAATCTGCAGGTGCAACAACAAATGATTCATGACCTTGCCTAACAAACTCTTGGTCTAAGTCTCTAACAACTCTTTCTACTCCACCATATTTCATGTCTGGTCTTACTGGTAAAACTGGTTTTGATACTTGCAGGATTTTCATCTGGTTCTTTTTCCTTATTTTCCACGTTACTTTTAAGTGGATACCATAAGTTTATATAGTTTTCCTAGTTTACAAGGGGAAAACTAAATATTTTCAGTTTAATTTGTTTTTAAAAGTTTCTAAGACTGTTTTTGGTCTTTCTTTTGTCTTTCTTTAAGATAATAATTTATAAATAGAGTTGAAACATCTAATTGTATGAGAAAAATGTTTTTTTTGGTTTTTGGTATTCTTCTTCTTGGTTTTGTTTCAGCTGGCTGGTCTGATGAGCATGAGGTTGTGCAATGGCAGTTTGATGTGAATTACCCTGTTGCTAACACCGGACCAAATGGAGATTTGTATGTTATTTATAATGCGGATTTTATTGGTTCAAGCCCTGCACATCCTCAGGGGTTTAGGGGGTTGGTTTTGAAAAGAATTGATAGGAATGGGAATTTAGTTTTGAATCATACGCCTCTTGTTGTTCCTAATGTAGCAAACTCTTCTGCGGGTGCAAAGGTTGGGAAGTATTTTGATTTTGATATTGATTCTTCGGGGAATATTTATCTTGTTTGGGTTGATTATAGGAATACCAACATATTCTATCAGAATGCTGAAGTTATGTTTAGGGCGTATAATGCATATGGACAGCCTTTAACTTCTGAAGTGTCTTTGCCTGTTTTGAATAGGCCTGTTGAAGACTCGCATATTCGTATTACACCACAAAATGATTTGGCTGTTACTTGGAAAGAGCTACCGAATACACAACAGCCGTATGGTGATGGGATTTATTTCTCAAAAATTGATTTTCAGGGAAATGTGGTGGTGAATAAGGTTTTAGTTTCTTCTTCTAATGTCAATGCAAGGGCTTCTGACATGGAGGTTGATTCTCAAGGGAATACGCATGTGGTTTGGAGTGATAATACAAGGGATGTTAGATACGGAAAGGTAAACCCTAATGGGAATGTTTTAGTTTCGGATATGCTTATTACAACGCCTGATCCTGATCCTAATATTTTTAAGTATAGTGCGAAAGTTGAAATAGACGGTAATGATGTGCCTTTTATTTTTTACGAGTGGAGGAATTCCACCCATCCAGATTATTATCATAATGCTTATGAGGTTGTGAAGCTGGATAATAATAATGTTGTTCATTTAAACCGTTGGAGGAATGGGATTTATGCTGTTAGTCAGTCTCCGGAGTTTGAGATTGATGAGCATTACTTGAATGTTATTGCTAAGGAGTATGAGTTTGATTATATGTGGAAGACAAAGTATTATCAGATGGATCATGAGGGAAATTTGCTTGCTGATGAGTTGGTTGAGATAGTCCCTAATGGTGCTGTTTTTTTCGCGTATTCTGCTTTGACAATTGATAATGATGGGTATCCGAATTTGTTTTCGAGGACGTATACAGGGAATTTTATTCCGAGAATAATTCATAGGTCTCGCAGTCCAATGTCTTTGGAGTGGTCTGGCTCTCCGAATTTGGGAGGCACGATATTTTTTGATATGGGGAATAAGTTTAGGCAGGGAGTAAATTATATCATGGCTTTGTCTTTGGGGAATACTGGGATTAATGTTGGGGATGGCAGAGTTATTCCGATTGATGCTGATCAATTGTATTACTGGTCTGTTGATGGAGTTAATACTCCTAAGATAGGGCTTAATCCAGGGCCTGGAGTTTTGGATTCTTCAGGGAATGCACAGGCATCTTTGGTTATTGCGAATAATTCAATGTTAAGTAATGAAACATTTTATGCAGCTTTCGTGACTATAAATTCTCAGACTGGAAGTATTTTGGATATTTCTGATTCTGTGGAGATTCATATAGGATGAGGAAATTTGTTTTTTTGGTTTTTGCGTTGTTTTTTTTGAGTTTTGTTTCAGCAAGTTTTTGGAGTAGTCCTGTGGAGATAGAACCGCAGATGGCTAATTTTTATGAGATGGATATTGATTCTCTTGGATTTGTGCATTTAGTTTATTCAAATGGGGGAATTTATTATAATAAGATAAATCCTCAAAATTTATCCGGAACAGGAAGTATTCTTCCAGGAATTAATACTGCCGTATCTGCTGATGTTATAGTTGATTCTATGGGAAATGCGTTAGTTGAATGGGACGATTATAATTATCCTTACAATAATATAATGTTTAATCGGTTTGATTCTTCGGGAAATCCTTTGATGAATAATACTCTTTTGGTTAGTCAATCCAATCCTGCGCAGATTAGGTCAATTATTACGGGAGATGATTATGGAAATGTTCATATGCTTTATTCTGATTGGAATTCTTCTACAGGGAAGAATCTTAATTATCTTAAATTTAATGAGAATGGAAGCATTTTATCAGGACCTATCGGGGTGACGAATGCAATGATGTTTGATATTGACGAGCACGAGGGTGTTTTGCATGTTATTGCATTTGATTGGGGCTGGCCTATGGGTTTTGGTGCGTCTATGCAGTATGTGAGGATTAATGGGACTCAAGTTTCTACACCTTTAATATTAGAGACAAATTCAACAACGCCTTTGCTTTATTCTTATGGAAGACCAAAGATATCAGTGAGTCCTAATGGAGTTGTCGGGGCCGTTTGGGCTACGACAAATGCGTTGCAGTTTCAGCCACATTATATTAGGTTTGCCGTGATTAATGAGAGTGGAGTTTCTGCATATGTTCCTTTTGTTGGAGGCGGGGGTTTTGATGTAGCTCCTGAAATATTAATGGATAATAGTGATGTTGCTCATGTGTCTTGGAAGTCTATTGTTTTAGGTGTTGGACAGCAGGTTTTCTATGCAGCATTAGATAAATTTGGGAATTATATTACAACTCCGGGGCATATTACTAATCTTCCTACAACAAATTATCAAGGATATTTTGGAACTAATTCACAGATGGGGATTGATGATTATGGAAATATTTTTATGACGTGGTCAAGTTTTAGTTATTTGGGGTTGCAGTATATGCCTGCCGGAATTGTAAATATAAATGGAACTGCTAATATTGGGAATACAATTGCATTTGAATTGGAAGATTTACAGCATAGGAATTTGAATTATACTTTTGCTTTGTCTTTTGGAAATTCAGGGTTTTATCTTCCCGATGGAAAGAAAATTCCATTAGATGTTGATGATGCATTTTTAGTTTCTACGGGAAATCCTGCCGGGGCTGGATTGTCTCATTCCAAGGGAGTTTTGGACAATGGCAGAGATGTTGTTCATTGGACAATTCCTAATGATTCTGCATTGATAGGAAAGACATTTTATGCAAGTTTTGTAACTTCTGACTTGCAAGACACAAGGATTAGGTCTGTTGCAGATGCTGTTGCGGTTAATGTTGTTTAGATGATTTGAGGAATTGTCAAGTTTGAGGGAGATAGAATTGCTGTCAGGTGTGGGGGAGTTGAAGGACATAAAACCTTAAATAAGGTATTTTACGCTTGTTTTTATGGCTAAAGAAAATAGTATTGTAGGTTCTTTAATCAATTTTAGAGGATTGGTTTATAGTCCCATAAATGAACAGGGCGTAGTTTTTTTATTTGGGAGATTGTTAGAAGATTTGAATATGTATATAGAGGAAGTTAGGATAAAATATCCTGATTGTATAGCCAGAAGATATACCGGAACAGGATGGAAAAAAGTGTATGTTGAATTTGAATATCAAAGTGCCAATTTTATTCAACATGGACATGACCCAAAAGAATGTGATATTATTGTCTGTTGGGAAGATAATCTTAATTCAGAGGAGAAAAAACAACTTGAAGGAATAGAAATAATAGAATTAAAATCATTTATTAATGATCCCGCAATTAAAAATAGGGAAATAAAAGCACCAGAGAGAGAAATAGAAAAAAGTGAATATGATATAACGCACCATTTTGTTCGTTCAAATGTTAATGAAAATGTAAAACAACTCTATAATAAATTACACGAAGAAATATTAAAAATCAATCCAGAGATTTTTAGAAAATTCTCGCGAACAGCAATAACTTATTATTCTCCTGAAAAGATGTTTATTTTTATAAGATTACAAAAGACAAGTGTTAAAGTAGATATTTATACTAACCAACAAAATTTAGAAAATGTTAGGAATTATACAAATCACGAAAATTGGGGAACATCAACAATATTCAATGAAAAAGATATAGAAAATTTAATTCCATCAATTAGAAAATCTTATGAAATAATGAAACAGGCAGTAAAAGATAATATTAATACAGGTTGGTTTGCATTAACTCCAAGAGAACATTTAGAAGAAGAAAACGAAGGCGACGAAACTTCCGAAGAAATTGAAGAAGTTAAATAGATTAGTTTTGATTTCGACAATAGGCTTAAAACCTTTCTTTCTTAATATTTTTATGGGAAATAATTATAAGTGGAAGATGAAACCTCTTTTTGAGGAGAGAATGAGGGAATTGCTTCGGGATGAGGGAGATTTTAATGAATTTGAGAAAATAATACATACATCTCCTTTAAGGTTTATCAGATGCAATACTTTGAAAATTAGTTGTGATGAATTGTTTAAGAGATTGAATAATAAATGGAAAGTTGTTCAGCCGTTTCGAAACCACGGGGAAATTATGCTTGTTGAATCTGAGTTACTTCCCGGAGAACTCGGAAATGCAATAGAACATCTTCTTGGTTATTATTATGTGCAGGAAGTTTCAAGCATGATGTCTGTTTTGGCTTTAAATCCAAAACCAGGGGAATTTGTTTTAGATTTATGTGCTTCTCCTGGAAGCAAGACGACGCAGATGGCTGCGACGATGAAGAATGAAGGCACGATTATTGCAAATGATATTAAATTAGACAGGATAAAGATATTGTCTGCTAATCTTGAGAGGTGCGGGGTTATGAATTGCATTGCTGTTCGGAATGATGGTGCGGGGTTATGCGAAAGGTTTGCTAAACAGAACTTTAAGTTTGATAAGATTTTACTTGATGCTCCTTGTTCTGGAGAAGGGACTTTAAGAAGCAGTCCAAAGACGTTTTTAATGTGGAATTATAAAATTGTTAAGAAGTTTTCGAGAGAGCAGAGGAGATTATTTATTTCTGCGTTGAAGTGTTTGAAGGTTGGCGGGGAGATTGTATACAGTACATGCACTCATTCTCCTGAAGAAAACGAGGAAGTTGTTGATTTTATATTGAAGAAATTTCCCGTTGATGTTGAGAAAGTTATTTTGCCTTTGAAATGCAGGTCCGGAGTTGTAAACTGGGGTGGAAAGAACATTGATAATAATGTTGAAAAATGCTGCAGGATTTATCCGCAGGATAATGATTCGGAAGGTTTTTTTATTGCAAAGTTTAAATTATTGGAAGATTTAGAATCTTTTAGAGGGAAAAATGATTAAAGCAATTGTATTTGATGTTGGGGGAGTTTTAGAGATTAGTTATAATGGGAAGGACAATCAGAGGAGTGTTCATGGTTATGTTGCTAAGAAGATTGGGGTGGATTTGGATTCTTATTTTGATATAATCGGGGGAGTTCATGAGAAGTCTATAGACGGGAGAGTTACAAGGAAAATGATGTTTGAAGTAATGACCAGAGATTTTAAGATTTCCTCTAAGAAACTGGAGAAACTTTATAAGAATGGATTTAAGAAAGTTTTTAGAAGCAATAAACGGATGTATTCGTTTGCTTATAATCTTAAGAAGAAAGGATATAAAATTGGAATATTGAGCGATCAATGGTATCTTTCAAAAGATGCTTTGATTAATCCGAAGAAGATGAAGAAATTTGATTTTGTTATTGTTTCCTGCGATGTTAAGACGAGAAAGCCAAAGCCAAAGATTTATCGGATTGCTTTGAAGAAAGCAAAATGTAAGGCAGGAGAGATGATTTTTATAGATAATAGGGAATGGAATGTTGAGCCTGCAGTGAGGTTAGGGATTAATGGGATTGTTTTTGAGGATAATGAACAATGTTTTCGGGCCTTGAAGAAATTGGGGGTTGGGGTATGAGTTTTTTTAAAAAGAACGAATTAAAATATTTATGGCCATTTTATATTGATGCTTTAATTTCTCCGATGTTGTTTTTTGCACCTGCTTTTTATGTGATTTATCTTCTCGGGCTTGATTTCAGTGTTTTTCAGATTGGAATTTTATTTACTGTTAGTTTTTTAGTAGCTTTTGTTTTCGAAATTCCTACTGGTTCAATTGCAGATTTATATGGTAGAAAGACTTCGGTTTTATTTGGATACTTTATAGAATCTGTTGGTTTTCTTTCTTTGTTTTTTATTAGTAATTATTATTACTTCTTGTTTGCCTTTGCCCTAATTGGGTTTGGGAGTACGTTTTCTTCTGGGGCTAAGGAAGCATGGATAGTTGATTTAGTTAAGAAAAGGAAAGGATTGTCTAATGAGTATTTTACTAAAAGCCAGAGTTTTGATGCTACAGGTTTAGTAATTTCTGGAATTCTTGGAGCATTCATTGTAAGTGTCTTTGGTCTTAGCCTCATTTGGATGTTTGCTTTTGTTTCTTTTTTAATTTCTATTTCTGTTTTAAGTTTTGCTAAGGAAGATTATGTTCGTAAAAAATCTAGCTTTAGAGATTCTTATAAAAGAGTTAAAAAACAGACAGGAATCTCTTTGAGGTTTGGTGCTAAACATCCTGTTTTGTTTTGGTTTTTCATAGCTGGTTTTACCTTAGCCTTCGCGATTACCTTTAATGAAGGAATTGCATGGACACCATTTTTAGAAGGACTTGGATTTCCAGATTATGCTTTCGGTTATTTATGGTCTGCTATTGCTGTAGTATATGCTGTGTCTCCTTGGGTTTCTAAGAAATTGTTGAAAGTTCATAGTGAGAAAAACCAGAGAAATTTTATTTCTGGAGCTATATTAATTGCAGCGTTAACAACAATTCTTGTTTTATTTGCAAATAGTTTAAGTTTTGTTTTATTTATTTCTATTTTCACTTTGTTTGCGTATAGTTCTATAGGTCCTGTTGAAAGGTCTTACTTCCACAGGTTTATTCCAAGCAAGATGAGGGCAACAATAGGAAGTGTTGAAGGCATGATATTATCTCTTGGGGTGATTCTCGCAACACCTTTAGTCGGATTATTTGTGGATGTTATAGGGGCAAGATACACTATATTCTTAGGCGGGGTATTACTATTCCCTGCGGCGATAATTTATTATAGGATAAAAGACTTTGAAAAAAAAGAACATCTTAAAATCGGGAGAGAAGAAAAAGTTTCTGAAGAAGTCGGGAGTTAAAGTATGATAAGAGAATCTAATATTAAATTTATAAAATCGGGAGAGAAGAAGAGGTTATTGAATACTTTGAAAGAGCAGTTTGGAATTTCAAAGTTGAAGAGCTGGATTTTTGTTGAGACTGGAAAAGGAAAGATAAGAGGTTTTTCAGGAAGTATGACGAGGGATGAAATAGATGAATTGTCGGAAATTGCTAATGTTGAAGTAATCGGATTGTATTTGTTTAGGGTTGAGAACAATCGGTTAAGATTAAGTATGGATGGTTCGGGAATTTTTGGTGAAAGTGCGAATAATGGTGTTGTGGATATTGATGAAAATGAAATGAATGTCTGGATTAGAGGAGGGAATATTGAAAGAGAATTGGAAAATGGGATTTATATTATTAAAAACGGGGATGATTTTTTAGGTTGCGGGATTTCTGATGGGAAGAAGTTGATTAATCATGTTCCTAAAGAAAGAAGAATAAGGAATGGATGATTTTTGGTTTGGGGGAAAATGGATTTTGGGATTTGATTAATATTAGGAGTTTATTATATAGCAGAAGACAAAATATTTTGAACAGTTTTTTGTTCTTCCGCTAATAGTCTAAGACAAATACAGTTCAATTATAAATGTCTTAGACTATAATACTGCAGATTCTAATATTTCAAATTTATTTTTACTAGAATCTATTTCAGTTTCAACGCCCAACGGGATGGTGATAATTGGGTCTGTATGTCCTGTATTAACATTATATAAAATTGGGAAGCTATAATCTCTCGTGTTGTACAAAATAATTTTCTTTAGTTGTTTAATTTGTTTTTCTGTATAACCAAAACCTCTACCAAAGACAATACCTTTAATCTGTTTGAATACTTCTAAGTTTCTTAAATTACCTAAAGCAGAATCTACATTTGCTAAACTTTCTCCCTTCCTAAAATCTTCACCTTCCGGAGTTTCTAATAACAAAATTTTATTTTTAAAATCAGGCCAATATTTTGTTCCAGATAAATGCAGTATTACAGGCAAGCATCCGCCGATAATTCTACCTTTAGCCTTACCTTCTTTTAACCATTCATAACCATTATTTTTTATATATCTTCTTTTTTTCGTTAAATCATCTTTATTTATCCAATCAATACTTTTATCATCACTCCACTGCTTTGAAGGTTTAATTTCTCCTATGGTGTTCGTCACTGCTTTGAAAAAATGGTTGGTGGTAAATTCATCTGGTTTTGGGGTCTCTCCAAACTGCGTAATAACTGCAGGTCCATAAAAACTAACAAGTCCTGTTTGAGAATATAGGGCTAAATGTAAACTTGTAATGTCTGAATATCCACAAAGAATTTTAGGGTTCTTTTTGATAGTTTCAAAATTGAGGTACTCTAAAGTTTGGTGAGATGTGTTTCCACCTATTGTTGTGATTATGATTTTAATCTTTTTATCTTTAAAAGCATTCATTATATCTTTTGCCCTATATTCAGCAGTATCTGAACTAATTCCAGAATTCTTTTTAGCAGTAGGAAATATTTTTACTTTATATCCCAATTCTTCAAAAAACTCCTTTCCTTTTTTAAGTCTATGTAAAGTTAAAGCGGCTAATCCCGAAGCGGGAGCTATAAATGCTATTGTATCACCCTTCTTTAATTTAGATGGTTTTATTAATTTCATGTTAATCTAATTGAATTTATAGGAATATAAAAGTCAATCGGTTGAAAATATTTGTTGTTAATCTTAGAAAATACATAGAATTAAATAAGAATAATATGAATTAAAATTTAAGAATATGACAGAGAAACATTATGGCGGGGCGAGTGGATTTGGATTTAAGCGGAAGAATTTAGGAGCGAAAAAAGGGAATAATTTAAAAGATGCTAAAATTAATGAAATGGAGGGGGGTGTTGATGGGATTGAAGGAGTAAACAATAATAAGATGAATAAAGAAGCAATAGATAAAATAGTTAGGGCTGGAAAAATAGCACAAGAAGTTAAGAAATATGCCCGTGATTTGATAAAGCCGGGAATGAAATTAATTGATATAGCGTATAAGATTGATGATAAGATTGTTGAGCTTGGCGGAAAGCCGGGATTTCCAGTTAATTTAAGTATAAATGAAGTTGCCGCTCATTTTACTCCTAATTTTGATTGCGATAAGATTGCTTATGGGTTATTGAAGGTTGATATAGGGGTTCATGTTGACGGGTATATTGCAGATACTGCTTTTTCATTGGATTTAGAAGAAGGAAAAGAGAGTGAATTAAACAAAAAATTAATTGAAGCCGCTGAAGCTGGGGTTAAGGCGAGTGTTGAGACTTTTGGAGTTGGTGTTGAATTCTGGAAGGTTGGGAAGAGTGTACAAGATGCAATTGAGTCTAAAGGATTTGTTTCAATAAGGAATTTATCGGGGCATAGCATTGACAGGTGGGTTGTGCATGCCGGATGGACTGTTCCAAATTATAATTCTGGGCAAACTGAAAAATTTGAACCGGGTTTATATGCTACAGAGCCATTTGCAACTAATGGATTGGGAAAAGTTAAGGATGGAGGCAATTCAGGAATTTATAGACTTGATAGGGAGGGAAATGTAAGAGATAATTTCGCGAGGGAAGTTTTAGGATTCATAGCCGATGAATATCAGACACTGCCGTTTTGTGCAAGATGGATTCATAAGAAGTTTGGAACTCGCGGGCTTTTAGCATTGAGAATG
Organism: Candidatus Pacearchaeota archaeon; assembly: GCA_030699205.1. Lineage (GTDB taxonomy): Archaea > Nanobdellota > Nanobdellia > Pacearchaeales > GW2011-AR1 > SICU01. Next base: position 11,999 of record JAUYJY010000062.1, read on the forward strand.
ATGGAGCAGGCGGGAATTCTTTATCAATATCCTCAGTTGATTGAAGTAGGAAAAGGAAAAGTTGCACAGGCGGAGCATGATGTTCTTCTTCTTGAAGATGGAAAGAAGATTGTGACTACTAGGGATTGATTTTTGTTTTAAAATATATTTTTTTATTAATAATGTAAACTTTACGGGATAAACTTGAGATCGTGATGTTATAGCAGAAGACAAAATATAGATAATTCTGATAATTGGAACACTATTTGTCCAGAATTCTCTATCTGTACCATTCTGAAAACAATTGTGCTAATCAACAGAATTGTCCATATTTTGAACAGTTTTTTGTTCTTCCGCTAATAGTCTAAGACAAATATCGTTCAATTATAAATGTCTTAGACTATAGTAATGATTTTTCCATTTGTGACTTATGCAGTAATTTCTTTAAGCGGTGTAGATCCAATAGTTAATTTCCAGTCTAACCTGATTAACTGCTTTACTGCAGGGTTTTGGGTATTTAACTTGTAGAGATTAGATTTTCCAACTCTTCTTGTTTTTACTATAATGTTATTTCTTTCTAATTTATGCCAAAATGTTTGTAATGTTGAGTAGCTTACTCCTGAATTTTTTGCTATTTCTGTAAGGGGATAATCAAAGTCTGCAAAAGTTATTAAGAAGTCAAGGACTTTTATTACGGGATTATTTCCAAATACTTCTGTAAAGATACTATTATTTTCAAGTCCGTTTTTCATATAACATCTTAAACTAAGTTATTTATAAATGTTTTGATTAATGTTTTTATATTTTAAAGATAGAAATATTTAAATATATGAAATGTTTTTTGGTTGAATGAATGTTTCGGAGGAGGTAATAAAAGTAAGGATTCTATTGCACTTGAGAAAAAAGAAAGTTATTGGCGGAGTTCATACTCATTTTGACACTCTAAAAAGGGGCTTTCCTAAACATCTTGGAAAAGAGGTTAACAATATAGCAAAACAATTGATTAAACAAAGATTGCTGATTACAAAATCTGCTTTTTATGGGTTACAATTTTCCTTAAACAAGGAAAAGTTAGAAGAAATAGAAGCATTTATATCTAAAACTTTGGGTTTTAAATTTTAAAATGAAAATCGGATATGATATTTTAGGAAATATTGCACTACTTAAATTTAACAGAGAGGCGTCTGTTTCTGTGAAGAAAAAGTTTGCTTTGTCTTATCTGAAAAATCATAAGAATGTAAGTACTGTTTTAGAAAAAGTCGGTAAATTTTCGGGGCGTCTTCGCACTTTAAAGACGAGATGGCTTGCTGGTGAAAAGACGAAAGAAGCGTTGTATAGGGAGAATGGTTGTGAGTTTAGATTTAATGTGGATACTTGTTATTTTTCTTCAAGACTTTCGGAAGAGAGAAAGGATGCAGCCTCTTTAGTTAAAAAGAATGAGAATGTTTTAGTTATGTTTGGGGGAGTTGCTCCGTTTGCAGTTATTATTTCAAAATTAAGCAAGGCGAAAAGAATTGTTTCTGTGGAACTTGGTCGTGAGTGTAATAAATATGCGAAGATTAATGTTAAAAGAAATAAACTTGATAATGTCGAGATTGTTCAGGGAGATGTCAGGAAAGTTTGTTTGTCCCGTGATTTTGGGGCGAAAGGGTTTGACAGGATTGTTATGGCTCGCCCGAATTTGAAGGATAGTTTTTTAGATGTCGCATTTCATTTGGTTAAGAAGGGAGTTATACATTATTATGGTTTTTGCAAAGAAGATGATTTAGAAGAAATGAAAGAGATGGTTTTAGAAGAAGGGAAAAAAGCAGGAAGGAAAATAAGGATTTTGAAAGTTAAGAAAGCTGGGGATATTGGGGCTTATCGGTATAGGTATCGGGTTGATTTGAAGGTTTTGAATTAAGACTAATCTGTTCTTGTTCTATCTGAATAACCTCTGTGTAAAGAAGCCGGAGGTGTTTTATCCATTATCCCATATGCCCTGTGGAAACTATCTATCTCCTTATCTAATTCTCTATCTGTCGATCCTTTTCCTTTTACTTCTTTTCCATCATAGAACCAAAATGGGATATCTACGCAATTTAATTTCTGTCTTTGTGCCATATTTTTATTACTAAAAAGTGGTTTTTAAATCTTTGCCTTTATAGTGCGAGCTTAGCTTTCTGAAGCTCAGCAACGATAACAATAATTTGCTAATTTTTTGACAGCGACTGGCAACTTCATATATCTAAGTAGATACCATTTATATTACTTTTCTAATTTCTGTTTGATTTGTTAGATTTATATTTGGTTTCTCATCTTTTTTTCTTAGTGTTTTAATAATGTATTTGGCGGTTTCTCTGATTCCTGCAAGTTCTCTGCCAGATTCCCAGTAGATTTCTATTTTATAATGGTCTTCTAAATCCATATGAAATTCTATTAAATCTATGTCATCGAGGGATTGGAATGTGTGGTCAATAAGTTCTTCTCTTGTAACTATCTGAGAATTTGGGACGGGAAATCTTTTTGTTAAAATATCTATAATTTCAGATTCAATCTTTTGCGTTAAACTGCTTCCTCTTCGGCGTTTTTTTGTGGAACGATTTTCCCAAAATGGAATAATTCCTAAATATTTTTTTAAAATAGTTATTGAATTGTTGGCTAAGAGGAAAATATCTGAGAATTCTCTCGGGATTCTTTGTGCATCGGGATTTTCTAATAGGTATGAATTTAATTTCTCAAATTTTTGGTCTCCGTGCATTTCTTGGTATAAAAGCAGGGAATCCATTGCACATATATCATAATAAGATGATTTCATTTATCTTTAGATGAGGAATGGTATTTATGTTTTTATTGTTTTGAAGTCAATTGTTTAATTTTCTGGTTTTATCGCCGTAGGTGCTTCTCCGCCGTGCCAGGTAAATCTGGGTCTTATTCTCATTGGGTAAATTCTTTCTGAATTGTCGTCTAAGATTATTGCGGAGCCTTTTAATGCAGGGAGGTTATTAAGGGATTTGTTTATGCTTTCTAATAAATAGGACTGCATTATTTGGTTTAGTGCGTCTATGTCTGGCTTTGCTGTTACTCTGTGTGAGATGACTATGTCTGATTGAGTCATTACATCTTTGTGGATTTGTCCTGGCTGTTGTGTTGCGAGAACTAAAGAAATTCCTGGTTGACGACCCTCTCTTAATAATTGAACTAATGCGTCTGTTGCCGGGGTTTTTCCTTCTTTTGGGAGGAATTCGTGGCAATTGTGAGTTATTAATCCATTAGACACAAAATTATGAGTTTTATCTACTGAAATATCATATACCCTTTCTTTTTCAGTCTCTTCCATTCTAAATACTTTTTCATATAATATATTATCTTTTATTCTTTTTAATGTCCATTCTTCAAAACTAGGAAATGTTTTGGGAACTCCTGGCTTGTTTTTATTATATATCCAGTCTCTAATTTGGGCTTCTGGAAAATTTAATTCTTTGGCTATTTTTATTTTTCCAAGTCCTTTTTTTTGCAACACTAATGCTTTTTCATAAACTTTTTCTCTTTCTTGCTTTAGGAATAGTCTTGCTTTTAGATATGAAGACCATTTAATCCCTTCATTTTCTTTTTCTGTGCAATATCTGTATCCAACTTTATCTAGGAATCTTATCGTGTTTTTTATATCTTTTTTTAATGTAATCAATATCTTTATTGTTTTATCTCCATTTTTTATAATGTTGCCAGGCTTTTTAGAAATATTACTTATCTCAATGTTTAATGATTGAAATAATTTCTTTATATCTTGAGCGTATTCAAATGCTTCTTTTTCTAGTTTTTCTAGTTTGTTGAAACTAAATCTAATTGCATTAAAGTCTCCCTTTGCATTTTTTGCACTTGTTATTTTTTGCCCATCGCTACCCATTAATGCTGCAAGAAATTCTGATTTTATTTTGTCATTTGATTCTTTTACCCATTTAGGTATTTTTGTAGGTTGCAGGGTTTTTTTCCCTTTTAATATTCCTAAATTCTCAAAATACCTATATGCTTTGAAACTTGCATGAATACTATGGCTTGTTCCTTTAACTTTGATTTTCTTGCCCAAGTGGTTTTTTATCTCGGAATTTGTTTTTCTAGAATATATACTGCTTGATTTTAAATTTAATAGGGAAAGGTCTTTTTTAATTTTATTAAGATCTTTTGGGTCTGTTTTTCCTGAAAATCCTAGGGATTGTGTCTTTTCGCTTGCCCAACCATCTCCAAATAAATGTCCTAAAATTCTTGCCTTTATGCATTCTGGATCTTCAGAGTAATGCTGTATTATTGGGGAACCAATTTCATTTACGCTAAATGCGGAAGCAAAACCACTTCTTGTTAGAACCCGGTGTTCGGGAGTTGATTTTATTTGTTTTCCCGTCTCTGTTGTTAGTTTAATTGTTTTTCTTTCATCCTTTTCATAGATATTTATTATTGGTTTATGAGAAAATTCTTTTTTGCTTAAGTCATATGTCAGGACTTTTATTTCTTCTCCACTTTTGAATTTTTCAATTACTTCTTTTAGGGGAGTGTGGTTTTTTGAAGTAATTATTTCTGTTTCCCCAGTAAGACATTCGTCTATAAACAGCCAGACCAATGGAGTTTCTCTTGTTTGTTGATATGATAAATAATCTACTCCATGTTGGATTGATTGAATTTCTTCTTTTTTTCTTGCATCCATTCTTTGTTGGAACAATTTGCGGGAAACTAAGCCAATCACTAATGCTCTAACGTTAAAGGAACCTATAGAACTATATGCAGATAAATCAATTACAGAAGTTGTTCCCGGATTTACTAAGTCTTTAATTTCAGTTCCTTCATTTTTTTGGGTAGATTTTGAAAAAATCCCCCATGAATCTGCTGCTTGGAACAATGAGTATGCTACGTTTTTTGTTTCATGAGACATATTTGTTTTTTGATTTATTTCTTTTTGAATATCTTTTATTGTGAATTTTCCCTTTTCTTTTAATTCTGTTATTATGGATGTGATTAAAACTCCTTCTTGAGATGTCATTGAGATGTTAAAAGTTAGAATCCAGTCTTCTGCTTCCAATTCCGAAGGTAATAATGCAAATGCCGAATCAACAGGAATGCTTTTTTCTTTATATTCTTCTATTTTTCCTATTGGAGCGAATACTTTTACCGGGAGTTCTTTTGTTTCCAGTTTCCATTCGTCTAAAAGTGGTTTTTCTTTTTCATTTTTGAATTTCATTGTCCAGAAAATTCCCATTGTGTCAAATATTATGGGGGCAATATTTCTTGCAGATTCTGGGGGTAGATTTGAGAGTTCTTCTGCGATTACGCCGAGGCTGTAGGACTTTCCTGAACCTCTTTTTCCTGCTACTAAAATTACATGGGACCTTGCTACGTCCATGTATAAATTATTTGATAAAGAAGTATATTGTCCCATTGTGACATATCCCTTTCCCAAGTAAATAAGTCCTGATTTCCCGAATTTTATTTTATCAGATTTATCTCTGCCAAGAATTATATCATATGCCATATTTATTTTTGGGTAGAGAAGTTTATAAATTTGGTTGTGTTAGTTTTTTAGAATGGAATATACAAAGAAGAGGCTGTTTGGGATTTTAGTTTTTTCTGCAATTTTGCTTTTTTCTATTCTTAATTCTAATACTGGGGTTGGACTTTCTCCATCCGAATTCGGGTATAAATTCGGGATTTTTTTAATGGCTTGTTTTGTTCTTGGGTTGATTTTAGTTCTTCTTTTATTGGTTTTATTTATTTATTATACTCAGAATTAAAACAATGTGGTTTATTTTATTGTTTTTTTGTATGATATATGACGGAAGCATTAAATATTCGTAAGCTTCCGCTAAATAGTAAACACATAAAAGTATACAGAAATTAAATGCGTTTACTATATGTCTGGAGAGAGTAAATATAATTTATGATAGAAAATCTTATATATCATAATTCTCTTTGGAGTTTATGGTTTTTGAACTGAAGGCCTTACCTTATGGATTTGATGCCTTGGAACCCTATATGGATGCTAAGACTGTTGAGATACATTGGGGGAAGCATCATCAGGGGTATGTGAATAAGTTAAATGTTGCTTTGCAAGGAAAAGAAGAATTGTCCGATAGGGGTGCTGTCTGGATTCTTGAAAATTTAAATGAAATTCCTGATGATATTCGGACTGCTGTGAAGAATAATTGCGGAGGAATGATTAATCACGATATGTTTTGGGAAATTCTTTCTGGAGAAAAGCAAGAGTGTTTTGGGAAAATTTTAGAGAAGATAAATGAAGATTTTGGTTCTTTTGAAGATTTTAAGAAAGAGTTTACTGAAAAGAGTGTTGGGTTTTTTGGGAGTGGTTGGTGTTGGTTGGTTCTTTCTGATGGGAAGTTAGAGATAATTACTACGGGAGATCATGACTCTCCTTTGTCTCTTGGTAAAAAGCCATTGTTAGTTATAGATTTGTGGGAGCATGCTTATTACTTGAAACACCAGAATAGGAGAAATGAGTTTGTTGATAATTTTTGGAAGTTAGTTAATTGGGGGAGAGTTGAAGAATTGCTCGGTTGATTGTAGTAACTCTCTGGGGGATATAGATAGAAAAGTTTAAAAATAGATTGTTTTTTGGTTTCATATGGATGAAGAACGTACCGCAAAGATGAACGAGATTGAGCGTAGTTATAGAAGGACTGAAAAATGGATTTTGGGGACGGCCCTTCTTGGTGTGACGACTGCTCTTGCACTTTCTATTGCGTCCTATCGGAGTTTCACCCATGCTTCTTCTAACTTTGCTGATTTAGATAATATGGAAAGTTTTTATGCAGACGCGAAGGGTCTAGAAGAAAGAGCTAAAGCAAGTGGGGAAAGAAACACTTATGTTTTTAAAGGAGAAGAGATTGCCAGAGCTTCTCGTGATTTAGTTAGAAAGTCTGAAGAGTTGAGAGAGACATCTGAAGGGTTGAATGATTTGATAAAGGAACATCCAGTCACAAAAGAATGGGTTGAAGCGCAGGAGAATATTGATAGGGAGACTGGTTTGGGGATTGTATATTTTGGTTTAATGTTTGGTTTTTTAGGATTAGGATACTTGGCTAGTTTCCTTAATGATATAAAAAGATGTAGGAAATATTCAGAGCTTGAGGATTCAGAGTAATTATTTTCTTAGAAAATCAATTTCTTCTCCGGTGAGTTTTAAAGCTGTTTGTGTTTTTGGAGAGCTTTGAAGGATTTGTTTTATGATTGGGAAATCTCTCATTGCTCTTTTAGTTGAGCAATGAACGTGTTTTGCGTATTTCTGTGCGATTGTTTTTTTCTTTGCTGTTTTTTGATTGTTAAGCCAGATTTTTAAAATTCTTGATGGTCTTTCATATTTTGTGAATCCTGTTTTTGGCTTTTCTTTTGCGTATGAAATTCCTGCACTTTGGAATATATTTTGATATACTAAAAACCTCCAGAATTGTTGTCTGTAAATTCTTCCTCTGAATCTGTCTGCGTTTGCTAATGCAAGGTATGCTCTTGCTAATTCTTTTCCCTTATATTCTTTTGGAATGTTTTCTTCAATCCACAAGAGTATTTCATCTAAGGACATTTTTGTTTCATCAAATAAATTTTGGAAATCTGATCTTTCCTGAAATAGCTTTTTTAAGATATTGAAGATAGTGTCTGATTTGTTTCTTTCTGAAAGGAAGTCTACATTGTCTTTTCCAACTGTATATGCTTGCAGGTCATTTAATGCGGCTCTCACGTCGCCTTGTGATTTCAAGGCTATTTGTTTTAGAAAATGAGGATTTTCTTCTATTTTTTCTATTTCTAAAACTTTTTTTAGTAATTCAACGATATCCTCTGTTTTTAATGGCTTTAATTCAACAAGCCTGCATTTTGGTCTTAGTTGTGAGAATTTTGAGTCCCATATATCATTTCCAGTCATTATTATTGGATGTGATGATTTTTGTAAAATCCTTATTAATTCCTGAACTCCCCCTCTATCTGTTCCTGTAACTCCATCCACTTCGTCCATCAAGAGGATTTTACCTCGTTTGAATAGGCTTTGCTGTTCAGATGCCGGTTTTAGAACTTCATCTAATTTTAATCTATTTCTTAAATCTGATGAGTTTAATTCAAAAATATCTAGGTCGTGTTCTTTTGCAAGTGTATGAACTAACGTCGTTTTTCCGACTCCCGCGTGTCCGTGAAGAATCAGGGCTTTTTTCTTAGGGTATTCTCTAATAAATTTTTCTATTTCCTTTATTGCTTCTGTCTGACCTATGATTTCCTTGTAGGATTTTGGCCTGTATTTTTCTGCGAAGTTTAAGGATGACATATTAAGAATTATAATTATAGGTTTATATTAATTCTCGTGTTAAATCTATTTATTTTGAGGGTGTGGTTTTGATGTGGATTTAATTGTTGGATTATTTTTAGGGTTATTTTTCTTTGGCTTGATAGGGTGTATATTAAATGCATAAAAGCATATGGAAATTAAATGCATAAAAGTATATGGGAATTAAATGCCTTGAATATATCCATATAATTATTTTCTGCAAAAATTTAAAAATTGATTAATTTAAAATAAGATTATGAGTGGCTCAGAAAAATTAAGGCATATTGGTTTTGATTCCCTGTGTAGTTATGCAGAGAGTAAAAAAGGGACAAGGTACATACATTCTTTAGCTCCCAATTTGTCTGTTGAAGGTGCCGATAATGCTAAGAGAATTATTGGGGAGAATCCTGTGCTTTATGCTGTGAACCATCAATCAATGCTTGATTATTTCTTGCCTTTGTGGGGTGTTTTGGGAAGCGGTCTTCCTTTTGCGAGGGCTATCGCCGGGAGCAATTTGAATAATTGGTTTGTTAGAACTTTTTTATTTGACATGGCTCCTTGGGGAGTCATATGGCATTCTAAAGATGATGGGCGTGATATGAGGGGGTATATGAAAGCAGTTATTGATGCTTTTGGTCGAGGGGATTCAGTTTTAGTTTTTCCAGAGGGGACAAGAAATAGGCATCCAGAGAAAGGGCTTGCAGAATTTAAGACTCCTTTTTTTCGGCTTGTTGTTTCTGCACAAGATAGGATTGACAAGGAAAGAGATTCAAGAGAGATTTATGTTTGTCCTGTTGCTTGCAACTATGATAAAATTCCAGAAGATGGTTTTTTTGAAAGGATTGACCAACCAAGAACGCCTATTGGGAGAATGAAATATTATTTTTGGGATTTTTGGGCAGGTTTTCGTTGGAGGCATTTTGTTTCTGAAGAATCTAAAGGGAATACAATAGTTAGATTTGGAACTCCTGTGGCTTTAAGAGATATTGCCGGAGAGGGGAATAAGTATGAAAAAGCGGAAAGGATTTGTGAAGCAGTTAGGGGAAGATTGGAGACTCTTCTTAGTGTTATAAAAGAAGAAACAGCTAGGCGTTGATAGCTTTATGATATATGTTTTTGATTAGTTATAATTGATGATGAATTTGGTGATGAAGTATTAGAAAGATTGCAATCTTATATTGGGCGAAGCGAACTATCTCGCAGAAAATCCGAGGCGTTGGGTGGGGGGTGCTACAATAATTTTTTATCTAATAGGAAATCTTTAATCTTTAAGAATAATTTTTGGTGCCCTTTTGAATTTAGGTGCAAACCATCTTCAAAATCTTCATTTTTTATCAAATCAGAAATCTCTAAATAATGAATTTTGTTTTTATTAGAAATATCTTTTATTTTTTGATTATATAGAGAGAGATTTTGATTTGTGTAATGATAATCGGTTGCCCAAGGGATGGGAGTAGTCTTTGGTTCATCGACTTTTTTACAACCTATGAAAATTATGACATCGGTAAATTTTTTGGCTTTGTCTATTAGCTTTTGAAGATTTTTTTCAAATTGCTGAGGCGAGACCATTTGTTTGTTCTGAGATTTCACATAAATCGAATCATTATCGCCTATTGAAAAAATGATTAATGTAGGTTGTCGAGCTTCAGCTTCAATATCAAATCTTTTCAAAAGCTCGTTTGTCGTATCACCAGAAACTCCGAGAGTATATGTAAAAATGTCATAATTTTCTGAATCTAAAAAAAGTCGCAATCTGTTAGCCCATCCTGATTTTTCATAATCCCATGCACCCCATACAGACGAGGCACCAAAAATACAAATTGTTTTATCCATATTTATACTAAATAAAAGCTAATTTAATAAGATTTCCTTTTGTGCTCCGTAGCACGCAGTTACAAATTACGATTAATAATTTGCCTTGCAGAATTATCCATATTAATCTTAGCAGAACTGCCCGATAAATCACACAAAATTTCAAAACTAAATCCTAAATCAAATGCTTCAAAAGCTGAAGCTAAAATGCAAGCATCTAAATCTAAACCACAAAAGTATAATTTTGAAATTTTGTTCTGACTCAAAAAATCAACAAATTGTTTTGATTTGAATATTGAATATGCACTTTTTTCAAAAATATGATTTTTCAATGCAATTTCAGAAAGCTCTGGAACAATATCGGTTTCAGGGGAGTTTTTGCATTTATTCCAATTCGATTTTTTTACGAAATTTGAGCTTTCTGAATTGATGAATTTTGAGAAAATGATAAAATCATATTTTTGTGTTTCAATATACTTCTTGATTTTTTGAGGAAGAGATTTTGTCTTGTCTGTAATAAAACAATTCTGCAAGTCTAATATGACAAGGACAGTTCTGCTCATAATATTCATTAAATTAGATTGATATATAAATCATTTCATTAGGCGGGCGGAGGAGGATTGCACATAACATCTGAGATAAAAGAAGTTTGTGGAACGTAGTGGAGCAAGTTCACTTTTTGGTGATTAATGCTTATCACATACAAAAATAATATGTTCTGGGATTTTGTAATTTTTCAAGAAAGAAGGCGCCTCCTTAATCGGTTGTGGCTCAATTATTCTACTAATGCACATATTTGAATCGTTCAAACAAAGAGTGTATGTTTCAAGAGTCCAATGAATATCTCCAAATTCAATTTCAGAGCCATCAGTAAGTTTTACTTTTGATCTGAATTTGGAGCCATCTTTGAAATATGAAAATCCGAGAAGATAAGTCTGGGATTCACACAGAGTTTGTTCAATCATTAAAGCAAGCGGATGTAAATCCGTAAATATCAGCTTACCTGATTTTTTGAGGATTCTTGAAACTTCTTGAAATATCTTTTTGACTTTGTCCAGTGTTGGAATATTCAATAAAACCATATTCATAACAACAAAGTCAAAACTATCTTCAGCGAGTTGTTTGAGATTAGAACCATCAGCAACAAAAAATTCAAGATTTTTTACATTCACATATTCTTTTTTGCAAATGTCAATCCATTTTTCAGAAACATCAACGCCTATGACATTTGCACCTTTTTCAACAAGAGAATGTGAAAAATCACCAGAGCCACAACCTAAATCTAAAATCTTTTTGTTTTTCACATCACCAAGAGTTTTATGTAAAGCAGGAAAAACAACAAAAGGATGAAGTAGAGGTGCCTTCTTGTATTTTTCTAAAAATTCCGAATCTTTGTAATTTGAAACATCCATATAAATAGAAACATATCATTTATTTAATAAACTATCGTTGCTTGGAGCCAAAAAGTGAATTATAGATAACATCTATTACATGAATAATCATCCCCAAAAAATATCCAAAGAACACAAAAAACAAAACATTTGTGTCTTCCCTATCCCTTAACATAAAATAACTTAGGGATTTGTAAGATAAATTTGGAAAAGATATTATTTGTTTTAAATTAATCAATATTCTCTTTTAATCCTGCCAAGACAAAAGAAGCTAATAAAGCTTGAAGTTGAACAAACTCGTCGGAGCCCTCTACAATTCTAAATTCGGCTTCCCCTGTTTTTTCTGTTAGTTTTATTTTTATTTCAGGTTCTATTTGGAGATTCCAAATTTCTTTTTGTATTGCTTTAATTATATCTGTGCCTGAAACGGATTCCCTTAACATTACGTCGAGAAGTTTTTCTTTTGCATTAATAAAATCTCCAGTGAGTGCGTAGTCTAAAACAATTTTTATATCTGCAGGTTTTGTCGATGAAGAAATCATACTGACCATTTCTGCAGTGATGTCTAATGATACGGAAGCTGTTGCCTGTAAAAGGTTGATTGCACGTCTGCAATCTCCTTCAGACATTTCATAAAGAATTTCTGCAGCTTCATCTGTAATTTTTAGATTTTCTTTTTCACATATTCTTTTTATCACTTCAACAATATCTTTTTTTTCTAAGAGTTTAAAACGAAAGACAACGCAACGAGATTGTATGGGGTCTATTATTTTTGAGGAGTAATTGCAAGACATAATAAATCTGCAGGTGTTGGTATAATTTTCCATTGTTCTTCTTAATGCCTGCTGGGCTTCTTTTGTTAATGCATCTGCTTCATCTAAGAAGATTACTTTAAATGGGACTTTTCCAAGAGCTTTTGTTCTTGCAAAATCTTTTACTTTTTGTCTCACTACATCTATTCCTCTTTCGTCAGAGGCGTTTAATTCTAAATAGTTTTCTTTCCATGTATCTCCAAAAAGGCTTTTAACGATTATCAATGCAAGTGTTGATTTTCCAATTCCTGCTGAACCTGCAAAAAGTAAATGAGGAATATTTAATGCCTGCACTAAGGAACTTGTCCTCTTTATTATTTCTTGCTGACCTACCACCTCTTCAAATTTTTTAGGACGATATTTTTCAGTCCAAATGTCGCTTTGACCCATAAACTATGGTAATTTGAATTGGTTATAAAGATTATTGTTCTTTTGAGAGGGATTATATTTATAATTAAAATTTGTTAAGAAATAAAGGTAAAATAAGGGATATAAAGAAAGTATAGATAGCAGAAGACAAAATATAGATAATTCTGATAATTGGAACACTATTTGTCCAGAATTCTCTATCTGTACAATTCTGAAAATAATTGTGCTAATCAACAGAATTGTCCATATTTTGAACAGTTTTTTGTTCTTCCGCTAAT